>UWYT01000291.1 GCA_900608495.1 Olavius algarvensis spirochete endosymbiont | reverse complement strand
AAGCTTAAAAAAACGAGGGTCATAGAAATCTATCATATATGCCTCCTTAGACTCTATACCTTCTATAGTATCGGTCTATATGTGGGGTAATATAACACTTATTTCACTAATATGCCAAGAAAAAACGTTATTCTTTTTTCGAGTCTTCCGAAGCAGCTTCTCTAACGAGTTCGCTCATTCCCTTTTTACACACCAGAACTCTATTATTCACGGTAACCACGATTAGATCTTCTACCCCACACAGAGCGACTGGAAGTTCAGAATATACAAAGTTGTTCGAGGATTGATGCGAATATACAACCGCTTCGGGCAGAGTATCCATTTCCGCAATAGCATCCCAACCGCCCACATCGTTCCACTCGAAACTGGCTCTAACCATTCGACTTTTTGCCGTTTTTTCCATGATTGCGTAATCAATGGAGATATTCGGGCAGAGAGTGTAAAGCGATTGCAATTCCTCCGCTGCTTCGTATATGACTATTCCTTCGGAATTTCGTTTCTTGAACCACGTTTCGTTTGGTTGATCAAATAACTTGCTTATTTCTCGAGCATGCAAGTCCAATTCGCGAAAAAATACATCGTTTCCGTAAGTGAAAATTCCAGCATTCCAGTAGTGGCAACCTGAGGATAGATATTCTTTTGCAATTTTGACATCGGGCTTTTCATGAAAAGTCTTCACCTTGTAACACGGGGAAGAAGTGGTGCCGGGAAAATCCAGCCGAGGAGAGTGAAAAGTTTTAGCACTGGCTCCGTTGGGGGGAGTAGCAATTTCGATGTAACCATAACCGGTGGCGGGAACCAATGGCGCTATGCCGTAGAGGACGATATATCCCTTTTCAGCTTCGATGGACGCTATTTCCACGGAGTTTGAAAACTCATCGAACGGTGAAACAATGTGATCCGCAGCCATTACGAGACATGTTTGTTCATTCCGACCGTCCAGCAGCATTCTGGATGCAGCTAGAGCAAGGGCAGGCGCGGTATTCCTTGCGATCGGTTCTGCCAGTATTGCAAGCCTGGAGCGTAAATCGGCGCTTAAATTCCGGCATTCCTTTATCACTATCCCTACATGGCTTTGATGTGTTACGACGTAAACGCAACCCGAGACTCCTAGATGAGAGGCCAGCTTCAGAGCTCCCTGAAATAGGCTTATCTTCCCATCCACCTTCAGGAATTGTTTGGGCTTGTTACCCAGGGACGCGGGCCAGAGTCGTTTACCCGAACCCCCAGCCATGATAATCACATTCTTAACCATACCTGGTATTCTACCCTATTCGGGTCTCGACTATAACTGCAAAGCACCATACTATGAAACTCAAGAATTGCGAGGTGGCAAGGTGGCGTTTAAACTGTCGATGTACCCATGGATTCATCAGGCTCACTTTGATGGCAAGTACTGGGAAGAAGAATACCTAGAGCGACCGCATCATACATTGGAAGAAGAAGCGTCGATGAGTGACGAAGAGCATACAGCCCTGGTGGATAGTCGCAACAGGCTACCGCATTTACCTATAGTTAGCTACTCAACCCAATATGGACTAAGCTGCTTTGAGGGGCTTAAGGCATTTCCACAGCCGGATGGATCGCTGAAACTATTTCGTCCTGATCGCAACTGCGCTCGAATGGCAGCTTCCATGAAAGGACTTAGAATGCCGCCTATTGATGAAGAACTGTTGTTGAACGCAATGAAAGAGACAGTACGACGGAATGCTGTTATTGGATTCACGCCTGAATATAATCCGGCCTGGGAATCAAATTTTTGGCAGAACGGCGATGCCGTTTATATACGGCCGTTCTCATACTCGGAAGGAGGGATAGGCGTAAATCTGTCCTATCGACCCTGGGTGATTACTGTTTGCACCACGGTTTCACAATATTTTACGCCAGGTGCCAATAATGCGATAACTTCCAAGCGAATTCGTGCGACACCAAATGGAATTGGATGGATTAAAACTTCGGCTAATTATGCTATTTCCATTCTTGCTAAGGCCGAGGCCATCGATGATGGCTACATGGAAGCTATATTCCTTGACGCCGCGAAACAACGCTACATTGAAGAAGGATCATCGAGCAATTTTTTTGCTCTATTCCCCGGCGGCCGCCTAGTAACTCCAATGATGAAGGACACTATTCTCCCCGGTGTCACTAGGGAATCCATAATCACTATCGCAGGAGAGATGGGTTTGGATGTGAAAGAAGATGATTTGCGAGTGGATGATGTATTGAACAATGCGGAAGAGTGCTTTGTAACGGGCACTGCCGCCGGGGTCACCCCCTTGAGCTCGCTCACCCATTCGGGTAGAAAGCAGGAATTTTCCAGTCTCAAAGAAGACTCTATCTCAATACATCTTCTTAAGGTACTGAAAGGCATACAGTATGGTGCTGTGGAGGATAAGCACAACTGGATGCTTGAAGTTTAAATACACCCATGATGCGGGAACCTCGCCGTGCGTAGAGCACCGTGGAAGTGAAGCTAAAACTGAGGGAGCAGGCTGGAAGGGATGTCGGTATAGAAGAGGTAGTTGGTTTCAGCCGCAGCTGTTTCGTCGATGTCTAACAAGCGCGATCGATTCACATAGGGATAGGTGGCTTTGTCAAGCAATACCCTCCGTCCATCCGCCATCAAGACGATTCGTTCCAGCTCCGAACCGCGAACCCCAATCAGGCCGCGAGAATTTAGCATGCTGTTATTAACCTCATCCAGATATGTGGAAGCCATGGTAAATGCGCTTAGAGCCCCCGCATATTCGTCATCGCCCCCGCCTCGCGAAGCCGAACGGGCCCTGCTGACTCCCAGATTGTTCCAAGCAAACACATATCTTATCAGCAGTTCGGCATACTTCTGCTGTTCGGTCGGATTATCCTCGAATTCTCGTGATTCTTCATTCAGCAGCTCAAGGGCTTTGAAATATTGATTGCGAGAGGTTTCAAAATCACCGTTAGCCAACAAAACAGTCGCGAGGGCTAACCTGGCTTCGTAATCTGTGGGTTCGTATCTTGCCACTCTGAGAAAGTCCAACAGTTCATCCCCCAGGCCAAGAACGTATCGTATGTATGAGCGGCGATAAAGTATCTCTGCCGGCAAACCGCTTCCCTTGCCGTTATTGAAAATTTCTTCTGCCTTATTGAAGTATCTCTCAGCCTGTGCGAGTTCAGCGTATCTACTATCTCCTTCAACTACAGTGTCTTGATTTTCCACGAGGGAAAGGGTTAGATCGTCACTGAAACCAAAACCATGATACATGATTTTGCCTTGTTCCAAGTATAGCTGACCATATTCAGGTGAAGCTCCAAGTTGATTCCTTGCGTGTGCATCTTCAAATAACTTCGAAGCCCTATCGTAGCTCATCATCGCAGCACGAAGTTCGCCATTTGCTGCCTGAATTCTACCTACACCCCCTAGTGAGAGAATTCTCATTCTCAGATCCTTTCGACTTAGGGATTCAAGAGCATCAAGATTGGTGAGAGTCGCCTTGTAAGCCTGATATTCGCGCCCCTCATCTTCGGCAAGATGCCAGTACTGTGCATCAATGAAGGATGGTTCAGGTGCAAAAGGGTCGGCAGTACGCGCAAGTTCTATGAATCGTTTGGAGTCTCCATTATTACCCCTGGCAAGGAAATACTCGGCCAAACCCGCATACACTACTGCCGCCAATTCCGGCGAATCGGTTTTACCAGGCACTTCTTGCTCGAAGACAGGTAACAGGAGAGTTATTTCCTTCTCATCAGCTAAACGCAGGTGATAATTCATCATGGAGAGATAGGCCCTCTCGTCATTTCGAGACATCTTCAAGACTTTCGCATAGTGGAAACGAGCCTCCTCATATTTTGTGGGATCGTCTTGAGCCCAATCCAAGTAGATATCTCCGACTGTCAGCATATATTCCCTATTCCATTTTCGATTCCCAGTACCTGGTACCTTCTCAAGGATTGCAATTGCTTTTTCATGCTTCCCCATCACACCGGAAAGAAAATATGCGTATTTCAATCTAACACTCTTATTATCAGGTTTGAATTCAAGATATCCCTCGTAAAACAATTCGACCTTCTCCCAATATTTCCTTGCCTGAAAAGCCGCGACATATTCCAGCCATTTATGTTTACTCTTCCAGCCCTTTACAACTATCTGCGAATCAGCGATCCGATCTGTTCCCTCGCGGACGAATAGGGGCCAACCGTACCAAGCGTCATTGAAATGGGAAATAGCTCTATCAACATCGTCGACACTGATGGCCTCCAGGCCCATATCGTAAATGTGTCCCGCCATCAACGGACGATAAACCCACATGAAAGCAGAAGCTCCCAGCATCCAGGTAATGCTGACTACCAGGAGAATCAACCGGACTACTGACCAGCCTTCTCTGGTAAGGCGATAAGTCAGCGAGCTCCTTTTTCGCACCAGGAATTCTCCGGAGAGCTTCTCATAACCTCTAGGAAGAACAATGTTCCGCTTCGTAATTCTCCACAATTTGTTTACCAGCAACCTTGGAGCAGCGCCTTCCACTAATGAATCTATTAGGGGTTGCAAGATTTTCGGAGCAATGCGCTCATCGGCCAGCGTTTCCTCAATTGCCAATTTGAGATTTCGCGGGAGCTTCGCTAGAGTCTGTTGAATTGCGATGTAGTGTTCTTCCTTCAGCTGGAAGGGTTGGCTCGCATATTGGGCATCCACACTTCCTGTCTGCCCTGACACCATGCTTATATCCGCGGTATGAACTTCTCCATCGTCCTCGCCGGAAAAATCGTAGTCTTCGCCAAAATCGTCTGCTGAGTATTCCGATTTATCTCCATCGATTTCGTGTTCCTGTACAGCATCGGTTCTCGAAATTTCGCTCGAAATCTGATCATCTGAGCTTATCTCT
Organism: Olavius algarvensis spirochete endosymbiont; assembly: GCA_900608495.1. Lineage (GTDB taxonomy): Bacteria > Spirochaetota > Spirochaetia > DSM-2461 > DSM-2461 > UBA2779. The sequence continues at coordinate 25,122 of UWYT01000291.1, read as the reverse complement.
TCATCCAGAACGAGTTCTTCTCCAGAGTCTGTATCCATTTCTACCGCATAATCAGAATCACTGGTCATATCCTCTATTTCGTTCGCGGTCGTGGAGTCATAATCGTTGTCGGAATCTGATGCTAATCGAACATCGGTAGGGAAACTGAACTCATTAGAATCCATCGAGCTTCCAACTTCATCTTCGGAGAGGAGTTCGTTGCCCAAATTTCTAACGAAGTCTTCTAGTCTATCAAGCTCTTCGCGTGTCGGCATCTAAGGGGTATCCTATGGTAAGTATCGGCGACAAAGATGTCACATTGAACTATTAGGATAATTCAAGTAAGTCAAATGCTAGCCGAAAATGATGGATGTGAGGAATAATTTTAAGGAAGTAGAAGGGAAAATGTCAGAAGGAAAAGCAGGCGTATTAGTAATCCTGTTATTGATAATCGTTGGGCTCGATCCGATTTTTTGCGAAGCGTTCAATACCGCCCTGCACCTTGAAATCTCCAATATCGAACATGCCGCTGCGCCTCGTGTGATGGGCGGAAGTATTTTGCTAAGCTACTCACCCCTCTCGATATCTAAGTCTGTCGCCCTGGCCATGGAATATGAGGACTATCGAATCCTCCACAGATATCAAAAAAACAAGCATGGAGTTTTCGTACTTTCCCTGCCCCTGCCCGAGGAGAAGCAAAAAATTCGTTATAGGTTAATTGTAGACGGCCTTTGGACCACTGATCCGAATGCGGGAATTGAGAGGGACAGTCGCCGATTCTTGGTATCTTATTTCATATTACCAGATACTTCAGGTGCACCGGCACCTGGAGTCAAGGTTTTGCCCGATGGTCGCATCCGCTTCACTCATCGCAGCGCCCCGGGAAACAGTGTTTCCCTAGTGGGCGATTTCAATCGTTGGGATCCTTTTTTAACGCCCGTGCCTGAATCGCCAGTGTACCCCGGTGTATATTCAGTCACCCTGACACTTCCAGATGAAGCAAAGTACTATCGATATGTCTTAAACGGGAAAGAAATAACCGACCCTGAAAATCCGAGAATCGCACGAAATGGTTTAGGCGAGTCGGTATCGGTAATAGAATAAATTGTGATATTGTCACTACCAGATGAACGTGATTTGTACCAGAATGTAGGGGTGAGAATGTCGAATCTCATACCGCAGCTTCCGCTACTCGAATCCAACCTCAATGGTAATTACGAATTCGAACCCGAAAACGTTTATCAGGTAGGAAGTCAAGTAAACCGGAAATGGATCGGAGAGCTTATAGACAAACTTGCCCTTCCTGGAAGCCGGATAGACAATGCTGAGGCTTTGGCTGAGCTAAGACGTCGGAGCTTGATGGGAGAGTCCTGTGTCATCATGGCTGAACACTACAGCAACTTCGACTTCCCGACAATTTTTAGGTTCATCGAAAAACAATTGGGGTTGAAAACCGCCGAATCTCTGCTTCCTATTCGCGGTATGAAACTGAGCGAAACCTTACCTGTTATCGCAGCGTTTTCCAGATCGTACGATACGATAGTAATCTACCCCAGCAGGACTCTGGATAGCATTACCGACCCTAAGAAACTCGCCGAGGTTAGAAAAAAGAGTGTACGAATAAACCAGGCAGCCATACGGGAGATGATTACTCGAAAGCATAAGGGCCGAATTATAGTGGTTTTTCCTGCTGGAACACGGTACCGACCCTGGAACCCAAGCTCAAAAAAAGGAGTTAGGGAAATCAGTTCTTACATGAAAAATTTCGACAATATTATCTTCATGGGGATAAATGGAAATCTTCTTCCAGTCAACAGAACTGACGATATGTCCAAGGAGGAATTGGCAAGTGATTTAATGATACTAACCTGTTCGGATATAGTGAATGGTCGACGCTATAGGGCGGAAGTGAAAAACATGATGCCTGAAGAAGAGAATTTCAAACGCTGTCTTGTGGATCAAGTGATGCGAGAATTAGAAAGAATCCACATTTGTGTTGAGCCCAAACGCCTGGAAGAAAAGCATTCGCAGGGTTTTTGCATTTTTACCGGGAATGGAGTTGATTGATGTTTAGCAGATTGAAAAATGCGCTTGCATAACAATCATCCGATGGTCGGACTGAACATGCCTCTAATTCTCTAAAAATCAGCTACAGTGTATCCATGGTTTTGATCCCCAGAGATTTTGCCCACGATGCTGACTATCAGACGCTTGACCCAATCTTCACAAAAAAGGATATTTGACGAGAATATGGCGGATAGAAACTATTTAAGGAGTAAGCACTTTGGATACGATTGAACATGTAGAAGCAAGAGAAATACTCGACTCCCGTGGAAATCCAACTATCGAGGTTGATGTAAGGTTGGCAAGTGGAGTTTTGGGCCGCGCAGCAGTACCATCCGGAGCCTCCACTGGCGCCCATGAGGCTGTTGAACTTCGGGACGGCGATGCAAAGCGCTACTTAGGCAAAGGTGTCCTGAAAGCGGTCGAAAATGCTAACACTGTCATTGCGGATGCAGTTAACGGTTTGTCAGGACTTGATCAGGTGAATGTGGATAGAACGTTGATTGAGCTCGATGGGACAGAAAATAAGAACAGGCTCGGAGCCAACGCGATTCTGGGCGTGTCAATGGCGGTAGCAAAAGCCGCTGCGCAGTATTATAAGATTGAACTATACAAGTATCTTGGTACGTTTCACGCATCTGTGCTCCCCGTACCTATGGCGAACATCATTAACGGCGGTTCTCACGCCGATAATTCTGTCGACTTCCAGGAATTCATGGTTATGCCTGTTGGCGCCAACTCAATTAGACAAGCAATTCAGTGGGTAGCGGAAATTTTTCATAATCTCAAAGCACTGCTCAAAGCTGCTGGACTTTCGACGGCTGTTGGCGATGAGGGTGGGTATGCACCGAACTTCAAGAGCAACGAAGAGGGGCTGGACTTTATCATGAAGGCTATCGACAGGACTGGACTTGAAACCGGCAAAGACGTGATGATAGCCATCGATCCAGCTGCCTCGGAATTCTCCGAAAAACAGCCGGATGGCTCCTATGTATACACACTGAAGTGGTCTACCGGGGAAAAACTGAATAGTGCTCAGATGATTGACTACTGGGTAGACTGGTGTAACCGTTATCCAATTATCTCAATTGAAGATGGTTTGAATGAAGACGATTGGGACGGCTGGAAAGCTCTAACCGAAAGACTTGGCGAGAGAATTCAGTTGGTTGGCGACGATTTATTTGTAACTAATGCCAAACGCCTGAAAAAAGGCATTGACAGGGGAATCGCCAATTCGATACTGATCAAGGTTAATCAAATCGGTACTTTGACGGAAACCTATGAGGCAGTGGAGATGGCCAAACGGGCAGGATACACGGCAATAATTTCGCATCGATCAGGGGAAACCTCCGATACTACGATTGCCGATTTAGTGGTGGCCCTTGAAACTGGACAAATTAAGACCGGCTCAATGAGCCGCTCAGACAGGGTTGCCAAGTACAATCAGCTTCTTCGAATAGAGGACGATTTCGAGGGTCGCAGTATCTATGCTGGCCAAGATGCATTCTACTGCATCAGGAATAGAACTATTTCCAGTTCTCACGGCTAACAACCCTCTATTTCTCAACCTGTGCCGTCCGAGCGATTCAAGAGTGTTACTCGGAGGTGTTACCGCGTCCGTCTGTCAATCCCTGGTTTGGAGGATATCGGATTCGAACCGACGACCTGTTGATTGCGAACCAACCGCTCTAGCCAACTGAGCTAATCCCCCGGCGGCAGTGTGATTATACCTTGAACTGATTACTATTCAATATCTTACGATGAAATCCGTGTGTGTACCCGACGAGTTGACTGATCCGCCATGTAACTCACGGACTGAAGCTCCTGGAGGTCCCTCCCTCAACTCCTTTTCCAATTCGTCCAAAACCGTTTCTTCGCCCTCAGCCCACACCTCAACGGTTCCATCGCGCCGATTTCTAACCCAGCCAACAATGCCCAGAGCGTGTGCCCGGCGCATAACAAACCATCGATAGCCAACTCCCTGAACTTGACCACTTACATTGTAATTCCTAGTCCCGAGAGCCATCTCTGTTCCGCTCCCCTGTATACCCTGGCGTCAGACTCGTCCTTCCTTGTCGCTTTGGCGCAGTCCGAGAATTCTCGATCTGCCCCGGGTCGGCAACTCCAAGTTTCAGTGAGCAGATATCACCTTGATATACAATAATCCAAGTTGTAATCGATAAATGCGCTAAGAATCTATGTCGCCAACACTAACGTTTGGAGAATTGGAATTTTTTCCTGGCGCCGGGCCGACCATATTTTTTTCTTTCCACCATGCGCGCATCTCGGGTGAGAAAACCGTTGGTTTTCAGGGCAGGACGATTTGTTTCGTCGAGTTCCGCAAGCGCTCGGGCAACACCGTGCCGCGCCGCGCCTGCCTGCCCGGTAACTCCACCACCTCGTACCGTGATGAGAATGTTTAACTTCCCATCGTTCGATGTAATTACAAGAGGTTGCCTCACCTGTTTTCTGAGGGCGTCTGTTCTAAAAAAGTCATCAAGTTTTCGATTGTTAACCATGATGCCCGGAGGGCCTTCGCGAACATATACCCGCGCAACTGAAGTTTTACGACGACCAATACCGCTGGAAAGTACTTTAACCACGGCTACAGTTCCAAAGTTTCGGGTTGCTGCGCTTGATGCGGATGCTCCCAACCAGCATATATCTTCACATTGCTATAGAGTTTGTTCCCTAAAGGACCGCGAGGAAGCATACCTCTAACCGCCTTCTCCATGGGTGAGCTGGGCAGGCGGGTTACTAACTTTTCATAATTTTCCACTTTGAGTCCACCAGGATATCCGCTGTGTCGATAGTAAAGTTTGTTCTGAGATTTATTGCCACTAAGACTAGCTTTCTCAGCATTGACAATTATAACGTAATCACCCACTTCATGATAAGGCACATAGAAGAATCGATGTTTGCCGCGAGCAATGGACGCTGCCCTGCAAGCCACTCTCCCAAGGGCCTTGCCTTTGGCGTCAATCAGGTACCACTTGCGCTGCACGTCTTTGGGTTTCACATAAATCGTTTTCATCGTTGCCTCAAAGTGAACTCTTACCGGCTGTACATAATTGCCAAACTGACACCTTTAGTCAATAGTGTCGATGAGAAATTAAAAAAAATACAAAGCTGGCAGCCATGAAGAGATAGGGGGCTCCAACCAGAATCAGCTGCAACAACGGAATCTCTCCTAAAAAAGGCAGGGTGTAAGAAACAAGACCAATGAATACCAATGTGGAATAGATGGCATCAATGAAAAAAAGTATAGCGCTCAAAACCACCAAAATCCAAGCCCCGTTTCGGGTTTTTCTCCAGACTACAACTGCGGAAAATGCGGCCCCGAATGAACACATCAATCGTACAAGTATCGGAATGGCTTCGATATCATACATTATCTAGCTCCTTCCCTCCCAGCAGAGTTATCTCCTTCCGCGACGCGCCCGGGAAAAGCAACGATGGCCTATCATGTGAAGGCGCGATCAGTATTTTATGCACAAAAAGATATTCGAATAGCTTAACATATTCTCCCGCCTTGCCTCGATAACTGAGGTAGGGCCCTCTACGCTTCCAGACAGCGGTGCTGATGCTGGGCCACGGGATTTTGTCAGTACCGGAAATCACAGTCGAAATCCCACCCTGCTTATTTAATTTTTTTGCCCCTCTCCAGTAGCTGACCGCAGTGCAACTGCGTGTAAGGGCTGCTAGAATCACTGGCGATATCGGATGAGAATCTGCTGCGGGGAGGAGGCTATTCGAACTTATCAAAACCGGCTGAGCTTCACTCAATCCCGGTAGGGGCAAAATGGGGAAAAGATACTCTGCCCGAGGATGCTCTGGTAGAAGAGGGCGGCCCCATAGTACCGTGGGGATTGATTCGGCGCTGAGGTCCAGCGGATCAATTGGATGTTCTTTGAGCTTTAGATTCAAGATGGCCTGCTCGAAATTCTGATATATGCGAACTTGGACATATCCTGGAAAGAGCCGCATTAGAGCAAGCTTCAAGCGCTGCAGCCATTTATTTGGATAAGGTGAGTATAAACCCTTATCAATTTCGTTTTTCAAACGATGCGAAACGCCTCTGGGTCGATGGCCCAGCAAGGCTCTACCTCCTTCAACCCAACAATCGAGCCAGCGATTCCCATCCAGCGCATACAGATAATACCCGCGTGCACGCCTGATACTTGGCAGTCTGGCAATGAGAACTCTCTCCCCAGCATTCATAGGACCGTACATCAAGAATCACCCCATACCAAGCTCTCTCAACATCAAGATGTTGTTAATAAAGCAGAACACCGGAGCGAATCATTAAAAGTCCTCCTGAACCGTACCAAGATATTCTATCTGATGAGATGAAAATTCCGGCAAAAAGGTGGCCTTGCGGCCCGATTCGAATAGTACAACTATAACTGTGTGACCACGGTTGGATATCCTGTTCTGCACCACACCAACGCCGTATTTCTCGTGACTGAGCATTGTCCCTTTTTGCCATGAGTCGAGATTAGCTTCATTCGGTTCGCCTTCCACATGAATTTTTTCCCTGGGAATCTCATTCAAAAATCGAGATGGCAAGCTCTCTTTATAGTAGCCCCAAATCATACGGCGTCTGGAGCATGTAAAGGCAAGCTCCCTTCGGGCCCTGGTGATTGCCACATAGAACAAGCGTCGTTCCTCCTCCAGCTCTGCATCATCGCCCGCATCATCGTCGCGAGGGAATAGTCCCTCTTCCATGCCGGAAACGACAACTCTATCAAATTCCAATCCCTTAGTATTGTGCATTGTTATAAGAGTAACGCGATTATCATCGCTTTCTTCTTCCTCAGTTACTGTCTGATCGAGTTCAACCAACTCCAGGAATGCCGTCAAGCCCTCGGTACTCGCCGGATATCCTGAGGCCGCATTCACAAGCTCATCCAGATTCAAGGTGCGCTGAGTATTTTCGATGTTATCGATTTTACTATAGTATTCGAGGATGCCGGATGCATCAATCAAATCTCGAAGCATAAAACCTAGATGCTCAAAGCAATCAAACTCACAGTACCGTCTAGCAAGCGCCGCCAGAGATGCCGAAGCCGCGGAACTCCTGCCCTCGAAATTTTCCGCGGCCATAACCATATCGCCCCCATATTCCGCAATGCTCAGCTCCACGAGCTTCTCTATACTGCGCACACCCAAACCTCGCCTTGGCTTGTTGGCAATACGCCTGAAAGCCACTTCGTCGTGCGAATTTGATATCCAGGCGAGATAGGCAAGAACATCCTTAATCTCCTCGCGTCGATAAAAACTTAGCGTTCCGATTATGCGATAGGGAATGCTTTGACGACGAAACACATCTTCAAAAATGCGTGATTGTGCGTTTGTTCGATACAGAATAGCATTTTCGCCGAAATTGCCGCCGGAATTGACAAAATCCGCGCACCATCGGGCCTCTGCCTCGTGATTCTCGAGATAAGCCAGTATAGCCTTGCTTCCGGCTCCCTTATCCGTCCACAGCCTTTTTCCCAGCCTCTGCGAATTGTTGGCAACCACAGACGAGGCGATATCCAGAATTGTTCCGCTTGAACGATAATTCTGTTCGAGTCTAATCACATGGGTGTTCGGATAGTTATTCGGAAAACTGAGTATATTGTCAATCTCGGCTCCCCTAAATCTGTAGATAGACTGATCTTCGTCGCCCACTACAGTAACCCAGGTATCCTTGCCTACCAATTCTCTTAGAAGCTGATCTTGGGCAGCATTGGTGTCCTGATATTCATCAACCAACACAGCACGAAATCGCTGTTGAAAGTATCTCTTTATCTCCAGACGATTTCGCAGCAAACGCATTGGTAATTGTATCAAATCACCAAAATCAACATTCCCGATTTCCCGAAGCCGTCTCTCATAACGCTGGTATACCTCTGGAAAAAACGGGTTGGTTGACACTGTGGAAAGTTCACCGTTGGCACTCAGACCCTGATCCTTGGCTCTTGAAATCAAGCGGGCCCACGTACGAAGTTCGGAGTGAGAAATTTTTCCTAAAACCTGAGCCAGAAGGGAAAGCTGATCATCATCGTCGTATATTGTGAAGTTTGAAGTGAGATTTGCCGCGGCAGCATTACGCCGAAGTAGCCAGGCCCCGAAAGAATGAAAAGTGCGTATCATAACTTTGCCCGCCTCGGGTACCATCGCAGTTATGCGCTCCCGCATTTCTGTGGCAGCCTTATTTGTGAAAGTTACAGCGAGTATTGAGGTGGGTTGAAAACCCTTTTCCATCACCATCCAGGCAATTCTGGATATTATGACACTCGTTTTTCCGGAGCCGGCTCCCGCCAGAATCAAAAGGGATCGGCTGTCCTGTTCAGTTGCCTGCCTTTGTTGGGCATTCAAATTCTCAAGCCACCCCGGCTCGGTTGGTTCAAAGTTAGCGGCCATTGCCCAGTTTAAATCTCACCTGGTTCCCGCGCAAGCAAATACCTTATCCATAGTTTCTCAAAACTTCAAGCAATGCTTCTGCAGCTTTTACAATACCCACTCGTTTCCCAAGCAATTTATCGAAGATGGGTGGTGAATAAGTCGTAGGTCCCTTGATTCTCATCTATTATCCAACTCACCGCGTACACAAACACTTCACCATCTCGGCCAAGTTTCAACTCTTCTTCCCCGATTTTCGCATCAACCGCACCAGCATTGGAACCCCAAAGGATAACCCCTGAAACTACATCTAAGCGAATACGCTCACTCTCACTATAATAGGCTTCTATCGGCTTTTTGCCATCCACCTCATAGCGTAGTAAGCAAAAATCCTGAAACACGATGTCCAAAACAAAGGCTTGCTTAATTGTAACGCCCTCTCTCAATATCTGAGTTTCCGCTTCCCCTGAATCCTCATTATCAGGCAATCTAGCCGATCCCACGAATACACCCATTCCCCTCTCTGTCGGAACCAATTCGTGAATCTCAATTATAGCTCCCCCGCCAATTAAACCAATGTCCTTGAGGTAAATCCGCCAGGTAGGCCGCCCATTGCTGTTGGGGATATTGATTTCCTCTCCCAGTCTCATCAGCCATTCCCCGCGTTCCATCCCGTCTATTCGAAGCTTTTCACCAGCCTCACCTATCACTAGACGGAATTCACCAACCTCCGCATCTCCTTCCACCATGGTTTGTGCAGTATCCTCAAGTACAATGACGTCCGAGAGGCGCACTACACCTTCCCAAAACGGGAACTCTGGATGAATCTCCCTGGAAATCAGATTATCATCGAAAATTTTGATTGCCGCCGTGTTCTCGGCTCTAGTCCGCTCAATAACGTCGATAAGCCATGGGATGCCAAAGATGCCTATAAGGGCGGCGAGTGCGGCAAGTGCTCCCCCAATCAAGTAGCGACGAACAACAATATTCTTATTCGAACCCAGCAACTCTTCAATAGGTGTGGGTTCCAGGCTCAGTTTGTAGTTTCGATACAACCCAACAGCCTTATTCGGGTCTAGATCCAGGAATCCGGAATAGTTCTTCAAGAAGCCAATCAAATAGGTTTCAGCCGGGAATTTATCGAAGGATTCGTTTTCTAACGCCTCAATGAATTCCCTTGATATATTGGTTTCCTGAACTGCCTGCTCGATCGAAATACCCCTATCCTCTCTCGCAGCTTTCAGTATTTCTCCAATTGTTTTCATACTTTAACTCGGGTCGAATAAAAAATTCTCTATAACATTACCTGTTGACGGAGCTTCAAATTGAAATTTGGAATCAGAGATTCCCTGATTTAGCGAAAAGTTCGAAAAAATAAAAGTAATCTCCTCATTTATGGTTGTAATGCCTACTATTTTGCGTATTTGCCTGTCCGTATCAATACTCAGATCCAATCTTCTAAAACCTTGAGTGCTTGATTTCCATTCTGCTTTCAGCTTCACCACTTTAATAGGGGAATCTGGTTCCAAACTCATCAACTCCGGGCCCGGATCATAAGAGATTGTGTAGTACTTCTTAATCAGTTCAAGCCCATTGGAACTGGAAACATTTGCAAGCTGAGCCTGACTGTTGCCTCTCAAGGGCTGAGTAAAAAACGTCTGGTACGCGGGAACCCACACCTGTAACAGGTTTCCATCCACTGTCATCACCATACCCTGCGGTGAAGCAAAATCCAAACGCAGTTTATTTGGCTGTTTGTACCAAACCTTTGCACTCTGAACCGTATCACCCTTTTCTATAACAATGTCAACAGAATAATCTGAAATCGATTTATAGTGCTCGGACACCGAATTGAAAAATTCCAGCGCTGTTTCCTGCGCAAACACAGCGCTCCCTATCGAGAGAAGAACAAGGTTCCAAAACAATCGACATCTATCACGAAAATTCAAATTTCTAACCTCAACCCATCATTACATTCATTATAGGATCATCGTCAAGGCTAAGAGTTTTTTTTGAACTTCTTATGCTCATCTCAATCATGAGCTATCATACTATCAAATAAGGATTATGGTTATGAATGAGCGGCTTGAATTACACATTTTCGATATGGGAGGATCCATCGTTGCACCAGACAAACCGGATGTAACATACCTCCATAGTTTTCTAGACTTTCTGAACTCATGGTTAGAGAAAAACCCTTCACACAGCGCCATCATTGTTATTGGTGGCGGTGCCGTCGCCAGAGAATGGCAGAAGGCACTTAAAGAACTGGCCCCGTTTAGTTCCTCCGAAACACTTGACTGGGTAGGTGTGATGGCCACACGACTCAATGCCGAACTAATGCGGGGTTTACTAGGGACACTCTGTCCAGATCCGGTAGTGACAAATCCCAGCGAGAGTTTCCCGTTTAACGGTAGAGTACTAGTGGCAGCCGGTTGGAAGCCCGGATTCTCAACCGATTACGATGCCGTAATACTCGCGGAACGTTTCAAAGTGAACACAATAACAGTATTGAGCAACATCTCCCAAATCTACGACAAAGACCCAAGTGTAAGCAATCTCGCCAAGCCCATATCCGAACTAACCTGGAATGAGTATAAAAAGCTCGCAGGATCGGAATGGCACCCCGGGGCCAATATCCCATTCGATCCAGTTGCAAGCGAACGAGCATCTTCTGCAGGGCTCAAAATAATCTGCGCAGCTGGAAATGATTTCGAGAATCTAGCTGCTATCTTGAGAGGGGGGGAATTTACAGGGACAGTAATCGGTCCCTAAGCCAATTAACCCAATCTCAATTCAGGAGTTACCACGCGCATCCCCTTAATCGACTTCCCATAAGATCAGCTCAGTCCTCTCCAACCCAGGCATCACCCGATCAATAACCTTCCAGTTCACTCCACAGCAGCAAAACCTTTGTCTTCTCAAAATAAGCCCACAAAGTTCATCAAGTGCATATAGAACCTTTTTCATCACATGCTCAGGCCTGACATCAGTTACAAATTCCCAAGCATGTGAAAGCACCGCTCGAATTCAACTCTCCGGCCACTCCCTGTCTTCCAAAACCTCCTTTGACTTCGCGCAATGCTCCTCGCCCACTTATCCCTGTCCAAATCATGCACCAACCCAATAAGTCTCACCGTATTCAGCCGCGAAACAGCGCATCACAGCCTCATACGGAGAAGGCGTGCCGATAAAGACTTTCAACTCTTATTGTACTGCTTAAACAACGCCAAGATTTCCTCATCGTGTCGGTATCATACATCCTGTGGTATCATCAAGGTGGTAGCCCTTGCCAAGACTGCATCTTTTAAACCAACCCACCTCATTTCCTCAAATCACCATACAACCCACACTACCATTGTATTCATATTCGCAATTATGGCGCATACTGGAACGGGATGCAAAAACAGGAAATCATAGCAATCATCGACATCGGTTCCAGCGCTATTCGCCTGCTAATCGCACAGAGCAGGCCCTCAAGTGAATGGGATCTCGTAGACAGCGCTGAGCGCTCTCTCGCCCTCGGTCGGGATGTTTTCCGCAACGGATCCATAGATCGAAAAACTATAAATCGCGCGGTAGCAATTTTGAAAGATTTCATGGAATTGATGGCTCCCTACGGAATAGACAGGATAGTCGCCATAGGTACCAGCGCGCTGCGAGAATCAGAGAACCGCGAAGTATTTATTAATCGAGTACTCTTGCAAACCGGAATCGAAGTGGCGGTAATCGACGGTGTGGAAGCAAATCAACTAACCTGGCTTGCCGTACGAGAACCGCTTGAGGCTGTTTGCGCCGATTTCAAGCATTACAAATCCATGATTATCGAAGTAGGAGCTGGAAACACCGAGTTAATGATACTTCGAAAAGGAAACATCATGGCCTCCTATGCATTACCAATTGGAGCATTGAGATATCTGCAACGCATCGACAGCAAAGTCGATGGTAGCGTGGAAGAAACTTTCAGACACCATGCTTCAAGAAACATCCGAGGGATATCCCACGAGCTTGATCTTTCCAAGATATCCAAGCTGCTAGCAATTGGAAGTGATGCCCGTCTGGTGGCATCTCGCCTGGGGAAATCCCTATCACCACAAATGGATGTTATCCCGCTCGCCGCCTTCAGGGAATTCATAAAAGAAATTGAAACCTACAACTCAGACGAGCTAGTTGAACACCTGAATCTCCCATGGAACGAGGCTGAATTACTCTACCCATCCCTGATAATTCTCAATGAATTTGTCGAGTCTACGAGGGCAGATGAAATTTTTGTTCACTCGGGAAACATTCGCCAAGGTTTGCTGGTAAACTATGCCACCGGCCACAGCGCTCTAAGAGAAATATTCAGCACTCAGGTAATAGAGAGCTCTCGCGGTATCGCAAAACACTATCGCGCCAACATGAAACATGCCGAATTCGTTAGGAAACAAGCAATTGTGCTGTACAACAAATTGAACACGGAGCTGGATTTGAAAGATCGTCTATTGCTGGAATCTGCGGCCCTGCTGCACGATATTGGAACTTACATCTCCGCAGAAAACCATCACAAACACAGCCAGTATATAATTCAGAATTCGGACATTTTCGGCCTTTCAGTCGCCGATAAAGAAATTGTCGGACACATAGTTCGTTATCATCGTAGGTCGCAGCCTCGAAATTCACATACTTCCTACATGAAATTGGATCGTCGCAGTCGCATAATTGTACAGAAACTCGCGGCCCTTCTAAGAATTGCCGATGCGCTCGATAGATCTCACACTCAATCGGTGGTAATTAGCGATTTGAAAGCTGGAAATAAGAAGCTGACAATCTTTACTGCCTACGCCGGAGACATTTCCATGGAAAAGCTTAGTCTGGCCGAGAAGTCCGATTTCTTTGAAAATTTATTTGGTTTGAAAATACTGCTTAGAAACTAGGAATTTAGCTGATTTTGAGGTTGATGTGGGAGTTTTCACGAAGAATACATCGAAATATTTCCTGCGGGAACTTTCCTGGAATGCGTTTAACTTCAGGGTTATGAAAGAAGGTGAGAGCTTAAAACCTCTAGACAGTCTGAAATTCATGGCAATTACAAGTTCGAACTACGACGAATTCTTCATGATTCGTGTAGCCGGATTGATGCGGAAAGTCAGGGAAGGAAATCATGCCCTCCCGCCTGATGGAACGCTTCCATCCGTGCTTCTGGATAAACTGCTCAAAGAAATCAAAGTCGTGGTTAGTAGACAAGACGCCAATGTTTGTCATGAAATTTTCCCAGCTCTTGCTGACAATGGAATCCATATAACCACACTTCAAGACTGGAATTCGCGTGAAAGAAAAGTGGCAGTTGACATTTTTGAAAAGGAACTCTTTCCAATTTGCACTGCAATTGCCATCAACAAGAAGAAACAATTTGATGCTGCGATTAGTCAGGGGCATATTCATGCAGCATGTTTGCTAAACGATGGTAAACTTGCGATTATTCGGTTGCCGGATAATTTGGATAGATATCGGGAATATCAAACAGGAAACACTCTCAAAATTGTCCTGCTCGAGGACATCCTGATAGCTTATGCCGAGAAATTCTTTCCTGGCCAAATCCTGAAATCCAGCTGCCTTTTCAGAATAACACGGGATGCGGATATCAGCATCGATGAAGATTCAGACATGAATTTCTTATCTGCCATGGAGGAAGCGCTCGAGGGCAGAAAAAACGGCTTTCCGGTGCGCTTGGAAAGTCACGGTGATTTCAAGCTTGCAAAGCACATAAGAGAGATTATTGACTTACCGGAAGAGAATCATTTCCATCTGTTATCCCCTCTAAATCTCAAGTCCTTTTACAAGCTGTGTGAAAAATCAGATTTCGAACACCTGAGGTCTCCCTATTTCACATCACAGACTCCATGGGATTTGTCGGAAAGTGAAGATATCTGGGAAACCTTGAAGGAGAGAGATCTATTGTTTCATCATCCCTATGAATCCTTCGCGCCAGTGGTTCATATGGTAAACGAGGCAGCGGATAGTCCAATCACACTAGCAATAAAGGCCACACTCTACCGCACCAGTGGCAATTCACCCATAGTTCATGCGCTAATCCGTGCCGCCGAAAACGGCATCCAGGTTATGGTGGTAGTTGAACCTAGGGCCAGGTTCGACGAAAGCGCCAATCTCGATTGGGCGGCACGTCTTGAGCACGCTGGCGCCATAGTGGTTTATGGACTCGCAACCTTCAAGGTACATCTGAAGTCGCTATTGGTGATACGTCGTGAGGAAGATAGAATTCGGCGCTATTTGCACCTGGGGACGGGAAATTACAATGATGTAACAGCAACACTATATTCTGATTTATCGTTAATCACCTCCAATACGGATTTCACTCGGGATGCGGCACTGATATTCAACGCGATAACTGGTTACTCCTCCGAACCAAAGCTCAAGAAGTTATTTATCGCGCCATTCTCACTCCGACAAGAGACACTGCGGTTGATAAAGCAAGAAGAGAAGAGGGCCAGAAGTGGGGAAGTAGCCGAAATATTGGGCAAGATGAACACTCTTGCGGATACGGAAGTAATCGATGCTCTCTATAGAGCTTCTGAAGCCGGTGTAAAAATCAGTTTGAACGTTCGGGGGGTCTGCTGTTTGAGACCCGGCATAAAGGGCCTTAGCGAAAATATTAGAATAATCAGTATCATCGATACCTTTCTGGAACATGCCCGTGCGTTTATATATCACAACGGTGGCCGTGAAAAGGTTTTTCTTTCAAGTTCTGATTGGATGCCCCGAAATTTCGATGAACGGATTGAAATACTTTTCCCAATAAGCGATCAAGCACACAAAAGGCGAATCCGTTCTATACTTGAAAGCTACTTCAAAGACAACACTAAATCCTGGGAGCTGCGACAGGATGGTTCCTGGAAACGATACAAGCCCAATGAAAACCAACAGCCATTCAGGGCCCAGAAATATCTGACAGAGATTGCACGACTTAGAGCAGAGGAAAAAACCCTCCAGGAAAAGAAAGCTCTCAGCGTCCGCCGCAGTCCGGCTAAAGAAAAGTAGAAAAACTCCCTCGCAACTAAGAATCGAGTGTCACGGGCGTGCACATCTCGGAGATTCCTGTCGATCAGGACTTACACAAGCTGGATGGAAGCCTGGGCAAGTTTGGTGTCTCAGCATTGACTCTCGAGTTAGTCAAACTTACAATTTAAGCTTGTGCCGGCGTGATGAAATTGGTAGACATGACAGACTCAAAATCTGTTGTCCGCGAGGACGTGTCGGTTCGAGTCCGACCGCCGGTATTCCCTCAATTATTGTATTGAGACGGGCTATGGGTTAGGATGTTAGCAAGCTATGAGTACTATTTACATTACTGGCCATCGCAATCCGGATTTCGACTCCATCGTTTCGGCCTACGTGTATGCCCACCTTAAGAAGCACGTAGACTCGGATAATCAGTATGTAGCGGTTCGATGTGGCAATCTCAATGCCCAGACAAGGATGATTTTTGAGCAGCTGAATCTCAGCCCCCCAACTTATTTAAAAGATGTGAGAACCCGAGTTTCCGATGTGGTTACCAGGAATGTTCCCCGGCTCGAATGCACGGCACCTCTGCAGACAGCAATCGCCGCACTCGATGAAACCGGCTTGTCGCTGCTACCGGTTTTCGATTCCAATGAGGATTACAAGGGCACTATCAGCAGTGTTGAAGTAAGTCATTTCTTAATCAGAGAGACTATTGGGGCGCGGCCCAGCTACCATTTTCGCATCGATAATTTATCCAAAGTTTTGCCTGGGAAGATGTTTATACGTGGTAAACGTGAGGAATTCTCGGCGCCGATAATGATAGGCGCCATGCCGTTTGAGCGCAGCATTCAAAGCATATCCGAACTCAAAAATCAGCTTCCTCTTTTCATTGTGGGCTTGCGGAAGAATCTGGTTGAGTACGCTATAAAAAACGACTTCCCCGCTCTGATTCTGACAGGCACAAACCAAAAGGAAATTGAGGAAAGCGGTATTGATTTTCCCGCCTACGAGGGTTCGGTGTACCTTTCGGATGTGGATACTGCCGAGACAATCCGCCTATTGCGTTTTAGTACGCCTATAGAAGGAATTATCGAGAAGAGTGTGAAAATACTTGATGAGAGTGATGAGTATAACAATGCGAAGAAAATTCTTGCTAAATCAGGATTTCGCGGTTTGCCCGTGTTTAATGACAAGAAATTCACCGGCATAGTTTCCCGCGGCTCCTTTTTGGAAAAACCTCGCAAGAAACTGATTCTGGTTGATCACAATGAGATTGAACAGAGCATACCTGGCGCGAAAGAGGCTGAAATCCTGGAGATTATTGATCATCACAGGGTTGGTTCGGTAATGTCCCGAGAGCCCTTCAGCCTGTATACGAAGCCGGTGGGCTGCACCTGCACGATAATTAGGGAATTATATAAGCAGTATGGAATAGCAATACCCACCGATATTGCTAAATTGATGCTCTCGGCAATACTCTCCGATACAGTGTTGTTGAAGTCCCCAACCACTACGACTGATGACCGCAACGCCGTGGAAGCTTTGGCGCGGTACAGTGATGTCGATTGGCAGGAATGGGGCAACAAAATGTTCTCCTCCGGTCCAAGACTTGCGGATATGGACCCCTTGGAGGTGGTGTTGGGAGACTTCAAAACTTACGAAACTGATGGTATCCGTTTCGGAATTGGTCAGGTGGAAGTGCAAACCTTCGCTGGACTCGAAAGTGTGACTCCCCCATTGAACAAGGCCCTGATCACGACTAGGGAAGATAAGGTTCTAGATGGGATTATGCTTCTTATCACCAATATAACTAGCGAAGACAGTTTACTCATGCTCCGAGGTTTGAATAGCATTGTGGAGTCCCTGCCTTATGAGAAAACTCCTATTGGAGTGTTCAATCTTCCGGGCATCCTCTCCCGCAAAAAGCAGTTGCTCCCAGAAATCCTCCGCGCAATAGTTGCATCCAGAAGTTCTGGAATTTAGAATCTCGCCATATTTTGCCGCTTCTGTAAATGAAGTCTCCTCAAGATAGCTGGTGTTGAGGGCTGCGCTTTAATCACTATTCCGCCACCGCAGCTGACTGAATGAAGTTGTTCATACCAAAATTTATCAATACTCCGGCCATGTAAAACCTCAAGATGCTTTGAAGTATTCCAAGTACGACGCCCACTGCTCTTGTGAGAACACCTAAATTTAAAAGGGCGTTCGTGAGAAGGCTGAAAACTACCAGAGGCAGAAGAACCGCAAATCCAAATAACGCTGATACTACTAATCGATGTGTAAGGTAGTAATTTTTGGAGGCCGCCAGAGCAGGTCTCCAAACGATTCCCAGTGCAAGATGGACAAATGGAGCAAGTCCGTAGCGCAGTAAGTTTATTATAAATAGAATCAATGCTACGATAAGCGATACATATTGCAATGTTGGCTGTTTCAACAGGTTTCCAACTGCTCCACCCAAAATCGCAGTTGCCATGGGTATGGCGAGTATTCGACCGGCACTTGCTAAAACCACTTTCAAAAGGAATACATATTGTTTGCGGCCTTCAGTAAGGCTCTGTGTAATCCTGGGCAGCAATTTCTTTCTGAATTTGGAAACGACATCCCCAAGCACTGAATATATATATACGACAAGTCCTACAGAAGTCAGTAGCACCGTCAGCATCGCTCCGACGCCGCTCATTATCACTCTGGAATTCTGTTCTGTTATTTGAAAATCTAAATTATTAAGCCTTGCCTCAAAGATTTGATAAGATAATTCTACCATCTTCGTTATGGGTTGCTGGAATGCGAAGTTGAGCAAAAGTTGTGGAAAAAGCGCAAGGAATATCCATACTGTGAGGAATATCAAGGGCTTAGCCTTCATCTGCAGGAAGGTGTCGGATATGGCGATTGTCAACGGAGTGAAAAGGTTGTTGCTCTGTTCCCTGAAAACCATCAATGTAAGGCTATCATACGTGACATCCTCTGGCGAACCCTAAAAATGAAGGAACAAACAATTCCTAAATGAGCCGGCGCCTTGTTGAACCGATGCCACAAAACTCGCCGGGAAGCTTGTCTCGTGGCTCATTTAGGCGAAATCGGAAGTAGCAAAAGGACGTTTGCCCCCTCATACACTCGCAATACGAGAGGCTAAATCAGGTTAGCAGCCCTTCCCACGCGTGGGCTAGTCCTACTTGACAATACCATCCTGCCAGGTACCGGAACGGGTTTCACCACTCACCGACGGGATTTCCAGAATCATTCCGGGAAGTATCAGATGGGGGTTGTCTGCTTCGGGCATGGCCGATTCATTCGCATCATAAATCGCACGCCACTTAGAGGGGTCGTTGTAGATGAAATCATACCCTGCGATATTCCATAAACAGTCTGTGTTGCCGGGAAGCAGTCTAACAACATAATAAGCAGGCGTTTCCACATCGGTTATGGCCACAATTTTCGTTAACACCTCCATGCCGCTTCTCGAAGTTTTGAAGCTCTGGACATAGTTCTCATCATTATGGAATTCAGCATAAGCTTTGTTATAGTAGTCCGTACCTTCCGCAAATACCTTCGGATGTTTGGTTTCCGCACCCCAACTGGCAACCTGATCCAATAGGTTCTTTAATTGGTTTAATCCGGCACTAGCGCGGAATGCAGCCAACCGTTCTTCTATCCAAGCCTCGGAACGCTCACTGTAGCTTTGCGATTCCAGAGCCAGCCTCTTTGCTTCGGCATAATCTCCTTCCTCGAACGCTTCGCGGCTCATATCCCTAAGCTCAACCATTTTTGTATAAAACTCGTTGTCCTGTAAGGACTGAGACCACGCAAAAACCGCTGCCGATATCAATACGACGAAAAAGAGCAACTTCCTAAACATTATTGTCCCCCCGTTACAGAACTAATGGCATCTTCGACAATCCGCTCCGATCTTTCGATTGCTCTATCTGCTTCGATAATGGCATCTTCGGCCTCCATCCTGGATTCCAGGGCTATTTCCACGGCTTCCAGGAATCCACTGGCCGCTTCTCCATAGTTTGCAATCACGTCAGCCTCAGAACCTGCATTGAAGTCTTCCGAGGCCTTATCGTAAAAAGCCTGAGCGGAATTGAATTCAGCTTCGGCAGCTATTGGAGCCTTAACCTCTATGGCTTCACTCCTCGCTTTATCAGCGGCCAACTTGGCGGCTTGAACCTCACTCGACATTTGGGGTGTTCTACAGGCAGCCAGTGCTGAAAGCGAAATCAAAATCCACACTTTTCCACTTTTCATGTTTCCTCCACCAGTAAATTTACTGAATCATTATTAACCATTTTCGCTATGCCTTACCTATGATTAGATGGCAACCGACTCAAAGCCGAATTATATATCAGACCAGACTCCAATTCAAAAGAAAATTCATCTGATTTGTCCTTTTTCTAAGAGTAATCATCCTGATATTTTTGTCAAGTTACTTCTCAATCATTATCCAATTCAACAAAAGACGATGATAAACCGGTGCCGAATAGCCTAGACGCTGGATAACGAAATCTTTTGCAAGGGAAGGTTGGCAAAGAATCCGTCTGCACCAGTTCTCAATAGCCGCATTCCCGTATCCACATCGCTGACTGTATAAGGAAATATTTTCCCTGGAAAGCACATGTAGGGTTTCGGCATCCCCTTAACAAGATCCGCAACATTCGGATGTATGGAGAAAGCGGCGATTTCTTTCGCAAAGAAAGTGACAGTGTCAGGATTCCATCCTGGCTTAGCCAAAACTCCAATAGCGATGTTTCGATTTAGAGAACGCACGCATGATAGAGAATACCAGTTAAAACTGGAAATTAGCACCGAGTCCTCAATACCTAAATCCCTCATGATGTCTAACAGCTTGATTTCGATTCCTTCCGATGATTTCCGACGCCATGCGGAGAATTTTATCTCTATATTGAGGTACATACGCCCGCGTAGCTCCTTCAAAACATCACACAGAAGTGGTAGTCTCTCTTCTGAATAACGCAGATCAAACCAGGAGCCGGCATCCAGCTCACTCAATGTGGCATAGGTGTGGTTAAATACTCCGCCCTGTCCATTAGTAGTTCTCTCAAGTGTATCGTCATGGATAACTACAGGTTCGCAGTCTGCACTAAGAGTAACATCGAACTCAATTCCGATATCACCAGCTTCCAGGGATTGGCGAAATGCTATCAACGTGTTTTCCGGCGCAGTACGGTTCCTTCCCCTGTGGGCCCATATGATTCTCTCCGCATCACGTAAAATCTTCAAACTACTCATAAATTTGCAACTAGTTTAAAAAAAGGATTTGATTGTATGCAACATTTGATTGTATGCAACATGGCATAGGATATCAACAACAATGATACCATCAGAAATAAATAAGCAATCTGCAAACAGCGAAAAATTCAAAAAACTGGGAAAACAATTGGAATCCGCACTAAACGAAGTGGAAACAATGCGCAAACAACAGAATGAATTGGTTACGCATGTAGAGAAACTGGTTAGTTCTGTTGAACGTCAGAATAGCATACGGAAAGAAATATTAAAGCGAGCTAACTTCAATCCTATAAGTGGCCTGCCCAACCATAATTTACTGGATTCAAACCTTATGAGCTTTTTTGATTCCGGTAAGGGCGACAGTAAACCGGGCGCCCTTGTCCTATTACAACTAGATAACAATTTCGACATGATTTCTAAAACCCAGGAATCGCTCATTGGCAGCTGGTTAGTATATCGAACCGGATTGCGATTAAGGAAATATATTGGTAAGAATGGCTCAGTTTATCACATCCGGGATGAAAAATTTTTGCTTCACATTTTCAAGGCTAATACAGCAACAGAGTTTGCCCCATTTCTTATAAAAATTGACCGACAGATTTCAAAACCATATATATTCGCCAGCCAACACATCGTAATCGGCTGCGTAATTGGCGCCACCCTCTATCCGACGGACGGCAATAACAAGAACGCATTGCTTAACAATGCCGATATCGCACTCTCGGAAGCCAGAAGAAAGAACAGAAACTACGCATTCTTTGAACCGAAGATGCTGGATGACGCAGTCAGGATGATGAAAACCCGAAGCTCAATGATTCAGGCGCTTGAAAAAAACGCAGTGGATAAAATTAGCAAGCAACTATACTTAAACTTGCAACCCATAGTAAGCATAAGCCAAATAAAAAAGAATAAGCCGATCATCGAAAATATCAATGCCGAGGCGTTGATTAGATGGCGTCATCCGATTGAAGGGAACGTTCCTCCAGATGCATTCATACCAATCGCGGAAGAAACTGGTGTTATCATTGTAATAGGGAAATGGGTATTGTACAAAGCGGCCGCGCAAATCGAAGTATGGGAATGGCAGCAAATCAAATCCAAGCTGGCAATCAATGTTTCTCCTCGACAATTTCACAACGACGATTTAATCGATTCAATTCGAAGAATTATCAAAAATAGAAGGATTAACCCGGAAAAGCTTCAAATAGAGATTACTGAGAACAGTTTTTTGGACGATCCATATGACGCGACTAAAAAAATCAGTCGCCTCAAGGATTTGGGGATTAGCGTGGCAATAGACGATTTCGGAACCGGTTTCTCATCCATCAATTATCTTAAGCAATTACCTGTTGATGCCGTTAAAATCGACAGAAGCTTTGTCGAAGATTTAACGACAAGCGCGAATGGTTATTCAATCGTCAAAGCTATTATCGCTTTAACCCAAGAATTGGGGATGACAAATATCGCCGAGGGAGTGGAAACATGGGAACAGCTTGAACTTCTGATGCAACTTGGTATTTCGACTTTTCAAGGTTTCTTGTTTTCAAAAGCATTATCGCCCGATGATTACGCTGAGTTCTACCGGCGATATAAGGAGTATTAGAGGATAGCATCTAATATGAGGACGGCCTGGTTCTGTGAAGAAATGGTATTTCGACTGGGATTTAGTCTTTTCTAACCGTGATTTGGCAACTAACAACACCATTTTCATCTTCTAAAAATGTTGCCTTGTCCTCCATCCGCATTTGATGCTTGGTATATGCCCAGTTGTCAATGGCCTGATTTATTTCGGCTTCACTTAGATTTATCTCTTGCAGAACAAAAGCCTGGTATTCCTTCAAAGTTGCATACCTAAGTGTAATCCACACGAATATCGGAAAACTCAGAGTCGCCACAATTCCTCCGCAAATCACGCCCGCAATTAAGAGCGATTTACCCGACTCCTCAATCAGCGGAACCAATATAAAAACTGAAAATGTCGTGACAAGGAAAAGCACGATTACAACTAATAGGAATACAAAAAAATTTCTGATTTTAGCCTTCACGAATTTATTATATCACTATTTTCTCAAATGGATAAAGCCCCCGGGACAATACTGAGTTAGATTACAATTTAACCCGGTGCACTTGTCCAATGCAATACTCAGAGTTTACTATCGGTGCCTATGGGAGGTGGTTGATGTCCATTAATCTATGGGGCAGAAGTCTGTTGACCCTGCTCGATTTCACACCTGTGGAGATAGAATATCTTATTGATCTCTCAGGTAAGCTCAAGGCAAAGAAACACGCAGGAATGATGGGAGGTGCCCTTGAGAACAAAAACATTGTCCTCATCTTTGAGAAAACTTCCACACGCACCCGCTGTGCCTTCGAAGTGGCCGCCTTTGACGAAGGTGGACGAGTTACGTTTCTTACCAATAGTCAAATGGGGGTGAAGGAATCTACTGAGGATACTGCGAAAGTTTTAGGCAGATTTTACGACGGAATCGAGTTCCGCGGATATAACCAGTCAACCGTAGAAATTCTAGCCCATCATGCGGGAGTACCGGTATGGAACGGATTGACAGATAGCTTCCATCCCACTCAAGCGCTAGCCGATTTACTAACCCTTTCCGAGCATCTGCGAAAGCCTTTCAATAGAATGAAACTGTGCTATATGGGCAATGCCCGAAATAATATGAGCAACTCTCTTCTAATTGGGGCGGCGAAAATGGGAATAGATTTCTATGCTATCGGCCCCCCCTCCCTCTTCCCCGAGGAAAAAATACTTAGGGCGGCGAAGCAGTCGGCTGAGAAAAGTGGAGCCCGAATAGAAATCTCCGATGATATCTCTCAAGTTATCGGGAGTGATTGTATTTACACCGATGTATGGGCATCCCTGGGAGAAGAAGAAGTGTTGCCCGAGCGGATTTCCCTGTTAAAACCGTATCAGGTGAACGACAATCTAATAGAAAAAACCGAAAATTCCGATGTGCTTTTCATGCATTGCCTTCCAGCCTTCCATGATAATGAAACACAAATAGGCGCAAAGATGAAAGAAGAATTCCAGTTGGATGCAATGGAAGTCACTGATTCCGTGTTCAGAAGTAAACATTCAATTGTCTTCGATCAGGCGGAGAATCGCATACACGCCACTAAGGCGGTTATGGTGGCGACTTGCGGAAAAAGCTAGTTTGGTGGAAGAACTTATCCGAGCAACCAGGGTTCGTATCTACCTTGACGCGCTCAAAAAAAATCTGGGGAATCTGAGAAAAGTCATTCCAAAGGAAACTACCATCTGCGCGGCAGTGAAAGCAAATGCATATGGGCACGGAGTTTTGCCTGTCGCTGAAGCACTCAGGAATGCTGGCGTCGAGATACTGGGGGTATCTTCACCGTTTGAAGGAATTGAACTGAGAGAGGGTGGGGATGTTGGAAGGATTTTACTCCTTGGCCCCACGGTAGAGGATGAAATTCCGCTAACCATCGCTGCTGGACTTGAACCGGTAATCACCGATGCGGCGTATCTTTCTTCATTGGAAAAAATTCTAGCCATGTCCCCCGAAACCGCCGACGATAAATCGGCAAATCGGATCGACAGATTCAAAAGCATACTTCCCACAAAATTCGATAAGATCAACGAAAAACTGGCAGTTCACCTGAAGATAGATACGGGGATGGGACGGGTTGGTTGCAGACCAGACGAGGCCCCGAACCTGGCTAGGAGAATTTCAGGCAATGCCCATCTCTTCCTGGCAGGTACAGCCACGCACTTCCCTTCAGCGGATTCGAATAATCCTGAAGATATCGCTTTTACAGAGTCGCAGATTGCATGCTTGAAGAAAGTGGCCAAAAAGCTCAGAGAAGCGGGAATAAATCCAGGATTGATTCATGCAAGTAATTCCGGCGGAATCGCCATAAGCCCTAAGACAAGCTTGGACATGGTGCGCCCCGGTATTTTGCTCTATGGTTACGGTATGGCGCCCAACGGAAAAACGCGGCCAATTCCGATTATGGAATTTGTAACGAGGATAACGGCCATTAAGAAGGTATCTCGCGGAACATGCATTTCTTACGGGAGAACCTGGAAAGCGCCGAAAGATACCTGGATTGCTACTCTCCCGGTAGGCTATGCGGATGGCTATCCACGCTTATGCTCGAATCGCTCGGAGGTACTAATTGCGGGGAAACGTTATCCAGTTGTGGGTACAATATGCATGGATCAGATGATGGTGGATTTGGGACCAGGAACCAACGCACGGCTAGGCGATGAGGTGATTCTATTCGGACCACAGGGGCCCGATGCGGCCGAGCTTGCTGCCTTGGTTGGAACAATCTCGTATGAGATTATTTGCGGTATCAGTCCCCGCGTACCACGAGTTTTCCTCCAATAATTAGCTTTGTGTAGGGAGTCAAGGAAAATGAGAATGGGAAAAAATCAATGCAATCGGGCTAATT
>UWYT01000167.1 GCA_900608495.1 Olavius algarvensis spirochete endosymbiont | reverse complement strand
CCGTTGGAACGGGAATGCTGGCAATAATAACTGGGATGATTCCCGTAATTGGATAGATTTAAATACTTCCTCGCAGGGTGTTCCAAGATCCGGCGATACCGCCATAATAAGTGGGAATGTTGTGGTTAATGTTCCTGCCTCATTGGCGAATTTTGAAATAGAGAATATATTCTTAAGAGGAACTCTCAATATTGCCGGATCAGGGAGCTGCAGCATAAATGTAATAGACCTGACGGGAACTATCGACATCCAGGGAGCAAGGACAACTACGATTGCGGATTCCTCCTTTATACAAGGGACTGTTAAATCGAAGGGTGACTTAGCATTCCAGAGCAACATTAGTCTTGAGGGGAATTTCACTTTCGAGCTTGACGGCACAAATAACAGTTTTGGCAGCATTACCGGCCCACATAGTCTTCATCTGAATTATAGCACTGATTCGCCCCGGTTT
>UWYT01000148.1 GCA_900608495.1 Olavius algarvensis spirochete endosymbiont | reverse complement strand
TCAGTTTCAACTCTTACCAGCTTTGTCCCCTCATAATAGTAGAAGTTAGTAGAATCTGTTTCCCACTCGCCCGTGGAAGAATCAGGACTCTTCTTCTGGTATGTTTGCAGAAGCCCATCATCATCGTAGATATAACGGTAGATATAACGGTATTTATCTTCCCATGTACTTCTACCAAACTCTGACTTTACAATGATTTGATTGGCATCGTATTCCAGAGTTTTACGCCAAGTT
>UWYT01000022.1 GCA_900608495.1 Olavius algarvensis spirochete endosymbiont | reverse complement strand
ATCTTTTAGAATTGCCTCTTGATGCGAAGGCCGGGGCTGATTATCTCTTTGAAAGCAGATGCTGAGTTTAAAAAAACTCCTGAATTCTCTGGCGAATCAAGATGAATTGGGTTTTAATAATGTTCAAGATTATAATTAACTCATTATAGTGAGAAATTATGAATAAAAGTATCCTGGTTTTGGCTCTTATGAGCCTTTTGGTATCCTGCAAAGTTTCCGAGAGCACCAGCAAGGCTTGGGTGGTAAGCACCTTGGCCGGCAGCAGGTTAGGTCATGTGGATGCCACCGGCACAGCGGCGAAGTTTTATTACCCCATCGGAGTGTCTGTGGACTCATCCGGCAATGTCTATGTGGC
>UWYT01000008.1 GCA_900608495.1 Olavius algarvensis spirochete endosymbiont | reverse complement strand
TTTTAAGGTTTTATTCGATGCGATACTCCACGAAAATGAGTGTTCATCAAGGAATGCTGTACCTGAAGCGAATAGAAGGGAGAAGCTATTCCAACGCCCAAGATACGGGCCGCCGCACTGTCCGTGCCTCGGCCCTCGGGGTCTTAAGGTTGAAGCGACTAACGTGCCCATCTCATCTTGGGGACTACCCCTAAAGCCAGATGAACAGAACACCCCAATATTTTTAGCAGGTGAAGATACCTACTTGAGAATAAGACGGTGTCCTGTTTAGCCTCATGGCCAAGGATGG
>UWYT01000278.1 GCA_900608495.1 Olavius algarvensis spirochete endosymbiont | reverse complement strand
AAAGACGGGGCCACCATTGCCTGCGTGTTCATTCCCCTATGCATTCCCTTAATCAAGCCGGCCAATTCGGAGGCCTCAACTGGCATCAGATTCATTTTCCAATTACCGCATATAAGATATTCCCGCGACACAATTACTCCTTAAGCACTGAAACTCCCGGCAGTGCCTTGCCTTCAAGGTATTCCAATGAAGCGCCGCCGCCGGTTGAAACATGGTCGATGCTGTCTGCCAGTTTGAATTTATTAACGGCGGCAACAGAATCTCCGCCACCCACAATCGTGGTTCCTTTGCATTCGGCAAGAATTTGAGCTACCTTCAAGGTTCCCCTGGCAAAGGCCTCAAATTCAAAAACCCCCATTGGGCCATTCCAAATCACAGTTCTGGCATCGGCAATTAATCTGCTAATCGCCGAGATGGTTTTAGGACCGATGTCCATTGCAATTTTCCCTTCAGGAACATCTACGCTATCAACGTACTCAGGTGTCGCCTGAGTGCTGAAATCACTGCCCACCACATGATCGAGCGGGAGAAGCACTTCCGCATTTCTCTCCCTGGCGCTCGCCAGGAATGACCTCGCAGTGTCGACGTACTCAATCTCTACAAGAGAATTT
The DNA here is from genome assembly GCA_900608495.1 of Olavius algarvensis spirochete endosymbiont. GTDB lineage: Bacteria > Spirochaetota > Spirochaetia > DSM-2461 > DSM-2461 > UBA2779. The sequence goes on along the minus strand of UWYT01000278.1, from coordinate 79,982 downwards.
CCAATTTGACAGCCCTGCGTCTTCAAAAAAGTGTAGGCCATGCCACCAGCAATGACAAAAACATCTGCCCGCAATGATTCAAGAACAGCAATCTTGGACGACACCTTGGCACCGCCTATAATCGCCACAAAGGGAGTTGGTGGATTTTCAAGAATCTCATCGAAAATTCTGCACTCCTTTTCCATCAGCAGCCCAGCAGCCGATGGCAGCATTTTCGCAATTCCTTCTGTGGATGCATGAGCACGATGGGCCGCTCCAAAGGCATCATTTATATACATATCACCAAGTTCTGCCAATTCGGAACAGAATTCCACACTGTTGTCCGTTTCCCCGCGGTAGAACCTGGTATTTTCCAGAAGCAGTATTTCACCCGGCTTCAATCCCCTGGCAAGGGCCACAACCTTCTCTCCAATTACATCCGGGGCCATAATTACTTTTGCCCTGGTGATTTCGGCTAAGTGATCTTTAAGCAAGGAGAGGCTGAACTCTGGATCTACCCGCCCCTTGGGCCTCCCAAGATGGCTCATTATAACAAGAGAGGCCCCTTTATCCAGGAGGTACTTCAAAGTCGGAAGGGCGGCAAGCATGCGAGTATCGTCCATTATCCTTCCATCTTTCAAGGGGACGTTAAAATCCACCCGAACCAGAACTCGCTTGCCTCTCGGATCCATATCTTTAATCGTTCTAATTGACATATCCTTCCCAACCGGTATCAGCCCCGTTGCTTGTACATCGAGACCGTCGAATTTTTGCATACATCATATTATACCTGGACCATCTGTGCGAGCTATTCTATACGATTTCCCAAGACATATCGACAACCCATGTTCATGGAAGCAAGCTATGTTTTCACCAGGCCTCTTTGTGAATCGAACGTTGAAAATGTATGGCTATTGCTGGTTGGAAGCCGAACGAGTCCCCTGAATCCGGCCTATGATGAGGCAATTAGGGTATGGCAAGTAGTTGTGCGCGAAAGGCCGGGTCTGGTGTGAAGTAGTCTTCTGTCTCTGTTTCGGGCACAGGCAATTGGAAGAGCTCATCCCCGGGGCCAATGAAGTCGAAATCTCCCTCGCGTTCAAAAATGCCCTCGCTAAGCGGTTCCGAGACTTCGCTGATTTCCACCGTACCCAAAAAATCATCCCTTCCATAGGTAATACCCCCTTCTCCTGTGCTTGGCAGCCCCGAACCGCTACGTAAAACTATCCACAAATCTCGCGTTGCAATACCATGCCAGGACCCCTTGTTCATCAGCACATATTCCCCATTCACCTGCTCAATCCTCATCAGTCTCGGGATGCTGGCATTTAGAGTGTTGGAGAGCTGATGAAGGCTATCTGTCACCCTATCCTGCCCGGTTCGAAGTTCATTGAACTGCTTATAGAGTTCGCCGGTTCGGGCGATATACAAATTCGCACTGGCGCTAAAGGTTCGTTCAGTTTCAAAAAATCGGAGGATTACAAAATAATCGAGATTCGAATCGCGTGATTCCTTGAATGCCTGGCTGAAATCCCCCGTCATCTTCAGAGTTGGATTCCTGCTGCTGGCATCAGCTGAAACTTCGATATCTGGATGGAGGTCCAGAAGGTCGGCAAAATACAAACCAAGTGTGGTTTGAGCACCGCTATGGATGGGAAGAGAATTGCCGCTGGGCATCACATACACCGCCACTTCCCATTCGGCCGAGGGCAGTATCCACGGATCGTTTATTCCCCATTTGACGGCCAAGCCATCCTTCTCCGAGTGCCTGTATGAATCCAATTTGTCCTTCAACATTGAATACTCGGGGTTGGATTGAGGTATATCCATCAGTGCCACACCCAGACTATCGCTATAGTGCTCCGCATATCCCATCTTCCCAAGTATATTTAAGTAACCCATCCAGGCATCCGGATTGTACTTATCTATCAAACGAGCTCGCCGATATTCGTGATACGCGCGATTGTAGAAAAATCCTTCTTCGTAAGCCTTTCCCCTATCTAAGTGCCAGGATGCAGACTCAATACGCTGTTCTTTGAATCCACCCGCGTTGAACATCAGATAGCTCTCCTTGAACATTCTCGCTATTTCATCATCGCTTCGTATCATGAGAAGATGACTCAGCGTGTCCTGAGCCTCATTTTCCATCGACAAATCACGATAGGCCCGGGCAAGCAGATAAAGCGCCTTTGTCGTATCAAGATTTGGCAACCTCTCAAGGGCTCCAATAGCTGCCGCGGGATCGCCATTGCGCAGGGCAATCTCAGCATCGATAAGTCCCAGGAGTGAGTAGCGTTCGTTGTCTGATTCTCCAACCATGGACTTTGCTTTGTCTAAATGCTCGACGACTGATTCCCATTCTTCATATAAGGCAAAATGTTCAATCGCCACGATTCTAACCGTGAAATTATCAGGGAAGAGTTTCAAGGCTTGCTGGATAATTCTATCCGAACTCGACTTATCCCGTGATTTGTCGTGCAGCAAAACCAATTGCAGCATTGCACGCCGATCTCCAGGCGAATACTGCAAACTTCTATAAAACGCATTCTCTGCAAGCTCTTGCTGGCCAGTAATCGCGTATAACTCCGCAAGTCCACTGTTGGCCTGCGCATCATGCGGTCGAATCGCAATCAGCTCTCTGTAAATATCGGCTGCCAAATCGAAATGGCCCAATGCGGTTTGAATTCGTGCATCAAGCAAACGCAAATCGCGCCGACCTCCCGCAAAGGGCCGAGCCTGTTCAATCTCCTCTGCCGCTACTTCATATTCAGAGAGTTGAAACAAAGCTTCGGCCATTCCAAGCCTCGCCTCTACGTAAGCCGGATTCGTTCTCAGAGCGTTGCGAAACGAATCGATGGCACTGTAGGGATTATCAATTGACAATGCTTTCATGCCTTCGTAGTACAGATTTCTCGCGCTTTTCGGGGTTTCTGAATACACAGTGTTTGAAACGAGGAACAGAACGCAAATTGCGGCTTTGCAAGTCAGTTTTCGGCTCATTTGGCTTTCGGATTCCTGAAAACTTTGACTAATCTTATCTTGTGCCCCTCAACGGACTGAATTATAAATGAAAGATCCCTCCAAGTGGTTTTTTCTTGTTCATTTGGTATTTTGCCGAATAGATCAAAAACAAATCCACCGAGCGTATCAAAGTCTTCCGTAGGAATTTCGCTGCCTATTTCATCATTTATGCTCTCCAGATTCATTCTCGCATCGCAAAGCCATTCGTTTTCGCCAACACGAACGATTGCCTCATCTTCGTTATCAAATTCGTCCTGAATATCTCCCACTATTTCCTCAAGTATGTCTTCCATGGATATTATTCCCGAAACACCTCCGTATTCATCCACCGCGACAGCGATATGAACTTTTCTCTGCTTCATCTCCTTCAACAGCGAATCAAGCTTCATACTCTCAGGGACAAAATAGGCGGGACGCAGGATGTTGGAAATCACTATGCTTTCCCCTTTTACGAAAGACGGGAGTAAATCTTTCACATAAATTATCCCAACAACGCTGTCTATAGTGCCATGATAAACTGGAAATCTCGAGTGGCCCGATTCGATAATCCTCGCCAACGATTCCTCTATTCTGGCATCTTCCGTTATGAAGACTGTATCAATCCGTGGAATCATCACCTCTTTAACTGAGGTGTCGGATAATTCAACAATCCCTCGAACCATGCCCTTGCCATCCTCATCCAAACTCTTGAGTTCTTCTGTTTCGATCAGAACGCCTCGTTTTTTCTCCTTTCTCGATCGGAAAAACTTTCTAATACTGGGAATCATCGGCAGTCTATCGCAATGCCACGGGTTTCGGCCAGGAGGTCTTCCTGCATCTTCAGCATTCCAATGCTATAATCATTTTCCAAATGATCCTGCCCATCTAAGTGCAATATCCCATGGATAATTACTCGGCGTAGTTCATCATCGAGGGTATTGCCTAGTTCCTGGGCGTTGCTTGTGATTTTTTCAAGGGAAATCATTATATCTCCGGCCCCTTTTGGCATTCCCGGAACAGCGGGCACCTGTTCGCCTTCGTCCTGAACGAAGCTTAGCACATCAGTTGGCGAATCCAGGTTTCGCCACTGCCTGTTATACTTTCTGATTTCAGCATTGTCGGTGATAACAAGTCCAAGTTGCCAATTAACAGCGCCAATTCGAGATAGAATTGCCCTGATAAAAATTTCCAGGCGAGTGAGATTCAAAGACTTAGTGTTTGTTTTCAGAAATATATCAAGTTGATTCAACGCTAAGCTCCCTTATCCCTGGGGTATTCGATTCTCGTATGAAAATGGCCCGTTAATACACTTACAAAGGTGTTTTTTATTACCTCAAGTTCCCGCAGAGTTAGTTCGCACTCGCTGAGTTCTTCGGTGCGAAAACGCTCCATTATCAAATCCCATACATACTTCTCCAGCTTTGCCAGAGTCAGTCGTTTTGATGCACGCGTCGAAGCCTCGGCATAGTCAGCCAGCATTACTACAGCAGCCTCACGACTTGCCGGCTTTGGTCCGCCGTAGGAGAAATCATTCGGACTAGCCTCGACGTTTCCCTCTGCATTCAAAGCCCTGTCGTAGAAATATCTAATTACGCTGGTTCCATGATGTTGCTCAATAATCGCCAGAACCTCATCAGGCAGACGCAGCTCTCTTCCCTTCTCCATACCGATTTTCACGTGGGATTTTATCACCGCCACAGATAGGGTGGCCTTTAAATCGTCATGACGATTCTCGCCTGTTTGGTTTTCGACAAAATATTCAGCCTGATCAATTTTCCCGACATCATGGTAATAGGCTCCCACTCTTGCCAGCAGCCCATCGGCGCCAATCGCATCACAGGCCGTCTCGGCCAGGTGGGCAACATTGTGTGAATGGATATAGGTTCCCGGCGCTCTCAGCCTCATCCGCTTCAGGATTGGAATATTTTGGTCGGACAGCTCCATAAGACGAAATGTTGTAGCTGTATTTAGAACATGCTCCAACAACGGCAGGAAGGCTAGACTGAGAATTCCGGTAAGCAACCCGTTGGATGCAGAGTAAGCCGACGTAATAAATATAGCTTTCATGGGTTTTCCGAATAAGAGGCCGGCCAAAATTGTGGTAATCGCCATGATTAAGGCCAATCTGGGACCTGCTTTCAGCAGACTCGTTCTGGTTTCTCTTTTGCCAACAACCAGGGCACCAGAGATACCTGCAGACATGGTTATCAAGAAATCATAGCTGCCATTTGATGTTAAGAAGAAAAACAAGCATCCCATAAGAATCGAAGTAAGAACGGCAACACGCCTATCCCGAAGCAGTTGAGCCAGAAGAAGTGTGAATAGGGCGGTTGGCATAATAACCGAGATTCCATTTTGGAACTCGATCAAGGCAGAGAAAACGGAGGATAGAAGAAGATACTTCCCGCAAAGGATTATATACATCCAGCGAGTCTTGGCATTGCCCAGCGAAACATTGAAAGTTCGAGCGATAACCAATCCCAAAACAAATATAAATGCGAGATACAGCAGAGGATCGATGAAAGCATGATAATCCCGTCGACTGCGCAGGGCCTCCAGAGCACGGTATTGTTGTTCTGATACAACTGTTCCGGCCACTAGAAGCTTTGTTCCTTTCGGATACGAAATTGTAACCAGTTTGGTCGCCTCTTCGACCTCATCTCTATTCTTCTCAGTCAACTCAACGTTAAGATATCCGTTTGGCTCGGCAAAATAGCTTACCATGGCCACTACGAATTCAACATCGCCGGAAGGAAATGGTTCCAATTCCTCAACAGCCCTTATTTTCTCTGGAAGGTTCCCGGGTACTGTCAACGAATCTCGAGCGAGTCTCACCCTCCTCTCGGGTAGAGTTTCATTGTATACCACTTCTATGATTCCCGATACCGAAGCGCTCTTATCGACTTTGAAGATTCCTCCGGCTTGAATCAATTGCAAAGTATCCTCGGTAATTTTCAGCAGTTTATTCAGCTCGACTTCACTTCGTGACACTCCTTCTTCAATTACATTCGCCGCACCAGGGAATTCCGCCCGCAAAGCCGGTTTGTTCTCCGCATCCGAGCGCTCGGAAATCGACGGCCCTAACAGCGAAACAAACCTACCATATCTTTCCAAAACTGAATCAGTTATCTCAGACCGAACGAAGTAGATGGGCGGTATAAGTCTACGGTTTAGATCGACAACTTTTTTTGTCGCTTCCACATCGATAAAACTGAAATCGCGATCCAAATAGAAATCGTCTGTAACTAAATCGCCCTCTTCATATTTTAGCGCCCTCTCACGCGATAATAAGAAGCGAGTTTGCTCCACCCCAATCAGAACCAGCGATGCCAATAACCATCCCACTACAACTGAAATCCAGACGTTCCTTGCGACAGGAATTCTTGTGGCCAGTCTCTTTCTCCAAAGACTAATTGTTGTTTTCGTAGGCATCTACTATCTTTTTCACCAAGGGATGTCTCACAACATCTGACGAGGTGAACTCAGTAATAGCCACCTCATCTACGCTGCCCAGAATGCGGACTGCCTCGTAGAGTCCAGATTGACGCCCGGAAGGTAGATCCACCTGAGTCATATCCCCGGTAACGACGGCTCGTGATCCTTCGCCGAGTCTGGTAAGAAACATCTTCATCTGTTCCATAGTTGTGTTTTGGGCTTCATCGAGTACGATATAGCAGTTTTTCAAGCTCCGTCCCCGCATATATGCCAGCGGTGCGACTTCGAGTTGGTTGGAATTTCTGATTCGCTCCAGTTGATCTGATTCCAACAAATCTTCAATGGCATCATAGAGGGGTCTAAGATAGGGGGCGAGTTTCTGAGTCAGATCGCCCGGGAGAAAACCGAGACTTTCCCCAGTTTCCACCACCGGCCGGGTTAGAATAATTTTGCGCTTTTTTTTCAGGAAGATTTCCGTCAGGGCTTGTGCAATTGCAAGGTAGGTTTTCCCAGTTCCCGCTGGTCCGACACTGAAAACCAAATCGTGGGTAGACATCTGACGGATATAAGCGGCCTGAGCCTGACTTTTGGGATAAATTCGCCTGCTCGATCCTGGAATAGCGACGATATTTTCTTTGAATGCCTGAATTTTGCCGTTTTGGCCTGATTCCAACGCGGAAAAAATCGCTCTCACCCGTGCGCTAGTTACAGCCTCCTTACTTTTTGCTATTTCAGCAAGTTGATCCAATAGGCTTCTAAACAGGAATTTCGCCCCATCGTCGTCGGATTCCAAAACTATTTTGTTACCCCTAGTTCGGACGGGCGTAGATAGTAAGGTACTTATTTCAACAATATTGTCGTCGTTTGGTCCGCAAACTGTTCCGAGTAGATGTGGATTATCGATTACCACAGTAAAACTGGCGCCCAATAAGCTCCTCTTTTTATGCGACTGCCATCAGTGTAACGATTCATCAGTTTAACAATGTTTATTGTCTTTGGTCAACATCATATTCAAAGGAATCGACACTCCATATATCATTCTTATAACTAGTCCTTTGATTAAATACAGGCAGGGGGTTCCATTTAATAGAGAGATTGAAATCAGATTTCCAGGTATAACTACCCCTCACTGAATCATACGCGGGCCATCCACCATACTGAACCGTTAAATCCCAACTCCCAAGATGGTGAATCAGAGTTAAATCCAGACGTTTCATATTGAAATTCGATTCATACCTTTTCCCGGCGTTAAAAATATTGAAAGACTTAAACAGGTCTTCAAAAAAGCCGATCTTTCCCGGAATATTCAATTTCTCGCGCCACCATGGGAAGTAGATGTACATGTTCCTGTTGATCGCAGTGAAGGTTATTTTTACATCGATAAATTTGTAAGTGTGAAATTCTTGAATCCATTTAAACTCAAGAACGTTATCTGTTGGCTGAGTCAGATTGATATTCCAATAAGTGTCTATTACGGTGCGCAGTTTAATACGATTTTTCCAAAAAGGCGCCGGTTTGAATTCTCTGTAAAAAAAGAATCTCAGATGCCGAGGCGCAAATCCCATTGTGTCTTCGTTCCATATGAAATCTCCTTGATTCCAGGTGTAATGAGTTCCATAATTTGCTATAAAACTGGTTCCAAAGCCCCAGAATTTGAAAGTAGTTTCCGTGTCAGTGAGACGATTCCAGTCGATATCGTATCTTATGGACTGGGAAATCTCAACCTCGTCCTTCCAACCCTTCCAGGATGCTTTCATAATCAGCGGCTGGGCTTCCCAGCGGTTTAACACATGCAGAGTCTGTTGACTGATATCCAAGTTCCATCCCTCATAATCGAAACCCACGGCTGAGTTCATTGAATAACGCTGATTAAGTGGAGGAACATCGGCCGTATTCACAAATGAGGCATTGAAAGCTCCCAGCTTCCAGATGATAGCCATGGAAATCATGTTCTTACGCAAGTCTTCTTTTTCTGATATCCAATAGCTGGAATAGCTTGGGCTGGCTAAAGTTGCACCGTTGGAGAATCTATAGCTGTAAATGGTTGCATCAAAATCGTAATTGAGGGAGGAATCCGAGAAAACGGGGACGCGCCGGAATGGCTTGAAATATAAACGAATCCAATTGTCCCACAAAAACTTTGAATTCCGATAATCAGCCAGGCGAGTCTCATCATTGGCATAAGACTTCTCCCCAAACATGTCCATATGAATTTGATGGAGTCCTGAAAGGGTGGTAGTTCCATCCAAACCGGTTAAGCCACCCAAAAAAGCAAAATTATAGTTCAAATGTCCCTGCGGGGAAGTGCTTATCTGCGCCGGCTCGAAATCGAAATCTATATCCGAGGGGGAAGACCAATCGGAGCTGTCGGATCGATGTTCGATATATAGTTGGGTTTGAACATTGTAATTGATTGATGTGCTTAGCAAATCGTCTGAATAAATGCCATCGAAAGAATTACGAAAGGGTATCGAATTTGTCTCCAGCTTCTCTGATTTCTCCCCCGCCTTATCGTCCATTACAGGCTTAGGCGTTTCGGAAGGATTTAACCGATCAACTGTCCAAGTGGGAGATTTACCGCTAAACGAAAGCCTTAAATCCGGCAATACCAATATATGGGGATAATAGAAACTTCTAAGCGGGTTGTACTCTTTATCCGGATTCGTGGACTCCTGAACCTCCTGGTTCAGCTTATTTCTCCAAGTTAACGATACTCTTAAGTTATCCATGGCAAAATTCTCGAACCCGTCGAATTTTTGAGACCCCTTAATCTCCCATTTCAAATCCGTCACCAAATCCGTTTCCTCAGCGCTCGCACTATCTTCACCAAACAAATAGCTTATCCAATCAAAATTTTCTTTTCTGTCGTCAAAATCTTTCAAGTAGAAGGGGTCTGAGTACCAATTCAGAGACAAAAACCAGTCATCCATTTTGAAGTCCAAGTAAGCTCCCCAGCGAAATGGGATTACCACATCACCGACTTGACTCTTATTCCAATATACTTTCGCTCCTCCATTGTTTCGAAAATAGACATTGCCATTCGAAGAGATACTGCGGCTCACCGCTATGGTGGTATAAAAACTAATCGAAGTTTTCTTAATCGTAAAATCACCAAGAAAACCGGTCATTGCGCCAAGAGATGTATATACATCGAGCATATATTTCAGTGTATTTTTCCTGATGATTTTCCTGCTGTCTGTCTTGCGGGTTAAAAACAATCCCTCTCGTACCAATTCATAATCCAGACTGTCAAAACTTCCAAATCCCATAATTGGATATTTGTCCTGCAACTCCTTCTGCCCTATAAGGTAGGTGCTCGTCTGTATGTAGTAGCCAACTCTGCTTCTCTTGCCAATTGCAGGGTTGAAGAATAAATCACTGCCCGATCTCCAGTAAAAGGGGAAGTAGAAAACAGGGATATGACCCACATACAATGTGGCGCTAAACAACCCCCATTCAGACGGCCCGGTTATCCATATTTTTTTTGCTCTTAGCGTATAATAGGGATTCAGATTGGCATCGCTGGTTATGTCACCGTCATTGAATATCAGGATTCCCTCTTTAGGCTGTCTAATCGATTTTCCTCTGAAGAAAAAAACTGCCGTCTCATCATCCAATGTCTGAGTTCTTTCCGCAGTGCCTTGAAAAACAATTCCCGCCCAATCGGAAATCCTGAATACGATTTTATCTCCGGAATACTTCTCCTCCTTACCACCTCTGAGAACCCTATATGTGATGTTACCCGCAACCGAAATAGTATTCCGAGTCTGATTGAGTACAACCCGATCCGCCTCAATTCTGTGTTTTTTGTCTGCAGTATCAACTGTGATGATTACCCCGCCAGAGAGTCGAATTACAGACTCCAGATTCGAATTATCAACTTCTACCTTGAAATACTCACCTCTTTGTGCGGATTCAACCACAACCTTTGTTCCGACAACATCGGCTGTCCCAACCTCATCCGTCTCAAAGTCAACACCATAATAATCCCGAAGTCTGTTTCGAAGAACCTCGTCATCACCGTCCTCGGCTAAATTGAGAACACGACACCAGGCTAGCAATTCATCGTGTTTCGCATTTTGAATATCGACAACTAAACTGCGATTCAGCTCCCTTAAGCCTTCAGCGTCTTCTTCTCCGCCGGCAAGGCCATCTTGTGCATGCAGAGACATAAGGGTGCCAAAGAGGCAAAAAATCAAACCGTGGCAAACCGCTCGACGAGAGCACATCACCCAATATCGCCGGTTTCCCAAACATCTCACCGTTGTTTCAAAAATTCCCTAAGATAGCGGCCAGTATGTGAGCATTCTGATTCCGAAACGAATTCCGGAGTGCCGGCCACAATGAGTTCACCCCCCTGATCGCCCCCTTCGGGCCCAAGATCAATCACATAATCAGCCTGTTTAACAACATCAAGATTGTGCTCTATCATACAGATTGTATTCCCCTTATCAACCAGAGTTTGAAGAACTTCAAGCAGTTTTTTAACATCGGCAAAATGAAGGCCGGTAGTTGGCTCATCGATGATATAGAAGGTTTTTCCAGTACTACGTTTCGAAAGCTCAAGCGACAGTTTCACGCGCTGCGCCTCACCGCCTGACAGAGTAAGAGCAGACTGCCCAAGCTTGATGTACCCAAGCCCAACCGCATTCAGGGTGCGAAGCCGATTTGCAATAGTCGGTACCACTGCAAAAAAATCCAAAGCCTCTTCCGCGTTCATGTCCAGAACATCATGAATGTTTTTGCCCTTATATCGAATTTCGAGCGTCTCTCGATTGAAACGCTTGCCCTTGCAGACATCACAAATCACATATATATCCGGGAGGAAATGCATCTCAATTTTCTTTGTCCCGGCGCCCTCGCAGGACTCGCAGCGGCCACTCTTGACGTTGAAGCTGAATCTCCCAGATTTATAGCCTCTGGCCTTGGATTCCGGAAGACCAGCAAAAAGATCGCGCACCGGCGTAAAGAGTCCAACATAAGTTGCCGGGTTCGATCTGGGAGTTCGTCCGATAGGACTTTGGTCGATGCAAATCACCTTGTCAACAAATTCAATTCCAGTGATATTCTCATAATTGCCAGCTGTCAGATGGGTTCGTCCCACTGCGTTTGAAAGAGCGGGAAAAAGAATGTCTGTTAACAGAGTCGATTTGCCGGAACCTGATACTCCCGTGATAGTGATGAACTTCCCAAGAGGCAGCTCGACATCGATGTTCTTCAGATTGTGCTCCCTCGCACCAAGTATATTTATCGACTGCCCACTGCCTTTTCGCCTCGTCTCAGGCAAATCGATGACATCCAAACCGCTCAAAAAACGGCCCGTCGGACTGTTGGAATTGGCTATCACCTCGCTTGGGGCACCCTGAGCCACTACTCTGCCTCCATGGACGCCCGCCCCAGGCCCCATATCCACAATGTGATCCGCTGTTCTGATTGTCTGCTCATCATGTTCTACAACTATCAAAGTGTTTCCAAGATTGCGCAGATGAATAAGTGTGTCGATTAGTTTCTGATTGTCTCTCTGGTGTAAGCCAATTGTAGGTTCATCCAGAATATAGAGAACCCCCACCAATGAGGAACCAATCTGTGTCGCCAAACGAATTCTCTGGCCCTCTCCACCTGAAAGTGTTGCGGCCTCACGTTCTAAACTCAAATAGCCCAAACCAACGCTTCTAAGAAACTGCAATCGCTCTCGAATCTCCTTCAATATTTGCTCTGCTATATGGATTTCTGTATTGCTTAATTTCAGCTTATCAAAGAATTCTCTCGCCTGATGTACCGGCATTGTGGTTATCTGGTGTATGTCCTTTCCTCCAACAAAGACACTCAAGCTCCCCCGACTAAGCCTTTTTCCCCCACATTCCCGACAAAGGCTGCGAAGCATGAATTCCTCCAACCAATCGCGCATGCCTGCCGACGTTGTTTCTTTGTAGCGGCGATTGAGATCGGCAATTATTCCCTTGAAATCAGATGAATACTCGAATTTCCCCGTGCCAGTTCTGTTAACATATGTAATATCTATGGACTCGTCTGCCCCATCGAATATGGCATCCAATACCTTTTCACCCAGTTCATTCAACGGTGTATCCAAACTGAACTTATACACCTTGGCAAGAGCATCAAACCAACTTCGATACCAGGCCGAATCGGGATTATATGGCAACAATCCCCTTTGATTGAACGACAGCGAGGGATTGGGCATTATCAGATTCCTGTCGAACTCCAGCATAACTCCCAGCCCGTCACATGCGGAGCAGGCTCCAAAAGGGCTGTTGAAGCTGAATAGTCTCGGCTGCATTTCGGGTAGACTGAAGCCGCACTTGGAGCACGAGTTCTTTTCCGAGAAGAAGAGTTCTTTTTCCCCATTCTCTTCGATTACCAGTACATTCACCTGACCATCTGATATTTCCAAGGCGGTTTCAATCGATTCAGCTAGGCGTTTTCGACTCTTGAAACCAGCTATGACACGATCGACGACGAGCGAAATATCGTGCTTGCGGTTCTTATCGAGATTGATTTCGTTATCCAGCGAAAATATTTCGCCATCTATTCTAATCCGTACAAATCCTGCCTTTCTTGCATCTTCAAGATATTTACGATGCTCGCCCTTTTTGCCTCGTACCAGGGGAGCGAGTATCATTAGTCGCTGGCCTTCGGGAAATGAAAACACTGTATCCAATATCTGATCGACTGACTGTTCCCTTATCGGGGTGTCGTCATTTGGACAAATCGGACTGCCGATGCGCGCAAACAACAGCCGTAAATAATCGTATATTTCGGTGATAGTTCCAACTGTTGAACGCGGATTGCGGCTGGTACTCTTCTGCTCGATCGATATCGCAGGCGATAAGCCTTCGAGATAATCAACATCCGGTTTATCCATTCTGCCAAGAAACTGACGTGCATAAGCGGAAAGCGATTCCACATAGCGTCTCTGACCCTCAGCAAATATCGTATCGAAGGCTAGCGATGATTTGCCCGAACCCGAGAGTCCTGTAATCACTATAAGTCGATCCCGCGGAAGTTCCAGGTCGATATCCTGCAGGTTATGCTCCCGTGCTCCTTTTATTACGATTTTGTTCATTGTGTCCTAGTTCTTCAGGGTGAAAGGGAATCAATCGATATAAAGGGATTTTCGAGCTGCGCTTTTGCCAATTCACCCCAATGCCCGGCCTGAATGCGAGAGTGGTAGGTACCATCGATGCTGTCTCTCACCACCATCAATTCCCAGATCGATGTTGCGATGTCATCAAACCCCTCCGCATAGAGGGAAACGGAGAGTAAATAGAGAGCTGACCATAAGCCGACTGATTCCATCCATTCCGCCAGAGGCCCGTCTTCTTCATATGCGAGCATAATCAGCCTGTCAGTTCCATCGGAACGCTCTGGAAATCGCACATCCCTATCGGGATTTTGGGCATCCCTTACTGGATCGATATCAAAGCGCCAATTTGGATGAATTACCCGATAGCGTTCCGCCGCTGTTGTCAGTATCGATAGCACGGTTCTCATCGAGTGTAATAGGGCCGAGCGGTAGTTTCCCTTTTTCCACGCTGTTTCGCCTAGGATTTTCCTCGCTTCCAATGCATACCCCAAATCGTCTCTATAGAGAAATAGAAGTTCATCAATTCCGTGTCCTGTTAAGCGCTCAATATATTGATGCTCCAGCAATATGCTCGACCGTGAAGAAGCGCCCTCATTGTTGGCGATTCCGTATAGGATTGATTCGGCTTCAAGCAATCGCTCCTGCCCTTGATTCAATAGGAGCCTTGCGAGTCTGTATCGAAACAAGATGAGTTCCTGCGGAACCCGCAGGTATATAGCAAGTTCGATTGCTCTGCGGTACTGTTCTTCCGCCAACACAATCTGACCTTGAGCCTCATAAACCCTGCCCAGCCAGAATTCTGCTTCGGGATACTCCTGCTGAATCTCAACAGCATCCAGTAGGTAATCGAGGGCTTCCGATAATTCCTTCTGCGCAAAAGACGACTTGCCCTTCTCAAGAAGTAGCCAGGCCGGATGTTCCGATCCGGAACCCGAAAATGCGACAAGAGACAGAACCAGAAATAAGAACACTAATCTAATGCCCAAATACGCACCCTGCCAACGCCTGTCTCGAAATTCCACCGCAAGCCGCAACTTGAAATGGCAGCCGGAGAATAAAGACCCGCCCAATCACTACTGCAGATTAAAGGTTGCAAATGCTTTCCTAAAATTCGACAAGTACTAAAAGCAGAAAAATCATCACAAAAATTGCTACGGTTTCGATAATTCCAATCACACTTATATAGTTGGCGGTTCCCTTCCCGGTGTCGGCCAGAGCATCAGCAGCACCAGCAGCAGCTCTGCCTTGCATCATTGCCGAAAAGCCAATGGCTAAACCACCAAAAACTCCTGCGCTCAGCAGAGTAAGCGGTTCTTTCTGGGAACCTCGGATAAAGAGCATGAGCAGAAAACCATAGAGAGTCTGTGTGATTGGTGCGCCGCTAAAGACAGCGAGCATAAATGGCGCGGGCTTATTCGCCGCGAAGCATTTCTTCCAAGCTCCCATAGATGCCTGACCAGCAGCCCCAGTGCCAAGTGCGGAGCCAATCGCCGCTAAACCTAAGGCAGCAGCCGGTCCGATCAATCCAATATTCATAAAGAAACTCCTTGACTATTGTTTTCTTCCGAAATCCGCACCCTGAAAGGATTGTATTTCGTCCCTGTCCACTCCATACCCAATTGACCTGCAAATTCCAGCATATTGAGACGAATGCCATGAACCACAACGGACAATACTGCCATAAGCAAATTCAACCCGTGCCCGAAAGCGATAATCAAAACACCTATTGGCAGTGCAAAATTCTTGAGCATGGGCGAAGCAAGATTATTGACAGTCGATGCAATATAGAACGATGCCAGCCCAACCGCAAACAATCTAATATACGAAAGTATATTGGAAAACCCGCTGATGGCGTCTAAGAAAGTAGCGAAAGTACCGCTTAAACCTTTTAGTATGCCCTTGAAAAAACCTATACCATCACCCTGTTTCTCAAATAGCAGAACAAAAGAAATTCCTCCAGCTATCATATACACCGCGAATCGCGGCATGGAAACTCCTATTACAAGCCACAGCACAAGGCAATAGAGTCCGCCTATAAGCGCCATCCAACCAAGCTGTGCAAGCGACCTCAACTTGGGGAAATTTCGAATAAAAATCATGATATTTGCCAGGATCAGTTGGGAAAGGCCCAATAGGAAACATAGCCACATCACTCTTTGCCGTGGATCCACTTCAAGTCCGGGAAAGATATCTGGATATGCGGCAATCGAAGGAATTGTCAGCATACGGAAAAAACCCAATCCAGCAAGCGTTTTCGATCCAAACCAGTTGCCCGTAATCGTACCCCATAGAATTGTAATTATGCTTAGCAACGTAAGCAATTTCACGGCATCTGACACTCGCTGTCCATTTCTCAAGCTCCTTACGATTAAGGTTAGAGCCGTCAGCAGAAAAACCATCCCATATCCCGCATCGCCAACAAGCATCGCAAAAAAGATGCAGAAATAGACAAGAAAATATGCGCTTATATCATATTCATGGTAACCCGGCAAAGTTTCAAGAAAATCGAAAACTGGCTTGATTATTCTAATTTTTGGGCCATTCTCTATCAGAGTGGGGGGCTTGTCATCCTGATTGGGCTCCTGAATCAACATCCCCCAGCCCTCTGCCGAACCAAGAGCCCTGAGGCTCTGCAGCCTGTTTGCCGGAACGAAACCGCTGAGCCATTTCAACCCACCTTCATCAGGCATTCCGGTTGCCAGAGATTCGAATTCGATATCTTGTTCGATTCCAGAGAGCATCTGCGTAATGATGGGCTGCATCCTGGAGAAATCAAACAGTTTACTCTTTAGGTTTTCCAAACGTTTAAACAACTCATTTCTCATCAGGATTAGTTCATTAAGACCGTGTTTCGGAATAGCAATCGCCTTATCGATCGCCAATTCGGGAATCCCATCAAAGAAAACGGCAGCGAAGACTGGCTGTTTGCTTCTCCTGGCAAGTTGGAAAACAATCGCTCCGGCATCTCTTAGATTTTTCTTCAGGGTTATTTCATCTCTAAATAAACACACATCGATTTGGCTTGCTCCAAGGAAAATCAGGTCACTGGGTTCGAAATCACCAAAGGGTTCAAGCAAATTTATCTGTTGCGTTATATTTCCGGCCTTCTCACGGAGCTCTCTTATTTGTTCTTCCGTCGAAATTATCTCCTCAGCCAAGGCCAGGATCGAGTTCCTGTTATGCGATCCGCCAGCGTTCACTGACTTGGATTTCACAGTACTGTCGAGTTTGTCCAAGGCTGAGGTTACCCTCGTTCGCATCTCCAACAAAGATTCCAGTTTCTCACCAGCTCCCTGCGCCCTTGATTCAAGATGGAGAACTCCCTCATTGCTCAATTTCTTTAGAGCGACCCTGCCATCCTTATCCAGAACTACCAGCGAAACCTTCATCATCGGGACTATCATCTGAGAGCTTTCTCCAAACCGCGTTTGGCAATCTTTCCACGCACAACTGATGCCGTTTGTTGATCGCCTAAATATATGCTTATTTTCTTAATGTACATCTTCGTTTCGGGAATTTTCACTTTTTCAAATAGATTCACCCTCTGAGTTGTGGTTCTTAACTCAGCGAACAACAAGGAATATTGCTCTCTCAGCACTTGCAATTCCAGATCCAGCAACATAACACGCTGTAATTCCTCTATCGCCTTATCCACCCAAAGCGGCATTACCCACAAATCATATTCGGCTTCAGCGAATTTCGCACCTTCGAAGAGGGGAATGCTCACACCCGCAATATTGCCGATTCCACGGCTAAACTTCTCCAACACAATCAGCTTCTCACTTAAACCGACATCCTCTCCAAAAACCGCTATCCAGCTCCGAAAATCCTCCTCTAGTAAGTCTTTTGCTTGTTGGAGCTTATACTGCCTCTCCTCAACTTTTCGAACCTCCATCTGCAATTGCTGTTTCTTCAAAATCAAGGTGGGGAGATATCGATTATACATTCTCAACGCATCTTTCTGCCTTTTCAATTCGTTCTTGGTTAGCCTTATCTTAAACATGGCTATACTCTCGGCCAGAATTCCTCAATTAGATTTGAGCGAAACCCGGTTTCTTCCTTTTCGAAGCAGTCGGCTAAAATTTTCCACCCATTGTCCAGAGCTTCTTCAAGCGGGATATTTACCGAAAGATCCATCATTTTATCTTCGAATAATTCCCCGTATCTGAGCAGTTTCTCGTCCCAATTGGTCATCTGAAAGCCCATTGATTGCTTTTCCAGCGTATCCTTATACGCAGCATACAATTTTATCATCCCATCCGCGAGTGCTCTATGATCTTTGCGCGTTCTGTCATTTGCCTGCTGCTTCAAGCGACTGAGTGAACCAAACGGCTCGATTTTCCCATTTCTCAGATAGAACTGCCCCTCAGTTATATAACCCGTATTATCCGGCACCGGATGAGTAACATCGTCACCTGGCATAGTCGTGACAGCTAAGATAGTAATCGACCCCAATCCCTCGATATCAATCGCTTTTTCATAGCGGCTTGCAAGCTGAGAATACAAATCTCCCGGATAACCCCTGTTCGAAGGAACCTGCTCCTGTGTTATCGCAATTTCCTTCATCGCATCCGCGAAGTTCGTCATATCAGTAAGAAGTACCAAAACCCTTTTACCATCCAGGGCGAAATTCTCGGCAACGGCTAAGGAGATATCAGGCACCATAAGACCTTCCACAACTGGATCCGAGGCCGTATGAACAAACAAAATAGACCTGGAAAGAGCACCTCCCTCATCCAGGGAGTCCCGAAAAAATAAATAGTCATCATGCTTCAAACCCATTCCGCCCAGGATTATTAAATCCACCTCTGCCTGTAAGGCAATCCGTGCCAAAACCTCGTTATAAGGTTCCCCTGAAACGGAGAAGATTGGTAGCTTCTGACTCTCGACAAGCGTGTTAAACAAATCGATCATGGGAATCCCAGTGCGTACCATGTTTCGAGGGATGATTCGTCGTGTGGGATTAAAGGACGGCCCGCCAACCGAAATCAAATTCTCGGAGAGAGTCGGGCCCCTGTCCCGGGGTTCCCCCGAACCATTGAAAACCCTACCCAGTAAGGACTGAGAATAGGACACCTGCATTGATTTTCCCAGGAATCGAACCTCATCTCCGGTAGAAATTCCACGGCTCCCGGCAAATACCTGAAGCGACACCAAATCTTCATCGAGTTTTATCACCTCGGCCAAGGATACGCCAAAAGACGTGCTCACCTGCGCAAGATCGCCATAACGGACGCCGTCGGCCCTCACGACAATAACATTGCCAGCTATTGATTCAATCCTGCTATATACCTTGCTCATCAATGTCTCGATAGTATGGCCGGGGATTTTGGATCAATTCCAAGCTTCTTAGATTGAACTATGGCTCGAATTTCGGTTTCCAGTCTTCTAAACTCATTGCTGTTCCATTCTGCGCCATTATAGTCGAGAAATTTCTGCCTTAACTGGTAGAACCATCTCCGCACATTCCCCTTGTCTTCCAAATCCAGCTTACTAGCCAGGATTTCAATAATCAAACCAAAAACCCAGATCTGACGATCGGGCGCCACGGCGGCATCAACAGGATCGAACGAATTTTGCTGGAAATAGACAGCATCTAAAAATTCTCCTTTCTGAAACACTATGTAATCCTGCAGACTGGTGCCCTCCTCGCCGACAACCTTCATCATGGATTCAATTTCGCCGGAATGCACCAGTATCTCATGAGCATATTCAACATGCTCAGTCGGCATGATACCCCTGTACTTGCTCCAGGATTCGGTGGGGTGAATCGCTGGATATTTACGAGCGTCAGAACGTTCCCGTGAAAGTCCATGAAAAGCCCCGACAACCTTAAGTGTCGCCTGAGTTACCGGTTCTTCGAAATTTCCACCCGCAGGGCTGACAGTTCCCCCTATCGTAACCGAACCTACATCACCATTTTTCAACCGCACAATGCCGGCCCTTTCGTAAAAGGACGCAATATTTGACTCAAGATAGGCAGGAAACGCCTCTTCGCCGGGAATTTCTTCCAATCGGCCCGACATCTCACGCATCGCCTGGGCCCAACGGCTGGTTGAATCGGCAAGCAGCAAGACATCAAGACCCATCTGCCTGTAATACTCACCTAACGTAACCGCCGTATAAACCGAAGCCTCCCGCGATGCAACAGGCATCGAAGAAGTATTGCAAACAATGATGGTTCTCTCCATCAAGGATCTACCGGTTTTCGGATCGGCTAACTCCGGGAATTCTTTGATGGTTTCAACCACCTCGCCGGCTCTTTCACCACATGCGGCGATTATTACCACGTCCACCTCCGCATGCCGGCTGGTTATCTGCTGTAAAACCGTTTTACCTGCGCCAAAGGGCCCGGGGATGCAATAAGTGCCCCCCTTGGCGACAGGGAAAAATGTGTCCATAAGCCGAACCTTGGATACCAGAGGCTCGACAGGTTTCAGTTTTTCCTCATATACATCGATAGCCCTCTTGACAGGCCATTCAAACAGCATAGTCAATGGGATTGCTTTCCCTTGAGAACTCCTGGTTTCAACAATGGTTTCCTCTATGGAATATGAACCCTCCGGAACCACCCTGGACACTGTCAAATCGTCGTGTATCCTAAAAGGAACCATCACCTTGTGTTCGAACAGACCTTCGGGTACGAACCCCAGATAATCTCCCGCAGTCACCTTGTCGCCGATTCCAACTAGCGGCTTGAAATGCCATTTCTGCTCACGACTTAGAGCATCAATGTAAATTCCCCGCTCAAGAAAAAAGCCGGCTTTTTGAGCAAACTTTGCCAATGGATTCTGAAGTCCATCAAAAATCTGCCCCAACAGTCCCGGGCCAAGCTCTACAGCCAACATTTCGCCAGTGAATTCAACTTCATCTCCGACGCCGATGCCTCGGGTTAATTCAAAAACCTGGAGTTGGACAACATTGCCCCGGATACGAATCACTTCAGATTTCAGACGCTTATCACCACTGACTATGTAACCAACCTCATTCATGACAATGTTGCCATCGGTCTGTACCGAAACCATGTTCCCATTCACCCCTATTACCTTTCCCCTTACTTCCCCGCCTGCACTCATAACTCACACCCTTTCATTGCGAAGGTTCTTTCATCGTGGTTCAATCCCCGAAGCCAAAAGCACCCGATTATACAGACTGCGATATGCTTTGAAACCAAGTTCCTCATTAAACTTGGAACGGCGCTCCAGTAACAGAAGTTTCATTCTATAACTTCGAATGAATTCGATATCAAACAGACGTCCTGCCGCCAATTCGTCAATCTTTGCCCATCGGCATTGATGCAGATATAGCTCAGCCTTCAACGGAGAATCCATCATGACAGACTCAACAGCAATCTGTGCTGTCCCGTACACCGATGCGGCTTCTCTACAGTATTCATCTGCATCAAGATTCAATCTCTTAGCTCGAAGTTTAACCAAATCATTCCTGAGACTTCTCTCCCATTTGTTGTATAATCCACATATCCCAGGCGCCTCATTCCCCTCGAGAGTGGATTCAAGCAATCCCACGTAGTCTCTGGTTGACAAAAAAGAACGAGAAAAAGCAAGCATCGATTCACTAGACATCGGCGCCCTTTGTTCTGGTTCGATGAGCATAGGAAGAGCCGCGGTTAAATAGTAATAATATGCCAAACAAGTTCCCTAAGAAGAAAGAAGGCTCGTAAGCCTTGGATTTAAATGACGGCTTAACATAGCAGCAATTTCCTTATCTGAAAAGTCGTAAAACGCCGAACCATCTTTCATCGATATCCTAAATCCAGCATCCAACCCCTTATATGGTCTAATCTCCATTCCGGACGCAATTTCCGTGCTCAGCCTGGCCATTAAGACAGGTTCGATTTCGCTTAATGATTCTGCCGGAATCAAAATATCGATTTCCTCTTGTTCCGAGATACCCCTCACCGCGACAACAATCACATTCGCCAGCACTTCCACGCTCAAGGCATCACGAACTTCTCTTTTCAGTAAGCGACTAAAAATCGATTTAATCTCTCCTTTAACCATGAGTATCAAATCTCTGCCCGCCTGCCTCAACGCATCCTTGCCGCTGTTATGCATCATTTGCACTTCCGCTTTCGTATGATTTCGAATTCTTTCCGCATCCTCCTCGGCTTTCCGAATCATGGCTGAAGCTTTATCCCGTGCCTCAGCTATAATCCGAGCAGCCTCTTCCTGGCCGCTTTTCACCCCGTTATTCTTAATCTTGTCAATAATATCCTTAAGTTGAACGTCCATGATTCTATCTTAGCAACATTTCGAAATTGATACAGTCCCGAGAATATTTTCGCCGATTTCTGAATTTAGCCTATGCCTGGACACGGGCGCCCGCCTCGACAACTCAGCAGAAAGAGCAAACCTTCCGTTGGTATCCTCAATCTATGGTTCTTAGACTGTTCCTCATTGCAATCGCTTACTTCACTATCACCGAACCCAAATTGAAATCGCCTATTATTTTCAACAAATTTCCATCCCGCTCCAGCGTCAAACTTTGTCCTGGAAACACCTGGGGTAGTCTTTCTCGTACTAAGCGCTCGACATCGTTTTCAATCTGCCGTCTCGTTTCCCTGGGTATATGTTCCAGAGTGGCCATCTCTATCTGCACAACATAACCTCTGCCCAGCTCGCTTCCATACCCTAAGCTGAAATCAGCGCCTATGTTGAAAAGCCCATCCGCCTCCTTATTCGAAGTTTTACCGCGTCGAGGTCGCTTTGGATGCAGTTGAAATATTCCCCCGTATTTGTCCTCAAGCCAGTCGTCAATCTTATCAAACATTGATTTCATCCGATTCTCCCACTCAACCAGCTTAGGATGTTTCAAAGCAAGTCACCTACCAGTGCACTTCCCAAGTTTTGGGAGCCTTGTTATAAAGTAATTCCCAAAGGGATATCTCGAAGCTTGCCGTTCTTCCATCAATTTCTCCTGGCAGTACTGATATGGGTTTCGCCGGCGGCTTGAAACTGAACCTGAAAGTGGATTTTTCAGCAAATGCATCAAGAATCTCGCGCCTCTCCGTATCGGCTTTTTCGTAGTCATCGACATCCGGAAGCGTAAAAATCAAACTACCTCTCTCTCCTTGTCTCTCAATGTCAAAATCCAAGGCAAGATAGTTTGAAATGTCTTCGAATGAATCCGCGACAATCTTAACGTCTATTCTCTCGCTTCCGTCGGCTAGTTTATGCGTCCTGTAACGTACAACAACAACACCTCCCACCCGTAAAGCCTGCTGCTTGAAATCTTTTTCGGTTAGTGGTAATGGCCAAGGTTCGTCCGATCCGAAGCTCCTGCCAAAATCCACCATTTCAGGCGCAATTACGTATACTAGTCTTGTTGTAACAGCACCATTTTTTTTCAGCCGAATAATCGTCTCCAGCCTCAAACACGATGTCAGAAACAATGCCGAAACACATGCCAAGGAAATGATTAACTTCTTTCCCATAGTCCTATCCTAACTGTCAATACAAGCACAGTAAACCGGAACTAGTGATACTTTTTCCCTGTGCCCTCTTTGAGTTCCATTAGGAAATCTCCCCAATCCAATCCAAGCCCCGAACCTGAGCAAAGCGTCGGTAGCGGCCATCACGAATACCCCCTCGACTAACCATGAACCCGCCGCTATGACTCTCCCGGGGAGCGTTCGAATCCAGGTTATCTTGCACATTCGCGCCGCTTCTCTGGAAACTGCCACGTCCCCTAAACTCAAGTTGTGATTTTTCCAAGCTCAGAAGTGAAAGTATGCGCCTACCCACTCCATCAATTGAATCGACTATTGGAATCTCTGCGCCTATGAGCGTTTTTATTGATTGCATAACATAGAAAAAATGAGTGCACCCGATAACCACCGATCCAACGTGAAACTTCTTGAGCTTTTCAATTGCAGGCCTTATCACGTCAAGCACCCCTTCCTTTTCTTCGGCAAACCAATTTTCCTCCACATAGTTAACGATATCCCCTGCTGCAACTTTCACAACTTCGCGACCTGATGCAAAGGTGGACACCAGTTCATCAAGATAAGGTGATTGCACTGTCCTGGCGGTTGCAAGTACGCCAATAGGCCCCTGAGAACTAAGCGCCGATTTAAGCGCCGGAACAGTGCCAACAACGGGGCATTTTGCAACTTTCCTTATGTTATCGAGAGCGAGTACGGAAGCGGTGTTACAAGCTATCACTATTAATCGCGGGGTTCCCAAACCTTGTAGGAGACGCACCATTTCAACAATGGCACCTCGAACCATTTGCACGCTCAAATCACCGTAGGGGAAATGCGCCGTATCCGCGAAATAGTATAGGGGCAGCTCTGGCCGTCGCTCCTTGAGCCAATCAAGATAAGGCAGTCCTCCGATTCCCGAATCAATAAAGACAACGGAGGATTCAATCATCGTCGGATTCGTCATTAAACAGTCTGTTAAAAGCTTGACGCTGTCTGTCTTTTCTTCCCTCATCCTTTTCGTTCGAATCGGCGGCGAGAGCTGGTTTAAACCAATCGCAGAAATTGGCCCTATCCTTATCCAAAACTGGCTCACTCACCGGCTCGCGACAGTCATTCGCAAAACCGGGCATGAAATACATGCAATTCCGGCAAGTTTTCAGCTCCTTACCACAGAAAGAACACAGAGTATTCCTGTAAACAGGTATCTCGTACGAGGCACCACAATTAGCACAATCCGGCATCAGTAAATAATAATCAGATATGAAAAAGCATTGCAATTAAACAAACGCCGGAATATTCTATGAGCAGTGTTTGATTTCAGTACCTGCTCACGAAGCGGCTGTTTCGAAAGAGTATGGGCAGGCTCCGAATCCTGCAAGGAACACCACTCCAACCCTGTTGATTATCAGAGGAAGCTAATCAGCGAAATTGTCGAGAACAAAAAAGCGTTAGACGGTCGTGATTTATCTGGAATCACTCTTTCCAATACGAATTTGGAAGATTTCGATTTCAAGTTTTGTCGATTTACTGGTGCGGTTTTCAGCAGTGTATCCTTTCGAAATGCCCAATTCTTTATGTGCCTTCTGGACGATATCAGCGTGATAAACTGCAATTTCAGCGGCAGCGAAATGATGAGCGTGATAGCGGCCGGTAGTGACTTCACCAACACTAATTTCAAGGGTTCCAGACTGATAAACGTAAATTTCAATGGTATCAAGGGCGATTTCGCGGTTTTCGATGAATCCGATCTCTTCTCCAGTCGCTTCATCGCCGCATCGTTGAATAACGCCCAGTTTCAGGATTGCAATCTAAAAATGGTTGATTTCGCGAACGCCAGTCTCCGAAACACTGATTTTCGTGATTCCAACGAATTCTATCTCACGACAGGCTCCATGCAATGAAATTGCTAAGTTATTTCTCAGGTACAAGTAATTCCTACATAATTGGGCAAGATGATGGTGGTGAGGCAATTCTGGTGGATCCTGATAAGCTTGATGTGGTCCTTTTAGGTTTAATAGAGGCAAACAACTTCGACATCACTACCGCCCTTGTTACTCATAGCCACGAACGTTATATCAGGGGATTGAGAATCCTCAAAAGGGTCTACAACATAAGGATAATCTCCGGCTATGAAGAAATTGGCGATTTTAAATCCGAATTCGCGGGAGTTGGAGATAGAATAGAAGCGTCTGGAATCGGTATTGAAACTCTCAACCTGGAGGAATGGTTGGCGGAGGGCAGAATTTTTCGAATCGGAAATCTCCTATTCACCGGCAACATACTCTCGGCTGGATACATAGAGGATTCCATTCCACCCGAGAAACGAACTCTGTTGATAGACGATATACAGAAGAAAATCATGGCAATATCTGAAGAACTTCTGATACTACCGAGTTGCGGACCTCCTTCCACCATAAGCGCCGAACTACGTTGGAATCCGTGTTTTCAACCGCAACGTCAAACCTGCGCCGTTAAACCAAATACACTTTTATGAAAATCAATACTCAACCTATCCAGCATTTTCACGAATTCCCTCGGAGCTGCCGCCTGGAATTCCCGAATCCCGAGAATCAGCAAATCTATGCCTAGTTTCCAAGAATGAAGCATTAAACCACAATCACCGACAATCGAATCCCTCCTTGCATAAACTGGATCGCCCAATATCGGGCAGGCTATCGAGCGAAGATGAACCCGAAGCTGATGCGTTCGGCCGGTAAGCATCTCAAGCTGCAGCAAACTGTAGTTCCCCGATTCTCCAAGCAAACGATATCTAGTGACGGCAGGCTTCGAATTCCTTACACCAACTGCAAATTTTTTCCGATTTCGAGGATCGCGCCCAACAGAATCATCTATTTCTCCACAGTTGCCTGGAGGGCGGCCGCGGCATATGGCTAGATAGGTTTTCTGCACCTCTCTGTTTCGAAACTGTGCGGAAAGATATTCCAAAGAGTGCATATTTTTCGCAACTATCATTACACCCGAAGTATCCTTGTCAAGCCGCTGAACGATGCCGGGGCGAATCCTGTCGCCACCAAACTGATGTTCTATTTCCGAATACCTATGAAGCAGTCCCTGCACCAGGGTTCCATGCATGTTCCCAAGCGCCGGATGCACAACTACACCTCGTTGCTTATTTATTACAACACAGTTCTCATCCTCAAAAACGACATTCAGATTGAGCGGTTCGGGTTTGATTTCTGACATGGGAGGAAGCTGCCACTCAACCATCACAACATCACCATCTTTTAGACGTTTCGAATGCTTGAGACTCACCCCGTAATTGTTTTTAACTCTGACACTGCGCTTAGTGATTTGGCTTCTGTTGAACATACCCAAAGAGGCGACAAAGCGATCAACTCGGATCGATTCATTACCAGTCAGACGAACTAAGAATTCTTTACTAATCATCCTCGACCGGGTCCTGAGGAGCTCTCTTATTCAAGTTGATGAACAAATCGACGGTGGCCAGAATGAACGAAGCAGCGCCGGCACTGCCAACAATAATGCCAATATCCCGTGAATCCCGCTGCGAGCCGATTGAATACTGGGTTTTGAAGTTGTTGGCTGCATAAATCGAGAAATCATAAATTAGCGAAACAAAGAGATACGTAACTGGGAATGTGCCCACGGTAACAACTTCGAAGCGCCTGAGATCTTGCATCCAGAGCGGGAATTCGCTTGGGTCATACTCCTCGGGCATTGTGGACTCCCTGGGTGGGAGTTCCTGCGCCGAAATTGTCACCACACTTGCCACAATCCAAAATAGAAAGAAAAGACAACTCTTCAACATTAACCCCCTCCTCGGAGCATTGCCGAGCAGGAACCACTTTTCACTCGTCATCATTCTCCAAATATTGCGCTCCCAATCCGAAGAAGATTACTGCCTTCCGCAATTGCCCACTGAAAATCTGAACTCATCCCCATCGACAGTACCACTTCGCCTTCAATCACATCAGCAATACCTTCCGCCCAACGACGGCACTTCGAAAAACAGCTGCGAACCACAAATTCATTACTCGTGAAGGGAGCCATGGTCATCAATCCCCTCAAGTTCAGAAAGGGGAGTTGTGATATTTCTGCAGCTGTATCCGCGAAACTCGAATAATCATCGAAACCAAACTTCGTTTTCTCCCCTGAAGTATTAACTTGCAGAAGAATTTCAAGAATTTTCTTATTCTCCAAGGCTCGCTGAGAAAGCTTCCTGGCAATTCTTAGCGAGTCAACAGAGTGCACGCCGTCAAAGCGTGTATTGATTCTTCCTACTTTCCTGCTCTGTAAATGTCCGATCAAGTATAAACTGAGTCCTTCCAGCGTGGAAAACTTATCACATGCTTCCTCGATGCGATTCTCTCCAAAAAGAAAAGGACCGCATGCATTTGCCTCAAGTATTTCCTCAATGCCTCGCATTTTTGATACGGCCATTATCGTAATCTTCGAAGTGTCGCGGCCATATGTATCCCCGGCTTCCTCAAGTCTATCTTTAAATGCTAACCACTTATCTTTTATCGACACGGGAGTATTATACACGGCTCAAAGGAATTTTGTGCGACAGTAACATACTCTACGCAAAATTCTCCAATCTTAAGGATGTAAACCGAATTCGTTGCTTGACTCAGCCTGAAAAATCATAATAGCCTGCCTGCGGAGAGCTTCCGGGGTGGCCTGTACAGCCTGAGATTATACCCGTGAACCTGATCCGGATTATACCGGCGTAGGAACGGGCTCAAACCCCTGAACCATCCTTACTCAAAAGGAGCGGTTCTTATGAAACGAACCCATATTTTATTTCTGTTCTTATTTGCATTCTGTCAACCTCTTTTTCCCAGAGGTGATGGGGATGTCGCGGGCAAACTGGTAGTGTATACCTACGATTCGTTTAGTTCTGAATGGGGACCAGGTTCGGCAATTGCGGCAGCATTCCTCGAAGAAACCGGAATAGCCATAGAGTTCAATGCGCCGGGAGATGCCATCACCACACTGAATCAGCTCATAAGGGATAAATCGCGGGCAGATTTGATAATTGGACTCGATAACAGTTTGCTAAGTCGGGCGCTAGATGCCGATATACTGGAACCTTATGAAACTCCATTGCTGGAGCTTGTGTCGCCTGAATATGTAATTGACAAATCAAACCGCCTGATTCCATACGATTATGGCTATTTCGCTATTTGTTACGATTCACAACTACTCGAAACTCCGCCGACATCACTCGAAAACTTAACCTCCAAAGCCTATGCACAATCGCTCGTTTTGATGGACCCGAGAACCTCAACCCCGGGACTCGGGTTTCTATTGTGGACCATAGCCGTCTATGGGGATCGGTGGCCGGATTACTGGGAAAGATTGAAACCAACAATACTGACGATTACAAATGGATGGAGTCAGGGTTATACCCTTCTGGTTACAGGAGAGGCGCCGATGGCACTTAGTTACGGAACCAGCCCCGTATATCATGTGGAATACGAAGGGAATACACGCTACAAGGCAGCCGAATTCAGCGATGGGCACCTAATGCAAATCGAGAGCATGGGAATTGTCAAGGGTACTGAAATGCGCCGGGAAGCAGAACTCTTCATCGATTTCATGTTGAACGAATTCTCTCAAAAAATCCTTGCGATGAATAACATAATGCTGCCTGTTATGAAGAACGTTTCGCTCCCAGCTTCGTTTGATGCCGCCTTGCAGCCAGGGAAGATTATCCCCTACCCCAGCTTAGCGACAAACAGCGAGGAATTTCAGCGCATAATAGATAACTGGACCGAAATTTTCAGCCAGTGAATTCGAAGTCTAAATGGGGGGGGGGCTGGATACTCATCGGGCCGATACTGATTTGGGGCCTGGCGTTCGCGCTGCCTATTTCGTCCGTACTGACAAAAACCGGTATGGTACCCAAAACCATGATGCAATTGATATCCTCCCCGTATTACCGGGGAATAATTGGGCTGACTTTCAAACAGGCTGGATTGAGCACGCTGTTTGCAGTCATTCTCGGTTTGCCGGGCGCATACATGATTGGGCGTTTGAAATTTCCCGGCAGGAGATTGCTCAAGTCGATTGGTACAATTCCCTTCGTACTGCCGTCTATCCTTGTTGTCCTCGGATTCATTCTCGTATTTGGGAATTCCGGTTTAGTCAATTCATTGCTACGCTTAATTGTCTCCGATGCCGACGGGTGGAAAATTTTGTACTCCCTGAGGGCCATAGTTATGGCTCACGTTTTCTACAACTTCCCAATTACTCTGAGAGTAGTCGGAAATGCCTGGTCTTCCCTCCCGCGAAATACATATCTTGCCTCACGATCGCTTGGCGCCTCGCCGATTCGCGCCTTCTTCTCGGTTGACTTCCCACGTCTTGCCCCGGCAATTCTCAATTCCGCGGTAATAACCTTTCTTTATTGCTTTCTCAGTTTTGCGGTAATCATTGTGCTGGGTGGTGGCCCTCAACTAAGCACTCTTGAAGTGGAAATATTTCGTCTGACAAAGTATCAATTCGATCTTAGCGGCCCTGCCGCATTAGCCATAATCGAAACCACCTTCACGGTAGCGATTATACTCGCGCTAGGCTGGACAGATTCCAGGCTGCGGCGCCGGAACCTGGACGACTCCCCTGCTGTTCGGAGGGAGCTTGAACGCATAAGCACTGGAAAGCTTATCGCGATTTCACTCTATCTGTTACCCATCTTTGTATTGATACTGACACCGCTGTTATCTATTATTTGCTACAGTTTCCTCGCAAGATCTACCAGAGCCGGCACACTTGCCCTATCCCTCAACCACTGGCGAGACCTGCTGCACGTAAATGGCGGAATTCTCTCGGTTTCAATGCTTTCAATTATCCGCACAATGTTGCTAGGCAGCATCGTTGCAATCAATTCCACCATCAACGCGGCTCTGGTGAGCTGGTATACAACGCGCAAAAAGAGAGCCTGGATTCTAGATGCCCTCATGGTTCTTCCGCTGGGGGTTAGCAGCATAATCCTGGGACTAGGTTATCTCATTGTTATCGAAAGAATTCCACACACGACAATGATACGCCTGATGGCTTTAATTGGCGCACACACAATAATAGCACTGCCCTTTGCTTACCGAATTGTGGCCGGTGGACTGAAAACGATATCGCCCAGGGTGCTGCAGGCCGCCCGTTCATCCGGCGCGAATACCGTTAAATCATTCCTCACCGTGGAGCTGCCTATGGCAAAGCAATCCCTCATTACTGCGGCCGTGTTCTCTCTTGCACTCTCCGCAGGTGAACTGAGCGCGTCAATTATTCTTGCTCCAAATAGCTTCACTACGATTCCCATGGCAATTTATAGAATGATAGGCACCTACAATATCTTTGCCGCCTCCGCACTTGGAGCCATTCTTATCTGTATTTTTCTTATTGGATTTCTAGCCATTGACAGAATCGGGGATAGTCATACTTGAGTAGTCAGTCACTGGTATTCAAGGACATCCGGTATACGCGGGACAGCTTTGATTTATATATAAATCTTCACTTCCCAAAGGCTCAATTGACAGTAGTGTTAGGACCCTCAGGCTGCGGGAAAACCACGATGCTCGACTTGGCTTCTGGATTTCTACGCCCAAACTCCGGAATTATTCTGGAAGGCGACAGGGATGTTACGGCTTCACCGCCGGATAAGAGAAAGATGGGTGTGGTTTTTCAAGACTACGCGCTATTCCCCCACCTTAACGTAATGGATAACGTTGCATACGGTCCCCTGATGCGTGGTTTCAGACGCAGAGAGGCACGTTCAATCGCAAATCACTATCTGGATATAGTTAGCATGAGGAGTGTTGCCTCTAAACAGCCATCTTCGCTCTCCGGCGGTGAAAAACAGCGCGTTGCCCTAGCCAGGGCATTGGCAACCGAACCTGATTATCTTCTGATGGACGAGCCATTTAATTCACTTGATGCTGCCATGAGAGAGGAACTGCGCCGCGAATTTACAAGGATCCAAAAAAATACGGGCATCACCACCATCCTGGTTACGCACGATCAAAGTGAAGCGCTGGCCCTGGCCGATAATTTGGCGCTTATGAGGGCAGGCAGGATAGTTCAGGCAGGAAAGAGTAGAAATCTATGGGATAATCCAGTCAACCTTTTTGCAGCCACCTTTATCGGGAGAACCACCCGACTTCGCGTGAAAAAAATCACTCGGAGAACCCCTGGCATTAGCAGAGTGGAGACAGATGCGGGCGTGATTTCACTGGAAGATAAATTTTGCGATGTTGATTTGCCCGCAACACTTGTCGTTAGACCGGAAAATCTACAAGTGTCTGAAGGGAAGCACGTCGAAGCCGAAATTGAGGGCCTGGTGGAAGAAACCGAGTATGCGGGAGGATACTGGAAGATACGACTCGCGGTAGGAGACAAGACGAATTTAATCGATTGCAATATGTCCAAGACAACCCCACCTATGATTGGCGAGAAACTCAGGTTGTCGATTAAGCCGGGATCTGCACGTCTTTTATCCGGGCTTATGGAGGATTGGCTAAGGTCGAATGGCTGTTCCCAGGATGCCTGCCTGAGCTGTACGAGCCTGGGCAGATGATTCGTAAATATTGATATTTTCATCCAGCGTCCATCCGGTTCTTCCCGATTCGGGCACTTGAATTTCAAACCAGTAGGAACGATTCCTTCCAGCCGCCACCTTCGATACAATTCTTACAATATCGCCATAGCGCAGCACTTCCTTGGGAGCCGCGTTCAAATCGGGCGATTCGAGGACTTTCAGATAAGAACGGTTAGCTACTCCCCATAGATATTCAGAGGTTAGCATTGGAGTTGCAGGTAGCTCCAGGGACAGGGATTCCTTCTGATCACGACAAGAGATAAACAAAAAAAAGACGAGACAGAGCATGTAAGGTAAAAATCTTTTCATACATCACCTTCCTTAAGCTGTCTAATCTCATCGCGCAGTACAGCAGCTTCTTCGTATTCCATGTTTTTTGCTCGTTCAAGCATCTCGTTTTCGAGTGCCTTGATTAGACGTTTTTTTTGCTTGGAATCAAGTAAATTGGTCGACTTCTTCATCACTTCAATGCTCATCTTTTCAGCGGCGCGTTTTTCTTCTTCTCGGCGAACTAAAATATCCTGAACTTCCTTTTTGATCGATTCAGGTTCGATGCCATGTTCCCTGTTGTACTCAATTTGGATGCCGCGTCGTCTTTCTGTTTCCAGAATGGCTGCTTTCATCGCATCGCTCATACCATCAGCATACATTATCACCTGACCGTTTATGTTGCGCGCTGTCCGTCCAATGGTTTGGATGAGACTGGTTTTGCTCCTTAGGAAGCCAATTTTGTCAGCGTCCATTATCACTGTTAAGGATACCTCCGGTATATCGAGGCCTTCCCTGAGAAGATTTATTCCAACAAGCACATCGAAGACGCCCTTTCTCAAATCACGTATTAGCTCCACTCTTTCAATTGTTTTAACCTCACTGTGAAGATAGCGTGCTTCTATGCCTAAATTGACAAGATAATCAGTTAGGTTCTCAGCCATTTTTTTTGTCAGGGTGGTAATCAATACCCTCTCATCCGCCTGAATTCTCTTGCGGATTTCGGCATATAGATTTTCTATCTGACCCTCGGAGGGTCTAACTTCGACAAATGGATCGAGAAGACCGGTGGGGCGTATCAACTGCTCGACTATCGCATTGGATTTTCGCCTCTCTTCCTCGCCAGGAGTTGCGGAAACGTAAATCACCCTATCCACTCGGCTTTCGAATTCATCATAAATCAAGGGCCTGTTATCGAGGGCGGAAGGTAAGCGGAATCCATAGTTTACCAGGTTGGTTTTTCTGGATCTATCGCCATTGTACATCGCACGAATTTGGGAGAGTGTTACGTGCGATTCATCCACAAAGGTGATAAATTCCGATGGGTAGTAGTCTAATAACACCTCTGGCCGTTCTCCCATTTCGCGGCCCGTGAGATGTCGGCTGTAGTTTTCAATTCCGGGGCAGTAGCCCATTTCCAGGAGCATCTCAATGTCATATTCGGTTCGGGTTTTGAGACGCTGCGCCTCAATTGCTTTGCCGGTGTTGTTCAGGAATTCTAATTGATTCCCAAGTTCCACTCGGATAGCACCGCAGGCCATTCGGATACGTTCTTCCGGCATTACAAAATGTTTTGCAGCGTAAATAGTTGTGGTTTGAAGGCTTTCTAAAACCTCGCCTGTCAGAGAATGAATGCGGTCGATACTTTCCACAGTATCGAAATCAAGGCTGATTCTATAAGCGATATCACTGAGATAGGCTGGAAATATCTCCATTACATCACCCCGCATTCGAAATTTACCACGTTCCAGGACATCATCGTTTCGTTGGTACTGCATCCCAATCAGTTTCATTCTCAGACAATGAAAATCGGTTTTTTCACCAACATGAACCTGCAATTTCATGTCGCGGTAGGTTTCCGCACTACCTAGTCCATAGATACAGGAAACCGTGGCTACAATGATGACATCTCGGCGTTCCATCAGGCTCATAGTCGCCGATAACCGCATTCGCTCGATTTCTTCATTCAGACTGGAATCCTTCTCGATGTATAAATCTCGGGAAGGGAGATAGGCCTCGGGCTGGTAATAGTCGAAGTAAGAAACGAAATACTCAACCGCATTATTCGGAAAAAAATCCGTGAATTCGCGAAAAAGTTGAGCGGCGAGTGTTTTGTTATGACTTATAACCAGGGCAGGTAGCTGTGTCCTCTCTATGGTTTTTGCCATAGCGTATGTTTTTCCCGAACCGGTTACACCTAAGAGAGTCTGATACTTGTGTTTTGCGTCCAGTCCGCTAACAAGCGCTTCGATGGCGTTTGGCTGATCGCCGGCAGGATTGTATGGAGCGTGAACT
Organism: Olavius algarvensis spirochete endosymbiont; assembly: GCA_900608495.1. Classification (GTDB taxonomy): domain Bacteria; phylum Spirochaetota; class Spirochaetia; order DSM-2461; family DSM-2461; genus UBA2779. The sequence goes on along the minus strand of UWYT01000278.1, from coordinate 46,163 downwards.
CTGAATTCTCCTATCAATCAGTTCCTCCAGTTCTACCGTCTAAGGCTATATTCAAGATATGTTCACGACGGTTGCGTATCACTTTCACGCGTATTACATCCCCCGGACGGCTCTGTTCCAAGGCCGCATAAAAATCTTCGATAGAAGCGACTGGCTCGTCATCGATACCAACAATGATATCCCCTCCCAGATAGATTATACTGTCTCCACTGCGGACAATCCGATCCGGAGATCCTCCTTTCAAACCAGCTGCAGCGGCGTTCCCGTTCGGTTTCACTCGCGAAACCAGTATCCCTTGATTAACAGGCAATTTCGCGTATCGCACAAGAGATGGAAAAATTGGAACGGGGTCAATATCAATCCATCCCCGCTGAACGAAACCAAACTCCATTAAATCTGGCACGACGCGCCTTGCAGTGGCAGCTGGCACGGCAAAGCCAATCCCAACCGATCCCCCAGACGGCGTATAAATCATCGTATTCACTCCTATTAATTCCCCATTGGAATTTAGAAGAGGACCTCCGGAATTTCCAGGATTTATCGAGGCGTCAGTCTGGATCAAATTCCTGATTATAATTCCCTTATCGTTTTTTAAAGGCCTCCCCAACCCCGAAATTATTCCCGTTGTAAGCGTTCGTTCGAAAGCAAAGGGATTTCCAATTGCAAGTACTTTCTGGCCAACCTTGAGAGAATCCGAATTGCCGAAGGAAATTGTTACAAGAGGATGTGAACCGGGATCGAAATGAATAACCGCAAGATCATTTTCCGGATCGGCACCCACAACCTCACCCTCGAAAAGCTCGCCGTCCGCCAGGGTGATGTTAACCTTGTACGCATTTTCCACAACATGATTATTTGTTAGAATGTAGCCACGTTCATCAAATATCGAACCCGATCCCGACGAACCCTTTCTTGGCACCGGCTCAAGAAACCAGTTGTAACCAACCACCTCGGTCGCAATATTCACCACCGCCTTGTTATAGCGCTCATAAACAGCAATATTCTCAATCTCATCCGCTGTGAAACCAACGCTTTCAGTGACTACCTTTTTGCTCTCTTGATACACGAATTCTTTGGCAACAGTTCCATCGTTGGCCTGTCTGATTTCGGGTGGCTCCGTCTTCGGCGTGATTACGCCGATCCCCATTAGCAGAATAATCCCCAGCAGTAAGATTATGATTAGGGCAAAAAGAATGTTGCTTCGATTCCGTGTTACCATAGAAGCATTATAAATTCTTGATTGCGATGAAGGAACCAGGAATGCATTTTTGGATGGAAAAACCTATTTGAGGAACGTTATTCTTACAGAGTTGCCCAGAAAATATCTCTATCTCCATATCTTCGATGCTGAAGCGCCTCCAGGACATCACTAATCTCAACCTTCGCACGCCCGTCCAAATCAGCCAAGGTTCTGCTAACCCTAAGGACACCATGAGCGGCCCTTGATGATAATCCAAGTTTTCGTATAGCCTCCAGAAAATACTTGGTGGAGGCTTCATCAAGAGTAACATGGTGATTTATTTTTCCGGGTGGAATGTCGGCATTGAAGCTCCACGAACTATCGGCGTAACGCTCCTTCTGACTAACTCGCGCCGCGACAACTCTTAGCCGCACAGTCTTGCTATCTTCCCCGGCAGGTTCCAGCAGTTTTTCGGGGTTTATCACCGATACTGGAACCCTTATATCCACCCTGTCCAGCAAGGCACCGCCCAGACGCCTCCAATATCGGCTCATCTCTGAAATACTGCATAGACACGAGGCATCTTCTCTACCTAGATTTCCACATGGACAGGGATTCATAGCCATTTGAAGCTGAAAATCTGCCGGATACCACCAGTTTCTGCCGGCTCTGGCCATCTCGATCCTACCCAGTTCGAGGGGTTCCCTAAGAGATTGTAAAGCCTTCTGACCAAATTCTGGAGCCTCATCGAGGAAGAGAATCCCGCCATGCGCAAGCGATACCTCCCCCGGATGCCTACCGTATCCGCCGCCAATGAGTCCCTCCATAGTGGCAGAATGATGAGGTTCCCGAAACGGAGGTCGCCGTACCAGCCCTGATTCGGCACTAAGTCTGCCAGCCTGAGACCAAATTCGAGAAACTTCCAGAGACGTGTCGGATTCGAGATTGGGCAATAGGCTTGCAGAAGCCCGGGCCGCCATGGTTTTACCACTTCCCGGGGGTCCGAAAATAAGCAAATGATGCCGTCCGGCCGCCGCAGTTTCCAAAGCCCTTCTTAGAACAGGTTGACCACGGAGATCGGATAGCTCCGGATAATGAGAATCGCTATCGTCCGATTCATCTCTTCGCTTTGTAGAATTCCAACCGTCTTCCAGCAAGGACGGCAAATCACTAAGATGAGCAATACCCAGAGTTTTGCCATTGGGCAAAGTCTTTGCCTCTTCAATATTCCTTTCCGGGACGATAAACCTGTTGATGCCATCTGCCATCGCCGCGGCAGCGGCCGGCAATATCCCGCTCACAGGGCAGACAGTGCCATCCAGAAGCAATTCTCCAGCGCAGAGCACAGCCGGAATACCTGAGCATTGTACCTGTTCGGTAGCCCACAGTATGCCCACTGCAATTGGCAGATCGTAAGATGCACCCTCTTTCTTCAGTCCGGCCGGCGAAAGATTTACCAGAATTCGATCTGTCGGAAAATTGAAGCCGCTTCGCTTCAAGGCTACCCTCACCCTATCTCGCGATTCGCGTACGGCGTTATCGGGAAGGCCAACAATGTCTAATCCGGGAATCCCACGACGAATATCAACTTCCACTGAAACCAATCGCCCTGTAAAACCGCTTGCTGCATACGCGTAAATTTTCACTATTTCCCCGAGTCACTATAACGGTATGAAATCGTAACTCGCTTGAGTTCAGTTTGGGTATAGCTGTGCGCGCGCTCTTGCAGCAAGTTCATCGCAGCGCTCGTTCCACATATTCCCCGCATGGCCCCTAACCCATTTCCAATCAATCATCAACTCTCTATTGGTTTTCATTAGCTTCATCCAGAGATCCTGATTTTTCACTGGTTTGCCGGAAGCAGTTCTCCATCGTCTGGCAATCCACCTGCTCATCCATTCACTAACGCCTTTCTGAACATATTTGGAATCGGTAATCACCTCGATAGAATTCTCGCAAGGAAACTTCCGCCTTACCGTTTCCAGCGCATTTATTACCGCCGTTAATTCCATACGATTGTTCGTTGTCGAAATCTCAGCGCCGGATATCTCACAGGTTTCATGATTCGACGCGATAATTATTGCCGCCCATCCACCCGGTCCCGGATTCCCCGTACAACCGCCATCCGTATAAATTTTGAGCTCAGCTTCAAAAAGGGTCATAACTAACCGTCCAGAGCCACTATCCTTTCGTCAATCCAGCTCCTAATTTCATCGAACACACCCTCAAACTCAGCCTGCTCAGACTCGACACCGTTCTCCGAGCACAGGGATGCATAGAATTTTATCTTCGGTTCGGTCCCTGAGGGCCGGGCAGTCACCAAACCGCCACCTTTTAGCTCAAACTGTATAACATCCGAAGATGGCAATGCGATGTTCTTTTCGCGAAAGCCCCTGGCAATGTTCAGAGTAGTTCCATCCCGAAAATCTCGCATCATGGTTACTTCAATTGATCCAATACTGCCCGGTGGTTCATTACGCAAACTGTTCATCAAGGCATTCATCGTTTCCTGACCCCTCTGTCCTTCGAAATCTCGACTAATCAAAATTTCCTTCCAGTACCCGAATCGACTCCATAACTCCCTTAAATACTCAATCAGCGATTTCCCCTTAACTCGATTCCAAAGCGTCATTTCCGCCGTCATAGCAGCGGCCGAAACTGCATCTTTGTCACGCACGGAGGTACCCACCAAGTATCCATAGCTTTCTTCACCGCCAAAAACATAGCTGTAACTGTTTTCAGCTTCGAACTGCCGAATTTTTTCGCAGATGTACTTAAAACCAGTTAGCACCCTGAAACTTGTTGCCCCGTAAAACTCGGCAACTTTGTTTTGCAAAGTCGAAGTTACAATTGTGTTGACAAATGCCGGATTTGTCGGCAAGCTACCCTGTTCCTTTCGAGTTCTGAAAATATAATCCGTCAGCATAGCGCCTAGTTGATTCCCGCTTATCAGAATCCATTCTCCTTCTTCAGGCACAGCGATTCCCAGTCGATCCACGTCAGGATCGGTAGCCATCACTAAATCCGCATCTTCTTTCTCAGCCAGTTCTATTGCCATCTCAAGTGCCGGTGCCACTTCGGGATTGGGGAATTCTACTGTCGGAAAGTCGCCATTAGGTTCTGCTTGCTCCTGAACGGTGTACACGCTGATTCCAAGTTTACTCAACACCATTGTCACAGGGATGAGTCCGGCACCGTGAAGCGGAGTATAAACCACTTTGAGTTCGCTTCCATGCTTCTTCATAAGCTCAGGTTTCAGGGATTGACTTACAACAAGCCTCGTATACTCATCGTCAATTTCCTTGTCGATCATCGTTATGAGTCCGCTTTCCAAGGCTTCTTCCAAATCCATGACGTCCACAGAGCCAGTAATCTTTCCTACCTCTTCAATAATACCCTTATCGTGCGGCGAAACAATCTGGGCTCCGTCCGACCAAAAAACCTTGTAGCCATTATAGGCAGCCGGGTTATGGCTCGCAGTAATCATAACCCCCGCGCATGCATTCTTAGTTCTAACGGCAAACGAAAGAACAGGTGTTGGCCGAAGCGAACTGAATAAGTAAGTCCTAATGCTCTTTGCCGCCATAACCCTGGCCGCCTCCAAGGCAAATTCATCCGAGTAATGACGGCTGTCATATGCGATAACCACGCTTCGTTCGGATTCCGGAAAACAGGATAGGATGTAATTCGCCAATCCCAGGGAAGCTTTGCCGATAGATGCCGGATTGATGCGGTTTGTACCGCCGCCAATTATCCCTCGCAGGCCTCCGGTTCCGAAATCCAAGCCCCGCCAAAACTTCTCTTCAAGTTCATCCCAGTCCTCATTCTCGAGAAGTTTCCTAATCTCCTCTCTAAACAATTCACTTTTTTCTCGTTCAATGTAGGAAACAGCCTTTTCCCTTATTTCTTGCCTTGTCATCTATCATCTCCATTCATCGCTTATAAGTCAGCTCATCAAATCTAAAGATGCCTCCTATCCAATTTCAGCCCCACAGCCTTCAGGTGAAAACTGCTTCCAGACATCCACTATGCTTCCGCCTCATAGCTATTCGTGTATGAGTATTGGGTTGAACATGATGCCTAAGGCCAATTTTCCCCTGAATATCCCTCCCGGGAAAAATGAATCGATAGTGCTCACGCAAACAGCTCAAACTATGCCGTAATCGCCGGGATTCGCATAGTGGCGCAATCTAATAAATCAATTATCTCAGAATAAGCCTTTCCCGCTGGGCTTCCAGCATAGCTGGCAATCACCCTCCTGAACATGGTTTCTTCATAAAAATCAGGTTCAAGAATTGTTAACCCGTGCGATGCAGAAATCGCTGCCCATTGGGGATGTTATTCAGATGCAATCATTCTGATTCCCGCAAGCTTCATGGGGCAAAAAATCTCGGTAGTTACAATCCAAGCAGAATCGAAGCAAATAATTCAGCTTATCCTCAAAATCAATGCAAGCTCTGAATCATCAGAGCTTTGACTACAGATAATCCTTCAATTCTCGAATCGCCGGGAACGATCTCAGCCTAAGAATCGCCTTCTTCTGCAATTGTCGAACTCTCTCCCGAGTGATGCCCATTAATCTCCCGGTTTCGTTCAAGCTTAGCGGTCTCTTCCCTGTCAAACCATAACGCAGTTGAAGAATTCGGCGTTCCCTCTCCTCTATCACTCCAAGAATTTCTTCCAGAATGCTTTGCAAATCAGAATTGAACACAGTTTCGGTGGGCGCGACTGTACTTTCATCACTAATCAGTTCCTCGAGTCTCGTGTTATCCTCTTCATCCACGGTTGAATCCAAGCTGGTTGTATCCTGAGATATCTGAACAATCCTTTTAATCTGCCTAACAGATACGCTCATATAATTCGCCAATTCAACATCAGTCGGCTCATGCCCCAAATCCTGTGCCAGATATCTGGAGGCCGTCAAAGTTCTTCTTATTATATTCAGCATATGAACAGGAATTCTAATAACCCTTGCCTTATCAGCCAAAGCCTTGATAATCGCCTGTTTAATCCACCATGTTCCATAAGTTGAAAACCTGAAACCACGAGTGTAATCAAAACGTTCAACGGCCTCAATCAAACCGATATTCCCCTCATCGATAAGATCTGAAAAACTCAGACCTTTGTTCTGATACTTCTTTGCAATCGAGACAACTAGCCGAAGGTTTGACTGAATCATCAAATTTTTCTGTTCATTAAGAAGTTGGATAGTATTCGATTTCTTCCTGGAATACTCCTCCCCGACAACTCCACCCATATTACGGTTCATCCTGGCAATCTGAGATTTATACTCGGCTATCCGCTCACCGATAACTCTCTCCTCGTCTACAGTAAGAAGTGGAAATCTAGAAATCTGCTTCAAATAATGTGCGAGTGGATTAAATTCCTCCCCGGTATCAGCCGAGCCCGAGAAATCCGAAAAAGCAGTATTTAGCTTCCCCATTGCCTAACATCAACCACGCGGCGCATTGCTGGGAGGTACCGGGACTCCATCTCTAAACACCGCAAAAATCATCTCCGGCCTTCCATACGAAACTCCGTTAGAGGCAGACATCCCCAGTCTACCTATCCGACTACCAACCTCAACTGTCTGGCCAACATTTACAAACAAATCTTCATTCCCCCCATACAGATAAATATACCCCTTTGAATCAACCAAGACAACATATCCAAAACCTCGATAGGGGCCCGTCCAAACTACATTCCCCCCGGCAACCGCATAAACATAGCTTAGAGGCTCCGTTTCTATACTCACCCCAACAAGCTTGCCATTTAGAATTTTCTTCCTTCCATTTACCGGCCACCACGGTACCTTCGCCAGCTCCTGGGCGACATTCCCAGCTCCCTGGTGCACCGAGGACTTCTCCTCTTCACGCGATTTTGCTGCCCTTCCCGAATTGCCAGGCATTTGCTCTTTAGAAATTACCCGGGAAGCGTCAACAATAAGTACCTCACCAACGCGAAGTAGGCGATTCTCATCTCGCCCATTGAGAGCCAGCAATTGCTCCAAACTGAGTCCCAGTTTTCTCGAAATACTATAATAAGTATCTCCCTGTTTCACTTCATAAAAGTCATCTTTCTCATCGCCGGATACAGAATCATCTGCGCTCGGAATCAGCAGTCTTGTACCAACCCCAATCTCAGACACATTGGTAATCGAATTATTCTCAATTATAGTCTCCGGACTAATACCATAGCGTTTTGAAAGAGAATAAATTGTTTCCCCCTTGGTAACAATATGTACGACATCGGCTTCCACCGTACTCACAGTCAACACGAAAAAGCTAAAAAGCAGCATATTTCTTCCCATACTGCTTCATAATCGGATGGAATTAAACCAATAATGAAATCAAGTATTATGAGATACTCAACTTTAGTGCTATCACCCATCACGGTTATGCACCAGGAGTTTGAGCTGGTTGTGTGACTCGAAGAACTCAATCGATTCCGAAAATCTAAGCGGAAGTATTTCGATGCCCATGGAAGTCAGCGCTGTTGTTGCAATGCCAATCTTATTCACAGGGCCCTGTGGGCCTTACCCAAGCCTATCCTGCCAACCCGCGAGAGGTTTCAGGCGGTATCGAAGCTTAGATTGGCTCCGGGTAGAAAGACCGCGGCAATATCGGGCTGGTCAGATTTGAACTGACGACCTCCTCGTCCCGAACGAGGTGCGCTTCCCCTGCGCTACAGCCCGAAATTATCGGAAGTGAGGGGGATTCAATCTGCAATCTTCGGTTTGGCAGGTCAGCATGATAAATCTCTTCGCAACACCACCTTTGTAACCATATCCGAAGCAGGAGGCACAGTCAAGCAAAGCGTGTGGACTGAAGGCTCCATTCAGTTCAGCATAGCCCCCCCTCTCGTTGACCAATCCGAACGGCCATGATAGCTTTTGATTCATGTCACCCCAAAGAAGAGGCAGCATAAAAACCCAACCCCAGCGAAACCTTGCATTCAAAATAATTGGTCTCGTGATTGTAGGATTCGCTTTGATCGGACTGGTATTCACATCGGTGTTTTCGCGTGGCTCAAATACCTCAAATGAAATCGTATTCGGTTCTTACGGCAATAAGGACATTGTGTATACGTACAACAACTCCTTTGGCAACGCCGTCGGACATTCATTGAGTAACTATAGTGATTTAAGCCAGGATAACCAAATCTACTCTTTCGTGCGTCGCCTGGCGTGGCGGGAAGCCTATCATTCCGCCGTTTATCTCACCGCAATCGAGTACTACCTTGATCAGAGTGGTTATCAACCCTCCTCCAGAGCGGTCGACCGGCGAATAATAGAACATAGCCGCTATCAAACTGATGGTAAATTTGACGAAAGACGCTATCGCTCCGTATCATCCGAAGTAAAAGACAACGATAGGGAACTTGCAAGAGATCAGCTTAGTATGTCCATTTGGGCGGGAGATATTCTCGATTCACAATATCATTCAAAAGCCCAGCTGAACTTCCTCTGGGATATGGCCACCCAAGAGAACAGCTATGATTATGTGATTATACCCTTCAGCGATTTTCCAGAACAGGAAGTAATCAAATATGGACAAGAGAATTCTTACCTCTTCACAACACTTCCGCTCAGTCGAATAACAGTGGAGAGCGAGGAGGAAGCAAAGAGATTGATAGATAGATATGGAGAAAAGGAAAAAACACCCGAATCCTTCGCTCTTCTTGCCCGAGAAATTTCTCAGGATTCCTATGCGGAGGAAGGTGGCAGTATAGGCGAAACAGACTTCTACCTTATCGACGAATTAATCGGCAGAGAAAACGCCGAGAGTGTTTACAAGTTGGAAGAAGGGGAAATTGCCGGACCCTTTGAGAGTGAATACGGCTGGATTATCTTTCGTGCGGATGGCTCAGTATCTCCATTGAGTCTTACTGGGCGAGGCCAGGATATCCGAACATACATGATGGAAAATGAGCTGGGCATTGTAGAAGATGCGATTCTGGAAAAGGCAAGTGAGTTGCGAGCCAATGCAAACAACGCCAACTCTTTTCTATCCACCATGCTAGAGGAAGGATTTGAAGTTAAGAAATCTCATTCGTTCCCCATTAATTATGCCGCAGATTCATTGCTTGGCGGAAGCCCCGAGGACTCTGATGATGCGGCCTTGAACGGTACGGCTTCATCTGATGAATTTTGGAAGAGTATCGTGGGATTAACCAAAGTGGGGGCTATATCCCAACCAGTTGTGCTGAACAATGCGGTGGGTATATTTGCCCTGACATCTTTAAATAGCAAGGAAAAAGATGACTTCTGGGAAGAGAGAGTTAAATCCGAAATCGCACGATCGAGGCAGAACGAGTTCAGCACCGCCATTTTAGATGAATCAAAACTCTTCGACGATCGATTTAGCAGCGCTTACAAACAAATCTTCCCAGAGCAGTGATGACGAGGTTTCGACAATTTAGCCAACACACAACACCACTTTCACCCAATATCGCTTCGCCGACCACCAACCCCCGCTTGGAGAATACGGGTAGAGGTTTGACTGTTTTCTTCGAAAATAGATATCTCTACTCGAAATACGAACCAATGTTGCGGCCGAAGCGTGCGGCAGAACTGGCGCCAATCGAAAACCGCTGCATTTATGTGGTCCCTTCACCTTTACTTGGGTATGGCTTGAATACTCTTGCCAAGCGAATTCCAAACGATTCCTTTATCCTCGCCATCGAGGTGTTCGAGTCGCTAATGAATCTTTGCGCTCCTTATGCGGAAAAGAATGATCGCGCGATTCATGTTCGACTTTCGGACTTCGCTGCCTTAAACGAAGTCTTCAATTCCATTGGACCTTGGAATTACAGAAGGGTTAGAAGGGTGGATTTGGGTGCCGGTTCTTCATTGAATCCAAAGCTTTACGATGAACTAATCACCTTCCTCATCGACGCTCTAATAAATTATTGGCGTAATCGAAACACTCTTTTAAGACTGGGGAGGCAGTGGATAAGACATGTTTATGCCAATCTTTGTGAGCTCGCATATGGCTTGTTAGATATTCAGAGCGTTAATAACCTTATTATCGACAGGGTGCCTGTTATTGTGGGGGCCGGTCCATCACTCGAGGAAGCCCTGCCGTTCATTCGGAAATATAGGAAAAGACTTTGGGTTATGGCCGCCGATACCGCTGTTTCAGCATTGCTAACCTACGGTATCAAACCCGACGCAGCGGTGGTTCTAGAAACTCAACCCTGGAATTTGCTGGATTTTCATGATACCGAGGGAAGTGGGATTGCCATCGTAGCGGATTTGAGTTCCTATCCCCCGTCTCTAACTCATATCGGAGGCCCCTGTTACTTATATTCTTCCACGTTTGCCGAACTGGAATTTCTTAGGAAACTCGAGGCTTGCGGAGTGAGAGATTTCACCCTCGATCCTTTGGGGTCTGTGGGTTTGGTTGCCATAGAAATAGCTCTTGCGCGATGGAAAGGTTCGGTATTGCTTGCAGGATTGGATTTTGGATACTCGCATGGAAAAACTCATGCGAGGGGCACCGCGTATCACCGATGGCAGATGTTGCATCTGAATCGTCTAAACCCGCATCCTGGCTGGGAAACATTAATGCTTAGGACTCGAAACCAAAAACAAGATACGGATTCTGTTCTAAATGGATATGCAGCGCTTCTACGCAGACGCTTCTCCGAAACTGGACGCCTCTATGTTCTTCCAACTTCGGGAACGGATTTGAATTTGCCGTTGCTGGAGGATGCCGAGACTATTCTATTGGAAAATCAGAAGGGAATAACCCGGAACGGAGAGGCTCCGAACTGGAGGGCTGAAACAGCGAGGTTTATTGATGCTCAATTGAACGGATTGCAAGAAATTATCGATTCCTGGGAGGTATATGCGAAAGATACGAAAGAGAAATCCAAGCTAATCAGTGTTATTGAAAAGATGGATGAAGTATATGTGGATTTTCCCGATACAGATCCTTTGTCGAAAGAAAATGAATCATTTCTGGTTCGGGTAGTTAATCGAGCGCGTGTTCTACTCGACTATATTGAGGGGGTTAGGAGTAGTGTTCGGGCGGCTGGAAATAAGTAGACGCGCGGCGGAAAGTGTGTACCCGAAGACTTGCCTGGAAAATTGTAGGTTATGAGATTAACAGCAAACTAGCCTGATTCATCGTCGCTTCTAAGCACCGACAGGAACGCGGACTGTGGCAACTCCACGTTGCCTATCATTTTCATACGCTTTTTCCCCTCCTTTTGCTTTTCCAAAAGCTTGCGTTTTCGGGTAATGTCGCCGCCATAGCATCTGGCGGTTACATCTTTGCGTAGGGCAGAGATTGTCTCCCGGGCAATGATTTCTCCACCAACGAGAGCTTGAATGGGAATCTTGAACTGCTGGCGGGGGATTTTACCGCGAAGTTTTTTGCATATCTGTCTGCCGCGTTTCTGGGCGTTGTCACGAAATACTAAGAGGCTTAAGGCATCTACCGGCTCAGAATTTACCAGAATCTCCATTTTTGCCAGGGCGCTTTCCCGGTAATTGGCAACTTCGTAGTCGAAGGAGGCATAACCTCGACTGACAGACTTAAGCTTGTCGTAGAAATCGAACAAAACCTCGGCCAACGGCATGTCGTAAAGCAATTCGATTCGCTTCTCATCCAGATAAGTTAGACTTTTTTGAACACCTCTTTTACTTACACAAAGAGATATCAGAGCCCCCAGGTATTCGACCGGTGTTATTATCGATGCTCTGATATAGGGTTCTTCGGTTTTATCTATGCTTCCAGGTTCAGGGAATTGGCTCGGGTTATCTAGGAAATAAGGCTCACCCTTTTTCGGAATCATCCTGTAGCGGACCGATGGGCTGGTTAGAACAATGTTGAGTCCAAATTCGCGTTCGAGACGTTCTTGAATCACTTCGAGGTGTAGCAGACCCAAAAATCCACATCGAAAGCCAAAGCCAAGGGCCTCCGAGGAATCTTTTTCCCAAATCAAAGATGCGTCGTTGAGTTTGAGTTTATCTAATGCGCTTTTCAGCTCTTCGTACTGATCGGCATCAACTGGATATATGGACGAGAACACAACTGGTTTAAATTCTCGAAAACCCGCATGAGCTTTACTCGCTGGGCGCGCGGTATGAGTAACTGTATCGCCGACTTTTATATCATTGATGTTTTTTATCCCGGCAATGAACCATCCAACCTCACCTGCCGAAAGTTCGCCGGTCCTCTTGAGCGCGAGACGGAATTCTCCTACTTCTCCAACTTCGTAGTCGCCCGATCCGGCCATGAAGCAAACTGAGTCTCCCTCCCTTAACTTACCCTCAAAAACCCGAATGTGGGCTATTACGCCTCGATAGGCATCATAATGGGAATCGAATATCAAAGCCTCAAGGGGATCGTTTGAATCACCCTTTGGCGGCGGTATATGTTCCACAAGTGAATTGAGCAACTCGGTTATACCCCAACCTGTTTTTGCTGAAACCGGAACGGCTATATCGCCGACTAAACCTAAATCGTTTTCTATCTGATTGAGCACCATCTCTAAATTGGCACTGGGCAAATCCATCTTATTAACCACCGGAATAATCTCCAGACTGTGCTCAAAGGCCATATACATATTGGAAAGCGTTTGAGCCTCTATTCCCTGTGAAGCATCAATTAAGAGAAGCGCGCCCTCGCAGGAACTGATTGCTCTGCTAACCTCGTACGAGAAATCAGCGTGGCCGGGAGTGTCCACCAGGTTGAGACGGTAGGTTTTGCCATTTCGCGCGTCGAAATCCAGTGTAACAGCCTGGCTTTTTATGGTTATACCCCGCTCGCGTTCAATATCCATAGAATCAAGCATCTGATCATGAAAATCTCTGTCTGAAACCAGTTTGGCATGCTGAAGGAAACGATCAGCCAATGTGGATTTCCCATGGTCGATATGAGCTATGATGCAAAAATTTCTTATGAGTGACTGCTGAAATGACACGGGGCAATTATATCTATGGAGCAAAGCGGTGTCGATTCAACGTGGTTAGAATTTCCAGATGGTTATGCACGGATGTTTTCAGAGAATGGTATTGATGTTCAAATGAGTGGCGATTTGTATCGCGGATTCCAAGAAACCGGCTCTTCGTCCCTTAAGCACCATTTGGATGACAACGACATCATCCTCCTCATCGTGTATCCAGCGCCGGAGCAGGAAACTGTCGCCGGCACGAAAACCTGCCTCGTCAGCGACTGACCCGGGAAGTACTGATGTAATTCGATATCTCTTGTTTAGACCGTATCCATTGATTCTTTGAACTTTGAGACCAAAAAGTGGCGTAATCAGGTTTTCCCTTGCATCATTCATCAGAGCAGTTTCCAGAGGAATGCTTGGACGCACGCCAAGAGCCGCGATGCCATCGGCACGTTCGCCCATTCTGAGCCAGTCAATAGAAATGAGCGTTCCGGGTGTGCGCGAAAGCAAGTATTCCTGAACTTCACGAATTCCCGAGAACTGAAAGCCATCTATGACATCAATTACATCATCCGGTAGGAGACCCGCATCTGCGGCCGGAGAATCGGGCGCCACATAGGTAACCTTGATTCTCCCCGTTGCATCCCAGGCGGACAATCCCAGCCACGGCAATTGGACCTCACCGCCCTCGAACAGCAGTGGAACCAGCTTCTTTATGTAGGCTCCGGGAATCGCAAAATTGACTCCCTCATAGCTGAGAACCCCGGCAAATACAACCCCTATAACCTCACCGTCCTTATTCAGCAAGGGACCTCCACTATTGCCTGGATTGATGGGCACATCAATTTGCAAGGATCCCGCCATCGGCTGGATCGATCGGGGGTAGGCTGAAACAGTGCCTGAAGTAAGTGTTTTGGCTAACCCTCCTGGAGAGCCAATCGCATAAACCGTTGAACCGAGCGGGGGAAGTTCCTTATTGGAATAAGTAAGAACATATGGCACCTCCATCTCGGTTTTTAAAAGAGCCAAGTCGAGATTGCGATCCCACCCAATCACCTTGGCCGGTATTCTATTACCGGTTTCATCATCAGTCTTTACAAACAAACGGGAGTATCCCTGATAAGTTGGATCCACCATACTCTCAATTACATGATAATTTGTAAGCAGATATCCTTCAGGATCAATAAAAAAGCCCGATCCAATTCCCCTATCGGGAACTCCCACATTGCCAACAAGTTTGATTCCTCTGTTTACCCAAACCGTAACAGTGCCATCGATAGAGGATTCTAATCCCGGAGCTTCCGTCCTTGATTTCCCGCGTAACTCCGATACAAATTGTTTATATCCAAGTAGCTCAAATCGCCTGGCCAAATTTTCCCTGTCTTTCGCGTCAATTGAGTCAAGTTCCAACTCAGATTGTATAAGTGCAAGGGCCGCGCCGCTGGCATTCGCATCCAGATAGGAGTATACGCCCTCAAGTAAGAGATCTTGTTCGCTTATTTCCGATATTCTCTTCTCTTCTCCCAAGGTGCGAAAGGAACGCAGATACATTAGCGATTTGCGCCAGTCTTTAACTTTGCGAGCCTCCTCCCATTCATCACCAAGTCCTTCCAGTGCACGCATATAACGTCCCTCGGTGTATTTGCCGTCCCTGTCACGGCTGGCTATCAGCGGCAATGCCCGTAAGTTCTCCCCATTCTCGATAAGTTCATCAATATGCTCGAGTGAAAAATCGCTTATTGGCTGCGGTATAAGTTCGGGAGAACTGGGACAACCACTGATGATTGTAAGAAGAAGAATCAGCATTTCATTAACGCAAGCAGAATTAACCTTACATTGCATAAGTTACTGTTAGTATAATCAGTTTCCCCAGAATGTCCAATCATCCATGGTCCAGGGAAGGAGATCGTAGATATTTGCCTCCGAAATCAGCAGTTCGGAAGCCAGAATTTCGTTATCAGGAAGGACAATTCGCTGAACTTTTATCCATCCATCCACATCCCAGATTTGGGTTTCAAGATATTTTTTCAAGGCCCAATCGCGAAGATATAGCGGGGATCCGCTCATTTCAGGATTCCACGCGATTCCCACTATGACACCTTCTTCAAAACGTTCATATAATTCCCAAAGATATCTATCCGGACTCTCTGGGTCCATGCGATACGATCGTCTGCCGGCGGCAGGGATTCCATCCTGGTAAACAATCTCCCTAATCCAAAGAAGCTTCTCTAGATTACCATCGAGATAACGTTTCTCTACCGCATGAATCGGGTATCCATCAACCAAAGAACTTATCGCCTCGCCACTTGTGCCATCCGAAAAATCACTGCTGAATACACGCACTCTTCTGGCACCGTACCAGAGTTTATCTTCGTTATAGTTCTCCGAAGATGGATTGCCCCAGAATCCCGCATTTCCCTCGATATCCCATACAAAAGCACCGGGATTCATCGATATCTCTGTTATAGAGTTCTCGGTTATCTCCTTCAAGGACAGCACAACGGGGTATGCGTTAGTTTGGTATAACACCTCCAGACTGCCATCATCGATTAGAATGCTGCCGGGGCGCAGTCCATCGTATTTGATATGCCATTCTGCCAATCCATCCTGATTCATATCGATGATGCGCCTGACAGGCTCTCCGTCTGCTAGTTCCAACACCTCTTCCGGGTATCCATCATAATTTGAATCATTTTCCAGCAATCCGCTGAAATTTCTCAAATACATGCTCACTGATTCACTCTGTACTGCCCTCATCTTTTTCAGCAATGCCAAATCATTTTGAAATTCAGGAGGAAGATAACTTTGTTCAGCTAACAGCACATCCCTCATTTGTCGACTGAACAAGTTTGAAAGCGTTCCCGCACTACTGATATCGACAGCGCCATAGAATATCCAGGGAATGAGTGCTTCCTCAAGCGCCAAACCCCAATAACGCCAAGCTGAATCGAGGGTTTTTATAGAATTCTCATGGCCTGCCGCAATCGCCAAAGCTTTGAAATGTGGTCTGGCCTCCCCTGTAAGATTGCCTCCAAGTCGAGTAATATCCGTACTGGAATTAACAAGTGCCTCACCGCGAACAGCCAACTCGGCGGCCACCTCCGAAAACCCCAGATAAAGGGCAGCCCTGGCGGTGGCATAAAGCAGCAAGGCATTTTCACGCTGTCCCCTTGACATTCGCCGGTAGCCATCCAGCAAGTTCTTATAGTCTTTTAAGCGCAGAGCCGTGGATGCCCACAAAACGGCCCTTTCCTCGTATCGTATAAGCTCAGGGTATCGATCATCGGAATCCAGCGAGTCAGTTAGAAGCTGATATGCCGCAATGATATGCGACTCACCCCGTTCCATTGCCTTTGGTCTAAACCCAACCAGAAGCAGTTTGGCTTGTAGATAAAGTACATCACTGCTGGCCTCATCAAATTCGGTGGCAATTTTCAACGCACGAACTGCCTCTTCAAGCTGATTCTCAGTCAAGGAATCAAATCTCAACAAGGCTTCAGCCCTTTCAAGCCATATCCTGGAAACCGCCCTGTCACTCTGCGGAAAGGCGTTTGCGGCTGCTAAAATCAGTAGGGGCAGAGTTACCCAACCCAGCCGTTCACATCTAATGCAAATACGAGGTTTCATTTAATGCATCTGCACCAGACAGGTTTCGCTGTGATTGCGTGTTATCATCTCAAGATTTCGAGTCGACATCAGAATCAGAGGGCAATTCTGGCAATTTCTGTTCCGATGGCAACTCAAGTCCCCAGAGTTTTCTAATCTCATCATTGTCAAGGGTCTCTCTTTCAATGAGTGCCTTAGAGAGCGATTCCAATTTTCCCCTTTCCCTCCTCAGAGTATCGCGAGCCTTATCAAGTGCCTCGGTGAGCAAATTACGAATTTCACTGTCAATTCTGAAAGCCGTTTCCTCCGAATAATCGGCATGCTGCGCTATTTCCTTTCCGATGAATATTGGTTCATCGACAGCGCCCAGGGCAACAGGTCCAAGACCACTCATCCCCCATTCACAAACCATTTTACGCGCTAGTTCGGTGGCTTGTTTAATGTCGTTCTGAGCCCCTGTAGTAGTCTCGTCATATATAAGTTCTTCCGCCGCATAACCCCCATAAAGGATTACCAACTGTGCTTTCAGCCATCCGACACGTCGACTATATTCGTCTTTCTCAGGCAAGCTGAAGGTAACACCTAAAGATCTGCCCCTTGGAATGATGGTAACCTTATGAATTCTGTCCGCCTTCTCCTGGGTATAGTGAAGAATTGCATGTCCTGCCTCGTGATATGCTGTCATCCACTTATCTTCTTCACTCATCACCATGCTGCGTCTCGCAATTCCCATGAGTATTTTGTCCCGAGCCTCTTCGAAATCCACCATTTTTACGCACTCTCTACCAATTCTGCCAGCAAAAAGTGCCGCTTCATTTACTATATTGGCGATATCCGCACCCGAGGAGCCAGGCGTGGCCCTAGCCAATATCGACAGTTTCACATCCGAATCGAGAGTTAGATTTCGGGCATGAATCGCCAAAATGGCTTCTCGCTCCTTGACGTCAGGCATTGCGACGACTACCTGCCTGTCAAATCGTCCTGGTCGCAATAGAGCGGGATCCAAAACATCCGGACGGTTTGTGGCGGCTATAATAATTACTCCCTTATCGGTATCGAAGCCATCCATTTCCACGAGCAACTGATTTAGGGTTTGTTCTCTCTCATCATGACCGCCGCCGTATCCAGCGCCCCGAGTACGTCCCACGGCATCTATTTCATCAATGAAGAGAATGCAAGGCACGTTTTTTCGACCCTGCTCGAAAAGATCTCTTACACGACTCGCACCTACTCCAACAAACATCTCAACAAAATTGGACCCGGACATGTGGAAAAATGGAACACGCGCTTCCCCTGCTACGGCCTTGGCCAGCAAGGTTTTGCCCGTACCAGGTTGTCCCACCAGAAGTACACCCTTGGGGATTTTAGCGCCCAGTCTAGTGAATCTTTCCGGATCCCTCAAAAATTCCACCACTTCCTGAAGCTCATACTTAGCCTCCAGCTGGCCTGCCACATCTTTAAAGACTACGTTGTCCCCTGAATTATCATATTGTTTCGCCTTACTCCGCCCAAAAGAGAGCGCGTTCTTTCCGCCGTTCTGAATATTGCGATACATCCAGACAATTACTCCGAATAACAGCAAAACCGGAAGAAGCTGCAGAAAAACATCTCCTAAGGAAATACCCTTGGAATCTCCGATAACTGAGACTCCAACTTGTTCCAGACGCCCTAACAAACTGTCATCAAAATACGGGATTATTGTAGTGAAGTTCACGCGTTTACCATTCTCGTCAAAACGCTTCCCGCGAATCTCCCTCATATCAATGATTTTCACTTCCTCAACGTTCCCCGACTCCAGTTCCTGAATGAATTGGGAATAAGTAAGACTCGAAGTGATATTGTCCTTTACTAGAGATATCACAAAGAAAAATAGAAGAATGGCACCTATTATCAGGGCAATAGTCGTTTTGCCGTCCATTTCGAGCTTGAAATTGCCGTTGCTTTTATTCTTTTTATCTGACATCTAGTTCCACTCTACTCTTCTCAATAAGAATATAAATCATTTCTTTTCCAGAATCAGCTATTCCTTTTGGAAAAGACGTTTTTGTCCTGCGTTCCGCGAGAGGCCCCACTTCCATCCCATAACTGCCGAAGCGTATTTCCAGCGGCCAATTTTCTATATGACAAGAGGAGACAATTCCAGGATAGTTTGGTTTTTGCAACGATACAACAATATCATAAGAGCCAATATTCGCAACAAAACCTCTTCTAACTTCGCTTCGGCTCAAGATAATTCTGCCGCCCGAATTCCCCAATGCATCCCGCGAAGCTCGGCTAATCTCAATAACGCCAGGTTTCCGAATTAGCTTAAAACCATGAGAATTCCAAGCCCTTCGTGAATCGGCGGCCTTCCTCGCCTCTTTTAAGGCTCTCCAGGGAATCCGTCTGTCAGGTATTTTGGAGTTATCAAGATAGTTAAACGCATTCCAAAGGGCAAGGGCCTTCGAATACTTTGCTGCAGAATCCCAATCTCCTTCGTTCCACATATACCTGTCACACTCGACAATGGGATTTAGTTCCTTATAACAGAGCTTCTTCAACGCCAGTGTTGCCTCTTGCGATCTTTCTCCCAGCACACTCAAGGCTTTGGGCCATCCCGGAAAGATGTCTGATATGAGAGGTATCAATTCATTTCGGATACGATTCCGTCTATGTATTTTCGAACTATTACTTGCATCTTCTATCCAGTCAATACTGTTGGACACCAGATATTCCCTCAGTTCCGCTCGCTTGAAACTTAGAAGAGGCCGCACTGTTTCTCCGCGCAGCGCTGGAATACCGCCAAGTCCCTCAGCGCCGGATCCTGAAAGTAAGCGCATGAAGATAGTCTCCAAACTATCATCGGAAGTATGACCATAAAAAATGTACTGTGCCTTTCTTACTCGCATGTGATCCCTTAAAAGCCTATGCCTCAACACCCGAGCCGCCTGCTCAATGCCGCATCCAAATCGTCTTCTGATGTCGTGAACTGTGTCATTTTCAGCAGATAGAACATGAAAAGAGATATTTCGTTCCGCGCAGAGTCTTTCGCAGAGAGTATTCTCTATCTTTTCGGATATTGAATCACGAATCCGATGGATAACCCTTGCTGCACTGCAATTAAGATGGGCCTTGGCTGCTAAATCCAGGAGGGCAACTGAGTCTCCCCCCCCGGAGAGCGCTATGATGCAACTGGAATCAGCGTTGATGTCCAAGCTTCGTAATGATGCAATGAATCGTTCATCAAGTTCCACGGCTGTTGATTTCTTCTATCACTCCAGCGATAGGTTTGTATGGGAGCTTAAGTATTCCCTGGCTGGCACGCATACACGCGCTGTTGATATCAGCTAGTTCGTTCATGTCTGGCACACTCAGCACATAATCAACTTGGGATGCGCCGGATGGAGGGCGGCCTACACCGATATAAAATCGGTAAAAATCTCCATGCCTCAAGGTTCCGATAACAGATTTCAAACCATTGTGTCCAGCATCTCCCCCCCCCTTCTTTATGCGGCATATTCCAGGTGCGAGATCCATATTGTCAAGCACGACAATGAATCGATCAGGCATCACTCCATAACGTCGAAGCAATTCAGGTACGACATCCCCAGATCTGTTCATATATGAATTCGATCTTGCCAACACCAGCGAATGATGTTTAACAGTCAATACACAATAGCTGTACCTGCGAAGAAATCCTCGTCGCAGCCTTCCATTTTTCTCATCCAAAACGAGGTTTACGACATGATAGCCAACATTGTGTCGAGTTCGTTCAAATTCAATTCCAGGATTCCCCAACCCCAAGATTATTATAGGGCTCCCGCTATTCGGCACCTTCCTCGCTTCCGTCCCCGATTGCGATTTCCTCTACAACTTCCTCTTCTATCTCCGATACAGGCTCCTCTACTGCCTTGGCATGAGTTATAACTACCACAGTCAAATGAACGTCGGTTCGAATCTCAACTTCCCGGGGCGTTGGGATATCGCTAACATGTAAAGAATCGCCAACCTCGAGTTGCGAAACATCGATTGCAAAAAAATCCGGAATGTCTTCAGGCAGGCATACTACCTCGATTTCCTCAATTTTCTGCTCAAGAATTCCGCCTTCTATTATACCCTTAGGGGTACCTTCAAGATGAATCGGCACTACGGTGCTAAGCTTCTTGCCCGCGCGAATTGCATAGAAGTCAATATGCATGACACCGCCCGAAAGTATGTCTCTCTGGGTATCCTTTACCAATACTTTGTATTCATCGTTATCCAGCTTTAATCCAATAACCTTATTGCCTGAGGCATATTGAAAACTATGCGCCCATTCCTTAGCATCGATGCTAACAGCTCTTAGAACGCCGTCACCATACAGAATGGCAGGAATTCTTCCACTTCTTCTAAGCGCCCGGGTCGAACCCTTATTTATCGTCTCGCGTCGTTTCGCCACTAGTTGTGTGCTTTCCACTATTTTGCTCACCTCCACTGTGTGCGGGGAATCTAGGACGGCAGGAATCGAACCTGCGAATGCCGGGATCAAAACCCGGTGGCTTACCGCTTGCCGACGTCCTAATCTATAGCAACCGTTCTAGTGGTTTTCCCCAATTCTACTTCGCAGTATGCTCCATAGCATCACCCATATTTTCATATTCAGCCAGAATTTTCTCCTGCAATCGAGTGCGAAATGTTGAATTTATAGGGTGTACTATGTCCTTGTATTCACCATTTTTTGTTTTTCGGCTCGGCATGGCAATAAAAACTCCGTTTGTACCCTGAATGATTTTAACATTGTGTACGACAAAAGAATCATCAAAAGTCAGCGTGACATAGGCTTTCAACTTTCCATCTGTTTCAACTTTTCTGATGCGAATATCAGTAATTTCCATACCGTCCTCCTGGAGCGGTTGCACGATTCCATTATAAGCCGTGCCACCATTGTCAATCAAGTAATCAAGTGGAAATTGGGATTCATGTGAACTTCTACCGTGGAACTAACTTGCTAGGCGTCGTCTATACAGCGATGACGAAGGCAGCGTTTTACGGCAAGTCTATTTTGCCTGATGATTAACCTAAGTGTATCGTCCTACTGGCATTGTAAAAAACTTCAGATTCGAACCATCTTTCCTCTAACGCATAGAATCCTCTAGATACTGAGTCCATTAGGCTGACAACAATATCACCGCCGTCAATTATTCGCCACGAGCTCTCATTGGCTCTTTTGCCAGTGAAACGAGTTTCAATTCCCAGCTCCCGCATTTTATCGGTAACCGCCTCACCGAGTCCCTTCATGTGTATTCGGCTGGACACAGTTCCGATAACGAGGTGCGAGGTCCACGAACATATCTTGCTCATTTCCAAGCCCATTACGTTTCCCGCTTTCCTTTTAGTAAGTAGCTCGCAGAGTTCTCGCGCCTTACTTCTTAACGTATCTTCCATCAAAATCTCTTCCCAGAATAACCGTTACATCTACGGTTTCATCCCGATTTTCGTCTATCTGCGAATGGATTTGATCACAGCGAATCAATTCTGCCACTTTTTTCGCAGCCTCCGGATTTCCCTTTCTGTCCAGCACAATGGTTCTGCTATAGTCGTTAAGTTCAGCGTTCGCGATAGCGGCAATCTTGAAGCCAAAACTTTTATATAGCTGCGCCGTCCTGGATGCAAGCCCCGACAGATTAGTTCCGTTCAAGATTTCCACGTTAATCGACAGCGCATCGTCGTCAAGAACATCAATCTTGGCAAGAGTTTTGTTAATCTTCTGAACCGTTTCCTTAATCAAATTTCCATCATAAAAGGGGAAGAGTATGTTCTTACCTTGAAGCGTGCGCTGGTCGCCAATAATGCCTTGCAAAACAAGACTTTTGGAATCAATCGCAGTCAAAGTTTCAATGAGAGTTGATAGACTGCGATCATCGAGATTGGAGTTGAATATATCTCGAATATAGGGGAACACTTCTGATGAGAGAAGGCGATTCCCACTGTCGCTTATGGAGCGCAGCAGGGATTTGACAACCCTGTGTTCTCGCTCCATCCTTTCAGTTATTGGTTCTCCCGTTGGTTTGTATTCAACGTAAGAAAGCGCTTTGGACCCGTCAAGCTTCACACTCCCCGGCGGAAAGAGGTATCTTACTCCATCGACTGTATCGTCAATTGCATTGGGTATGAAAACATCTATCCCCCCCAAATGGTCCACCAGGCGCTCGAAATTGTCCGAATCAAAGCGAATTACAAATGAAACTGGGTATCCAAGCAGTGTCTCGACTGCATCCCGATAGGGTTCCAGATTGTCGCTATTGTATATGGATTCCAATCTATCTATTTTATCGACCGCCAAAAGCAGAGTGCCGGTTTCAATGGGTATCGCTGTTAAGGCTGCATTCTGTGTTTTCGGATGGTAATAGAGAACCTCCGAAATTAGAGGTTTGTTCCTATCGTCAATCACGATAAGTATGCTAATCGTTACACCCTCTTTAATCGCCTCTGTAAATAAATCTATTCTCAGGCTCAAAACCGCCCATACAACCAGGAAGGCCACGAGAATCACAATTAGTGCGAAAAACCAATAAGGATTTTCAGGTTTGCGCAAAACCATAAAGCCTGTTTCTCTCAATGTATTCGGTAACGGGAAGCGGTACTAGCCTGCCTATGCTCAAACCGTTTTCGATTCTCTGCCTTATCTCGCTCGATGAATAGGGTACCGGCGTATTAGGCAGCCTGAAACAAGGGTACTGAAACTCAACCTCTCTTTTCACATCTCGTCGAGCAAGAATGATATTTACCTCGTCTAATAGTCTCGGGACATCTTTCCATGACGAAAAATCGTCCGCTAGGTCATCGCCAATTATAATGGCTGCCCTGGAATCAAGTATCCCATTTTCCTTTAGTTCCCGGACAGTATCGATACTGTAAGAAGGTCCACTGCGGTATATCTCTCCTCTCCAAAGCTCAGCCCAAGAGAAATCCTGAAGGGCCAGCTTCAACATGGCAAGACGATCCGCATCGCTAGCTCCACGGGCCAGAGTTTTGTGAGGTGGAATTGCAACCGGAATAAACAGGATTTTCTGATAGCCGTTTTTTATGACTTCTTCAGCTATTGATAAATGGCCAGAGTGAACAGGATTGAAGGATCCTCCAAGTATTGCTGTTTTCACAAGTTGTCATTGCTGAGATTAAACAGTCGATCGCAGAATTGTTCCAGTTTCTCCGAGGAAAAAACAGATACACCAATAACTTCATCATCCGGAAATGCTCCAATAAGCAGATCTAGCTTTGCACCTGATTCATCAAGATCGGCTTTGGAACCAATGATTATGCTTGGTTTCTTCAATAGGTTGGAATCGAATAGTTCTATCTCTTTCTTGAGTACTCGAAGGGTATGAATCGGATCAGCATCGCTTAAATCGCTCATATACACCAAATATGCGGATCGACTAATGTGACGCAGGAATCTATGTCCTAGTCCAACACCTTCTGAGGCTCCCTCAATAAGCCCCGGGATATCGGCAATTATCCTTTCCTGTTCGCCTCGCCGAAGTACACCCAGGCATGGAACCCTGGTGGTAAATGGATAGTCGGCAACCCTCGATTTTGCCGATGTCAAGGCATTGATGAGGCTGGATTTACCGGCATTTGGCATTCCTACCAGGCCGATATCCGCAATGAGCAGCAATTCTAGAGAGATTTCTCGCAAGGAACCCGATTTACCAGATTGCGCATGAGTTGGAGTCTGATTACCGGAGGTTCGAAAATGCCAATTCCCCAATCCCCCGCGTCCGCCCGTAAGGAATATCCACTCCTCACCTTCCGATTTCCTGTCGAAATCGTGAAGTGTTTTCCCAATGGTTATGTCTATCACTCTGGTACCCGGCGGTACGGAAATGACGAGATTGTCGCCATCTTTGCCGCACATTCTCCTACCGCTGCCGGACTTTCCGTTTTTTGCCGCATAAGCAGCTCGTCGTCGAATATGGGCCAGTGTCGATAGATTCCGCCGAGAAACAAATATGACATCTCCACCCTTCCCGCCGTCACCTCCGTCGGGACCGCCCCGCGAAACATATTTCTCACGGCGAAACGAGACAGATCCGGATCCGCCGTCGCCTGATCGAACCTCAAGGAAGGCCTCGTCGATGAAGGAAGACATAAGGTGTCAGCTATCGCTTATAATTGACACCCGCTTCTTACCTTTCTTGAAATGGTACAAAACGGTTCCCGAATTTTTTGCAAACAGGGTATCGTCTTTGCCTCTACCAACAAAATCCCCCGGATGCACCTTGGTTCCGCGCTGACGAACTAAAATGGTACCCGCAGACACAAACTGACCTCCATATCGCTTTATACCCAATCTTTGAGCATTGGAATCACGGCCATTTTTCGAGGAACCGCCACCTTTCTTATGAGCCATCGTTTATCTTCTCCAATTTTAGGTTTATTGAATTCGGATATTCTCTTGCAATATCGGCAAGGCCTTGTAAAAGAGTATCGGTTACTCCGCGAAGCCAGTCTTCCGAATCCACTGGGCGACTTTCTATCTCCATGGTTAACTTGCCAAGTTTCCGCGCTCCACCGTTAACGGTCCAACCATCCAGTGATGCCACCAACTTAGCAACCGAACGCACCAGCAGTGTCGTAGCCGCACAGGCCGGATCTCCTTTTCTACTCCAATATCCCGCATGACCGCTGAGGTTCATCCGATTTAAGGCACCCTGGCCATCAAGAGCCACTACAACCGCAATCACCGCTACAGTCCTAGGAGGTGATTTCGTTCACCTTAACAAGAGAATATCTCTGCCTATGGCCAAGAAAACGATGATACCCTTTGCGTTTCTTGAACTTTGTCACTCCAATTTTGGCCTCTCGAACTGATTCACCAACAGTCCCCAAAACCTTCATTCCCTCAACATAGGGCTGACCAATTCTAGTATTCTCACCGTCTGAAATCATCAGCACAGTGTCGAATTCCACACTGTCACCCGCCTTCTTACCATCAAGCAAGTCAACTTTTATAAGACTACCCCTTTCCGCCTTGTATTGCTTCCCCAGAATTTCCACCAGAGCATACATCATGAATCCCCCGCTAACAAAAATCGTTCCAGTGTGTGACAGTTCAACAAGGCATCTCGCTAGCCTCGCCATCGCTGCTCATAGTCAGGATTTCATCCGGAACCACGACGCAGCAGCATGCCAATCAGCCTACTCATCCGCCTAACACAGATGAACATCCACTATGTTATACTAATAGAATACTTCCCAGATGTCTATAGCCAGAAGATTAACAACAAGAGTTATGCCCGTCAACGTATGTCTATTTTTCTCAAGGAAGCCGGGTGCGAAGTAAGATTCCGGATGCGGAAAATCAGAAGAAGGCCTACATTGATTCGATAAAGGGAATGTTCAGCAGTTTAAAACCGTTTTTGAGCACTGTCAATACCGCACGGGCGAGGCTTAAACGGGCTGCGGCAAGCGCCTTGTTCCTGGCTTTGGCGATCGGAACCTCATGGTAGTAGTGACTAAAATCCCTGGCGATTTCGCGAAGATTTACAGCTAAAATTGAAGGATCCAGAATTTTTGCGGACCTTGAAACCAAATCAGGAAAATCGCCAAGCTTCCGGCATAATTCCCATTCATCGTTCCGATTGAGTAGTTTTGGATCCGCATCCATATCCAACACATCACTGGAAGCCTTCGCAATTAGGCTGTTGATACGAGCAGCTGTGTATTGGAGGTAGGGGCCCGAATTCCCGTTGAAAGATAGGGATTCATCGGGATTAAAAATCATATCCTTAGTTGGCGATACCTGAAGAAGGAAATAATGAAGCGCAGCCAGCGCAATTTTCTCAGCGATATCCGGTGCATCCTCCACCAACCCTTCCCTACCTTTCAATCTTATTTCGGCAAGTGCCAGAATAGAGAGCTTGTCGATCAGCTCATCGGCATCAACCACTGTTCCCTCTCTGGATTTCATCTTTCCTTCCGGAAGATTGACCATGCCATATGAGAGATGTCTGAGCTTACTTGCCCACGAATATCCGAGTTTATCCAGAACATGAAAAAGAGCCTTGAAATGATACTCTTGTTCGCTGCCAACAACGTAGATGAGCTGATCGAAGGGCCAGTCTTCATAACGGCTGACAGCTGTTCCAAAATCCTGCGTTATATACACCGTGGTGCCATCGGAACGAAGTAATACCTTTGTATCCAAGCCAATCTCGCCCATGTCAAAACAGATTGAACCATCCTTGTCTTTATGGAATATGCCCTTCTTCAAACCTTCAAATACCTGCGCACGCCCTTGCAAATAGGTTTCACTTTCTCTATAAATTCTATCGAAGCTGATTCCCGTCCTTCGGTAGGTTGCTTCAATTCCAGAGAGTGCCCATTTATTCATGGTATTCCATAGCTTTCTTACTTCTTTGTCTCCAGATTCCCAATCCCTAAGCATCTTCTGGGCCTTTTCTTCGGCTGATTTATCTGTCCTGGCCCACTCAACAAACTTCACATAGAAATCACCCACAAATCTATCGCTTTTCACACGCAAATTTTCAGGAGTTTCGCCATTGCCGAATTCCTGATATGCGAGCATTGATTTACAGATATGCACTCCACGATCATTTACTAGATTAACCCTTAGCACCTTTGCCCCTCTCGCGGAAAATATCCGTGCGCAACTTTCGCCAAGTATGTCGTTTCTCAGATGACCAAGATGCAGGGGCTTATTGGTGTTCGGACTGGAATACTCTATCATCACCTTCTGCCCGCAGAGTTCATTGCCATTTCCCCAGCTTTCTTTCAAGGTGAAAATGCTATCGAACAACTCGGTTATGGCAACCACCCTGTCTACATGTATGTTTAGATAGCCACCTGCCGCATTAGCCCTAATACCCTCGGCAATTAACTTGTCAGCTATGGTTGAAGCAATTAGTGCAGGGCTCAGTTTGAGATATTTAGCATAGGGAAAAAGAGGAAAAGAGATATCACCCATTGTGCTCTCGGGCGGCCTTCCCACACTCATAATGTTTGAGAAGTTATCTGAAGTGTCCCCCTCCTTTGTTGCAAGTTCATGCAATTCATTCAAAATTCTGGTAGCCCAGATTTCCTTTACACCTGTCAATTGCGAGTCTCCTTACTCTGTCCCGGAAGAATTCTCTTCTCTTCAAATTCCAATAGTTTTTTGAGATTTTCCGCACTACGGTTAAATATGTTTCTAACTTCCTTTAGGTTTTCCAAGAATATCTGGTTTCCATGACCGCCTATCTCTGACATATTTGAAAGCGAATCATAGGTTCCCCCGCTGCCGCTCAAAACACCTCCCAGGATATCTGACATTGTTTTCAAGTCTCCTATCAACGGCACAGTTATAATCTGACTCTCCCGATCGAGTTGACCAAGCAATTCGAAAAAACGCTTTGAGGTGTCTGTTCCTGAATTGGTTTCTTTCCATAGGTTTTCAAGCCGAATGCCATAGTTACCATCTGGGCGCAATTTGTTTTCAAAACTACGAATTTTATCCGGGATTTTTACGAATCTATTGAAGGCCTCTTCAAAATCCTCCCTATTGGTCTTTTTATAGAACTTACCATCTATTTTAATGATATTCAGCACATGATAGAGTCTCGCTTGAAATATCTCCAGAAAGAGAACTTTCACGACGGCGAAACTTAACTCGTATCGAGGTTTGTAATGATCCGGAAACTCAGTTCCCCTGTATCCTGGAACCGAAGGAATTTCCGTCAATTCATATTGTTCCTTTAACCCTTCCAGGAGTTCTTGAACATGTTTTTGATTAGACCATTCTCGAAATCTGGCATTGAGCCGCTTGGTCCAGAATAGCTTAAATATTCTGAACCAGTCGTCCACGCCTGAGGCAGTAGTCGGCGTGTAGTGAATATCTACTGCCAGAGACTTGAGTAAGAGTTCCCAGGGGATGGCGGTATTTACCTTTCGTACAACATTCAAACTGTGAACTGCCAGATTCATCCGTTCGCGAAGTTCTTTCTCAAGCCATTCGGAATCCTCGCTAATCTTGTCCTGTAAATCGAACAGGAAAATTGCTTCAAGTAAAATGGAAGTTGGAGGAGTCTGGAAAGCAAAGAGTACATCTCCGAGTTCCAGAAGAGGTATTCTCAGCACGCGAATCGTCGCACCCGCTGCTGCACCATTCTCGCCTGGTGGAAAGAGATTCAATATGCGGTTGTAGGGGAATCTGGCCAAGGATCTTAGTTGGAAAAGGACTTCTGTGTGAATATTCATCCGTTTACGCTGAGTGAGTTCGATGTCATTCAATATATCGTTAAATCTCAAAAACAATTGTTTTTTTATTTTAGAATGAGGAATATTTGGGATGTCATTGCTGCTTGGCAGCAACTGTGTTTCAAGTCGGGTTTGAACATCTTCAAATTCTAGCTTTCCCAGGAAGGCATAGAACTCACCCTTCTCATCTTCCAGGGCCTTAAGTATGGGTTCCTTAAAAACGTTCATAGCTGAACGCAGCTTTGCTATTACTTGATATAACTTTGGATTTATCAAACCTCTTCTACGGTCTAACAGTCCTGGAGCAACGTAATCTATCTTGCGATGAATTTTGCGAAGAAGAAATCTCTCTATCGCCTTATCTCTGCTTATACCCAGCAGGAAGCCCAGTATAATGATTTGAAGGCGTGCGAATATGGATAATCGGGCGAATTGCCTTTCTGGTATATATGGCTCATCGCTGGAGGCAATACCTTTATGCAGGGGCTCCGATTTATACAATTTGCTAATTCTCTTCAGTAGAGCGAGCCTCTCTTTCCCTGAAATTTCCTTAGCCAACCGATCAAAAACAGATTCCATAGGTTATAGGATAGCACTGTTGTCCCTGTCGAAGCTTCTAACTAATACAAAACTCTCGGAAAAATATGGCGTTAGGCATTCTAATTCGGCAAATTTCATGCACGCGACAGAAAAAAACAATATGAGAGACACTGAGCATGATAACCGTCAGCAAACCTATAAGCGTTTAAGATAGGCGCTTCACTCGAATAGACGAACCAATTGAATGAAGTATAGTCCCTAGGGGAATCGAACCCCTATTTGAAGAATGAGAATCTCCGGTCCTAACCGTTAGACGAAGGGACCCTGTTATATCGATTCAGACTTCCCGGGGAGGACTCGAACCCCCAAAGGCAGAACCAGAATCTGCAGTGTTACCAATTACACTACCGGGAACCGTCTATTTCGAGAGCAATCTATCTCAAGAGAAAGAGGCTAGTCAAGTTCTCGCATTATCATCGATACACTTTGAAACCTGTTTCAGACTACAAGCTTTCGTCGCTATAGCTAATCAGTGTCGTAACTTTCACTCCCTGGAGCTTTTTCTGAAAGCTTAGGAAAGTCAACCCAATAACACCGAATACGTTTTTTACCGTGGCACCACCTTTTTCAAGAATGGTTTTCGCCGCGCTCAACGTGCCGCCCGTTGCAATAAGATCGTCAATTAACAGCACTTCCTTGTCTCGCGGAATATCGGATTTATGAATCTCAACCGCTTCCATACCATATTCCAATTGATAATCCTGTCTCCAAGTGTCTCCGGGCAGTTTGCCGGCCTTGCGAACGAGAATCAAAGGTATATCAAGTCTATCCGCGAGTGGTGCAGAAAAGAGGAATCCGCGGGATTCAATCCCGGCAACTGCAGCAACGTCTGTGCCCTTATATATCTCCACCATTCTGTCTATGCAGTAACTGAAGGCTTGAGGATTTGTCAGTATACTTGTGATATCAAAGAACAGTATCCCTCCTTTGGGATAGTTCGGGATTTTACGAATCACCTTATCAAGATCAAACTCGGATTCCATAGTTATCTCCTTTGACTGCCTTTCATAACAACCAAACTCGCACAATATGCCTGTAAGAAGAAGGGCAGTCAATAAGGATTCCGACGGATTCGGCAGCAACTGAGATTAAGCTGATTGTAAGTTCCATTCTAAATCTTATGGGCCGGTTCTCGCACCGACAGGCTCACCAGGAGATGTAGCTTATGGATAGGGGCATTTGAATTTAGAGACCCGAGCCTGAGCATTTAGATTAAGGGGCGATCGCTTCCCTTTAAGGAGCAAGTGGTATCCAAGCCCAGCTATCATCGCTCCATTGTCAACGCAAAGATCTAAGGATGGGAAATATCCCTCAAGCGAAGAATCCTCATCAACAACGCGGCGAAGATAGCGATTAGCCGAAACGCCGCCTCCGAAGACTACGCGATTTATGCCAGTATCCTTTGCAGCCAATTTAAGTCTGCTTATCAGCATGTCGATTGCCGCTTTGCGAAAAGAGGCCGCTATATTCGTCGAACTTGCTTCCGTTCTTTTAGTGCGGAATTTTTCAAGCTGGTTGATGGCGGCGGTTTTCAATCCAGAGTATGAAAAATCGTATCGACGTGTGCCCAATCTGGGCTGGGGAAAATTAAAGGCACCAGAATCGCCATTTTCTGCCAAAGCATCTAGTTTGACTCCGCCGGGATATCCCATTTCATAATGTTTCGCCACCTTGTCGAAGGCTTCGCCACAGGCATCATCGATAGTTGCGCCTAAAATGCTTACTTCGTCTAGCGATTCCACTCTGCACAGTATTGTATGTCCCCCTGAAACTATTAAACCCAAATGGGGATAAGCAATTTCATTTTCCAGATGCGCCGCATACAGATGTGCCATGATGTGGTCTACTCCTATCCAGGACTTATCCGCAGCCCAGGCCAAACCCTTGGCATAGGAAAGTCCCACTAGCAGAGAGCCAATAAGTCCCGGTCTGTATGTAACGGCAATGCCATTTATTCCTGTTTCAAGAGACAGGCCTGAAGCTTTAAGCGCTTGAGAGGTCACCTCGTCAATCCACTCAACATGTAATCTTGAAGCTATCTCTGGAACAACGCCATTCCACGGCGCATGTCGTTCCACCTGACTCGCAACAATGTTTGACAGTATGGTTTTGCCTTCAGCGACAACCGCTACCGAACACTCATCGCAACTTGTTTCAATGCCAAGTATATTCATCGGATTGTCACTAAGGGAGTGGGAAAGGCCAAATTCAGAAGCTTAGCAAAGTGTGTATAAAAACTGGAAGGATTCTTCCCGAAAAAAGCAGAGCAACTTCCGGGCAGATTCGGCAAGTTCGAAAGTCTGACTAATAGTGAGCTCTGAAGGGCATGAAGAAATTCTCGGTACCAGCTCATCGGACTTGGACAGCTTCCTTAGTTATACATCAGTTCGCGAATCGGCGCGGCTTTTCTTCTTAATTTCTTCAAAGCTTTAATTTCAATCAGCCGAGCGGTTTCGGAGGAAATCCCCATTCTTTTGCCAATCGAATTCAAGGAAAGTCGCTTCGCACGATTAATGGCGAATCGATATATTAGAATCTTGCGTTCGCGTTCTCTTAGCATATTCAGAACACGCATAGCTTCTTCCTTAAGAGCTTTGTCATCCAGAGCTTTGTCCGGATTATACGAATCATCCTCTAGCATATCAAGCAGAGTATTACTACTGCTACTAACTGCAGTATCCAGGGATACAGTAGAATACGTAAAATCAATGAGCGAAATAATCTCAGATTTATCCATATCCGCATGCACGGAAAGTTCCTCTACGCTAGGTTTTCTGCAGTACTGCTGTGAAAAATCTTCTCTGCACTTCTGGATATGACTCAGTTTCGCCTGCTTCCGATGAGGAATCCTAATTGTTCCTTTTTTTCTAATCAAAGCGCGACGTATTGCCTGTTTAATCCAATAGGCTGCATAAGTGCTGAATCTGATATTCCTTCGATAATCGAATTTTTCAGCCGCTTTCAACAGGCCGGTATTACCTTCCTGAATTAAATCCATAAGGCACAACTCGGAACAGACAAAGGGCCTTGCAAGTCTTACCACTAAACGAAGATTCGCATTGACAAGGGTAGTAAAAGCCTCCTCATCACCCCTTTTGATACGACGTGAGCATTCCAGTTCCTGATCGTGATTAAGCAGCGCAAAACGACCGATTTCTCTGAAATAGGAGCTGGGCACAAAGTTTGAATCATCACTCATCTTGTCTTTATCTACCATCACATCAGATATAGAAGCAAGTTGCGTGCCAAAATCCGGATTCTACTTTGAATTAGAATATTTATTTATGTCAAAAGAAATTAAATTCAAAACGGCAATAGGCAGCTTATATTCAAGATAAGTATTGTATGCTTTTTTATAACATCAAATAGTCTATTAATGCCACACAACTAACTACTTCGTATCAAAGCCCATAGAATTCTAGCAGGGAAGCTCATTTTAACTAGCCTATATCAACACTCCCGCGAGGTATATAGTTTGAAAGCTGCTTGTATATCATCTCGGCAATACCCAGATTAGCCACTTTGCTTACAGCTTCTGCATACTCATCATAGAGCTTGTCCTCGAAAAGCTTCTCACCAGCATTTTTTGGAATCAAGCTGTCATCGTTGAGCGTATCGCGCATTGAATCCAGCACTACTTCGACAAATAAGGCTTCGAACTCCCCACTAAGCGCCCGAAGTTCATCTTGGCTATCGACATTCGAACGACGGTTCAAACTGGTTATTCGACCGGCCATTCTATTCTCTTCATAGATTGCTCCCGCACTCTGCAGTAGTCCGATATCCATTCTGAAACCTCCTATCGTTTCAATCCATTCGCGGTGCCCAACATTGAATCGGAAGTTTGAATCGCCCTGGAATTAAGCTCATAGGCCCGTTGGGCAACAATCATTCCAACCATCTCCTTAACCACCGACACATTCGACATCTCAAGAAATTTGTAATGAAGCTTGCCCATGCCCTCTACACCCGGCATCCCTCTAACAGCATCCCCGGATGCTCCAGTTTCTACAAAAAGGTTTTCTCCAATCGCTTCCAATCCGGCTGCGTTAACAAAGCGGAAAAGCATCATCTGTCCCACGGCGATGGGATCCTCCTGTTCCGGGATTCTAACAGTAACCCGTCCCTGCTGATTCACCGCTAAACTTTCGGGCAAATAGTTCTCCGGTAGAATTAATTCTGGCAACAACCGATAACCATTCGAGTTGACAAATTGGCCGTTAGAGTCAATCTTGAACGACCCGTCCCTAGTGTATCCGATACTGCCGTCTATATTTAACACACGAAAAAATCCCTCACCGGCAATAGCCATATCACCGACACCATCGGTTTGTCTCAATGAGCCCTGTGTAAAAATCCGCTGAGAGGCGCCAACTCGAACGCCATGACCCACCTGAATTCCAGTGGGAGTGACAGTACGTTCTGTGGCAGGCGTTCCAGCGATGCGAGCGTTATGATAAATCAAATCCTCAAAATCTGCGCGTATCTGCTTGTAGCCGGTAGTATTCACATTGGAAAGATTGTTAGAAATTGTATCAATATTGAACTGCTGTCCATGCATCCCCGTAGCAGCCACCCATAAAGATCTCATCATATCGCGTCACTCCTAAATCGCAAGATTTTCCCCACCAGCTTCGCCATACACTCCAACCGTGGCAAAGCACAAAAGTGTCTAGTATCGTGCCGCCTGGCTTATCAAGCGATTCAGCAAAGAATCATGAGTTAAAACAACCTTTTGATTCGCTTCATAGGCCCTGTTAACTTCAATCATATTCACCATTTCAGTTACCGGATTCACGTTAGAGCTCTCAAGGAAGCCCTGCAAAACACCCGGTCGGTCCGCTCCCTCTAAGTTTCGGGCGAATCCGGAATTCTCATTATCGGTCCAGAAGCTCGTACCCTGCTTCTGCAAGTATCGTCGCCGTGGGAAGCCTACAACCCTAATAGTGTCGACCAATTCGGCATCGTCATCTCCCACGTCCTTCTCCCAAATCCTACCCAGCTTGTCAATCGAAACAACATCCTTACTTATTCGGATAATACCCCCCTCTCCGAACACCGGAAAACCATCCTTGGTTTCCAGAATCTGTTCCTTACCAAGCCAGAACGACCCATTGCGTGTATAACGGAGTCCCTGCGGTGTGTCTATCACAAAGAATCCCGCATCATCGAGCGCCAAATCGAAGGTGTTTTCGGTAACCTTCAAGGAACCTTGTTCAAACACGGTATAGGATTCGTTATATTCCACACCCGTACCCAATTTTCCTACAAGCGGCGCCACATCCACACTTCCAGCGGGAAACCGAAACACTCCATCGTCCTCAAAACGTCGGATAAGAAGTTCGGGAAATGCTTTATGAACTGAGATATCTCGCTTGTATCCATTCAAATCGACATTAGCCAAGTTGTTTGATAATGCATTCAAACGGTGCTCCTGGGCACGCATGCCACTTGCACCCGTGTACAATCCTCTAATCATCCGCACATCCCCAAGGTTTAATTCAACGAACCTTACACCTTATCATCGGAATTACTTCTTCCAACTTGATAATGAGATGAAAGAGAGATGTCGACTCTTGATATTATTAATCACATTCTTTCGTCTATCAGACAGGCGGAACAAAACCGAAAAAAACGTCGTTAGTCAGTTTTCTTCACAAAGTGATTGACGAATAGACGCTGACGCCTTATTGAATAGAATCAAACACCCTGTTATGAACGGACTTAGGCAGCTAAATACACATCTAAGGGGTAGGCGTCTACTCTATTTCTCCACATTCATCGCCGCAGCCGCAGCCTCGTTTTTTGGTCTGCTGCAACCTCAGGTTGTCGGCATAGTAATCGATGTTGGTATCGGGAAAAAGACATGGACGGGAGCTCCCTGGTTAGCCGCGCAGTTTGACAGGCTCAACTCTCAAAATTTAATACTGTATGGAGCCCTGTTTTCGATAGCACTGATGGCTATTTCAGGATTTTTCATGTATCTTCAATATCGGTGGTCGGCCATCGTCGCCGAGGATACATCCAAAAGAATAAGAGAACGTCTCTACAACCATTTGCAGAATCTTGATTACGAATACCATACAAAATCCAACACGGGCGATTTAATTCAGCGATGCACCAGCGACGTCGATACGATAAGGAATTTTCTATCGACACAGGCCAATGAAGTGGGAAGTGGCATATTTCTTGTGATAACAACTGCGGTGCTTATGGCTTCGCTGAATAAACCGCTAACTTTCTTCTCGATGGCAGTATTCCCTATTCTATTTCTTTTTGGCTATATCTTTTTCTCAAAGGTTAAAATTCTCTTTAGTGCGACTGATGAAGCCGAGGCTCGCCTGAGTGAAACTCTCCAGAAAAATATTCATGGAATTAGAGTAGTTAGAGCTTTTGCAAGAGCGGATTATGAGATTGAAGGATTCGATACGAAGAACATCGAATATCGAGATAGATCCTTTCATTTAACTAAGCTTCTGGCCTGGTACTGGTCGATTTCGGAAATAATGTGCTTTTCTCAAATAGGCATCGTCATGGCCGTGGGCGGCTGGTGGGCAGCTGGTGGCAAAATAACTTTGGGCACTGCTATCGTGTTTTTCACATATGTGGGCCGCCTCCTCTGGCCCGTTAGGGAAATGGGTAGAACTCTAACTGAAATGGGCAAGGCAATGGTATCTCTCAGACGCATTCAGGAAGTGTTTGACATCCCTCCTGAGCGGGAAACTGGTGCTTATCAGAGAAAAATACGGGGAGAAATAGAATTCAGGAACGTCAGTTTTCAGTACAAGAACCAACGTCCGGTATTGAGAAACATAAACTGCAAGGTTGGGCCGGGGGAAATTGTTGGCATACTTGGACCGACCGGCTCCGGCAAGAGTACGCTGGTTCATCTCCTTCCACGCCTATACAGGCCCAACGAAGGTCGGGTTCTAATCGACAGTGTTGATGCTGGCAGTTGGCGAAGTGAGAGCTTGCGGAGCCAGGTGTGTATTTCTCTGCAGGAGACTTTCTTGTTTAACCGAAGCCTGAGGGAAAACATAATCTTAGCCGCGCCCGAGATTGCGGATGGGCTAATTGAAACCTCCACGGAGGCCGCATATCTTGGGGAGGTAATCGAGAATTTTGAGGACGGTTATGAAACTCTGGTTGGAGAGGGCGGTGTTACACTCTCTGGAGGACAAAAGCAAAGAGTTGCTATAGCAAGAACCCTTATTCGACTCCCCAGGGTTATTATCCTTGATGATTGCTTTAGCGCTGTCGACACTCAAACAGGTGCCAATATCCTGGCAGAAATCAGAAAACGCTTTATCGATACAACCATCTTCATAGTGACGCATCAGGTGAGCACATTGAAAGAGGTAGATCGCATTCTGATACTCGAGAATGGCGGTATCAGTCATGAGGGCTCCCACGAAGAACTGATTCGGGGAGACAATCTATACAGACGAATCTGGGATATCCAGAATGTGCCTCCGGAAACGGATTTGATATGAACTCTCAGAAGAAACGACGCTTCGATTTCCTTACCTGGCGCAAGTTATTCCGGTTTGTTAACTTGCGTAGGAAATATATGTCCGCAATGGTTGTTTTGATGATAATCGTTGCGGCTATAGAGGTGGTTCAACCGTTCATTGTCGGTTGGCTTATAGATAGAGTGATTATACCTGAGAATTTTGAATACATGTACCTGTTTGTTATCGTATTTGGCTTGCTGGGAATTATACAGGCGGCAAACATCTTCGTTCTCATCGTGATTGCGGGGAAGCTTGAAGTTGGTATTTGCTACGATATTCGCAAAGAGGGTTTCAATCGCTTACAGGAACTCAGTTTCTCGTATTACGACCGAACGCCCACAGGCTGGATTATGACAAGAATGACCTCGGACATAACTAGATTGGGAGATGTTATTACCTGGGGGTTTGTCGATATTTCCTGGGGCTTAGCCTATATGCTAATCATGGCGATAACGATGTTCGCTGTGAATTTCCGCCTCGCAATGGTGAGCCTCTCTGTCATCCCACCCCTAATTCTGATAACTCTTTGGTTTCAGAAGAAGCTCTTGAGAGGTTATCGAAAAATTAGAAACGTCAATTCCCGTCTTACTGCCGGATATAATGAAGGCATAGAGGGAGCCCGCACTACTAAAACACTAGTTCGCGAGAAAAGGAACACCCGGGAATTCGAAGAAATCACGAATACTATGCGGCGACGCACCGTTCGAACCGCGACTGTTGCAGCCTTCTATCTGCCAGCGGTTTTAACTTTCGGAGCGGTTGGAACCGCCCTTGCACTCTGGCGCGGAGGCAGCGCCCTATTAGCCGGAACGGGGATTACCTATGGTGCATTGGTTTCTTTCGTTTTTGCTACAGCCGGCTTTTTCGAGCCTGTAATGGAGTTAAGTCGAGTCTTTGCCGACTTGCAGTACGCACAGGCTTCGGCGGAGAAAGTTCTTTCTCTGTTGGAGGAAGTGCCGGATATCAGAGAAGAGGGAACGAAACCTCTTTTGAAGTCAGGATTGCCTGGAATTGAAGGGGCAATTAGGTTTGAATCGGTTGATTTTCAATACAGAAAGGGCGAGGTGGTACTTCAAGATTTCAATCTAGAGGTTCAGGCGGGGGAAATTCTCGCACTTGTAGGGGAAAGCGGAGCCGGGAAAAGCACTGTAGTTAATCTGGTTTGCCGCTTCTATGAGCCCACCAGGGGGCGTATTCTGATTGATGGCATCGATTATCGGAAGCACTCTCAAGTCTGGTTGCAATCTAGACTGGGTTATGTTCTCCAAACTCCCCACCTGTTTAGTGGATCTGTTATGGAGAATATTCGCTATGGGAGATTGGAGGCCTCCGATGATGAGGTGATTGAGGCAGCCAAGCTGGTTGGAGGACACGATTTCATACTGAATATGGTAGATGGCTATGCGTCGGATGTAGGAACCTCAGGTGCAAAACTGAGTATGGGCGAAAAACAACTGATTTCCTTTGCTAGAGCAATTCTGGTAAATCCAGCAGTTTTCGTATTGGACGAGGCAACCAGCAGCGTGGACACTCAAACGGAGGAGGCAATTAGGAAGGCTATTCATAGAGTATTGGAAAGGAGAACCAGTTTCATAATTGCTCATCGGCTTTCTACAATTCGAGAAGCAGACAGGATTGTGCTTCTTTCCAAAGGAAGAATAATCGAGGAGGGGCCGCATGAAACGCTGATTCGGCGCCGTGGGGCTTATTGGGAGCTTTATACAAGGCAGCTTAGACTGGAGAGTGAAACCAGGCTACTCGAATAGGGCAAGATTGAGATGCCGGCTTTCTGTTAAACGGAGGCGAAAATGGGGCTTGCATTTAATGCCAGGCATTGCTTATCCGAACCGCCAAATCTTTTACTCATACCTTCTTCAAGTATTCTGCGAGCTAAGACTTGGTGGCGTTTTTCTTGCTATCGCTGTAGGGTATTTGGATTACCATTCGATCGCGGCATAGGAATGCATTGGGGAAAAAATCACGACATTCCTTTTGAAGTGTTTTGAGTTCGTAGTCGGTGTAACGCGGACTATAGTGAATAAGACCCATCCGATGGATATTCCCTGCCCGGACTGCTAATTGACCGGCCTGACGCGCGGTAAGATGGCGTTTCTCAACTGCTGTGTCGGCATGGACTTCACCAAACATCGCCTCGCATATGAGCAAATCTGAACCACTAACTTCCGATGGGATGGAGTTGCGCCAGGTGGTATCAGTTACGTAGGAAACTTTGCGACCTTCGCGCGGCGCCCCCATTACCTGACCCGGGGTTATAATCCTTCCGTCCTCAAGTTGTACGTCCTCCCCCCTTTGCAGTCTGCCCCATAGAGGACCTCTGGGCACTCTGATATCTTCAGCCTTTTCGGGAAGGAATACACCTGGTCTGGCATCTTCCTCAAAAGAGTATCCAACACAAATCTTCGAGTGACGCATTGGGAATGAACGAATTTTGTAGCCTTCCCTGCGGTAAACTTCCTGAGGAATATGGGGCCGGGCTATCTCTCTAATTTCGATTGGGTAATTGATGTGCATATCTAGAACTCTGCGATTAGTTTCGATATACTCCTGTATTTTCGGCGGTCCGATTATTACAAGTGCTTCATTGCGTTCCACTTGTGAACTCAGCATCAGGATGCCGGGAAGCCCAGTTACGTGATCAGCGTGAGTGTGACTAATCAGAATTGCCGTAATTCTCTTCCACTTCAAATTGAGCTGGCGGAGGCTGACCTGAGTTGCCTCACCGCAGTCGAATAAGAATAACTCTCCTTCCCGACGTAAAAGCATGGAGGTAAGATTTCTGTTAGGGAGGGGCATCATGCCACCTGTGCCAAGTATGAAGCTTTCCATTGTGAGGGAATGTAACGATTTTTTAAGTGATTGGGAAGCAAGGAAATTTCTGTTCAAACTCCAAGATATGCAGCCCTCACTTCTTCATCTTCCAAAAGAGCCCCCGCCGAATCAGCTTTCACTATTCTACCATTTTGGATGACATATCCCCTGTCGGCGATTTTCAATGCCATATTGGCGTTCTGCTCAACAAGGAAGATGGTTGTTCCTTGTTCCTTGTTAATCCTGGTGATGATTTCAAAAATCTGCTGCACGATTAGCGGAGCAAGTCCAAGCGACGGCTCATCAAGAAGAAGTATCCGCGGTCTAGCCATGAGCGCCCGACTTATCGCCAGCATCTGCTGTTCACCGCCGGAAAGCGTGCCGCCCGTTTGGTTCTTACGCTTCGAGAGAATTGGAAAGAGACTGAACACGTATTCAATATCATCTTTGCGCTCTTTTTTATCGGAACGAAGATATGCCCCCATATCCAAATTTTCCACAACTGTAAGAGATGAGAACATGCGCCTGCCCTCAGGTACTTGGCTCATTCCCATGGCGACAATTCTATGTGGTGCCATATCAGTGATATCAATCCCGTCAAATTCTATAGTGCCGCTGTGCGGAGTCTTGATTCCGCTGATAGTCATCAAGGTTGTGGACTTGCCAGCGCCGTTTGCACCAATAAGACAGATTATTTCTCCTTTGTTCACTTTGAGACTGATTCCTTTCAAAGCCTTGATATTCCCGTAATAGGTGTGAACTGAGTCAAGCTTGAGCATATTCTATTCTCCCAGATATGCCTTTATCACGGCAGGATTCGCCTTTATTTCGGCAGGAGTTCCTTCAGCAATCAATTCCCCATAATCAAGAACATATATACGTTCGGCAATACTCATAACCAAGTTCATGTCATGCTCAATCAGCAATATTGTTATTTGCTCTTCATCGCGGATTTTACTGATAATGTAATCAAGCCTTTTTGTCTCGGCGAGATTCATGCCGGCGGCCGGCTCATCCAGCAACAGAAGTTGAGGTTCTGTTGCCATAGCCCGAGCTATTTCCAGAAGGCGCTGGGGGCCATATGGAAGATTTGAGGCAGTTTCATTGGCATACCTTTCCAGTTTGAGCTTTTTCAGTATTCCCATGCTTGTATCGATAACACCCTGTTCCTCAGCGCGCGTCTTTCCATCACGCAGTATTGCTCCCAAAATTCCTGCCTTCAATCTCGTATGGCAACCTATCATTACGTTTTCCAAAGCAGTCATACTGTTGAAGAGGCGAATATTCTGAAAGGTGCGAGCTAGTCCCAACTCGGTTATTTTGTTGGGATTCAGCCCGTTAATCCTCACAGTTTTTTTGTTACTATTGTAAACTGTTATATCACCCTCTGTAGGTGTATATAGGCCCGTGATACAGTTGAACAGTGTTGTTTTACCCGCTCCGTTTGGCCCAATAAGAGCGACTATCTCACACTTATCGATGTGGATATTCACGCAATTGACCGCGTGAAGTCCACCAAAAATCATTGAAAAATTCCTTATATCAAGAATGGTATCACTCATGAACTGCAGTCTACTTCTTTGACAGTGTAGTGCTTCCTCAGCTTCGGAATGATTCCTCGTGGCCTGAATATGGGCATTATTACAAGGACAACGCCGAACATAAGCATCCTATAGTCGGAAAGAGCACGAAAATACTCCGGAATCAGAGTTACTAAGAGGGCACCGAGTATTACACCGGGAATTGAGCCCATACCGCCTAGTACCACAGCAACAAGTATCATTACAGATTCCAGCAGAGTGAAACTTCCCGGGTTGATATAAGTGGTTTTTGCCGCCAAAATGACACCAGCCAGTCCAGCCCAAAATGCTCCCAAAGCAAAGGTGATCAGTTTATTTCTTGTAAGGTTGATTCCCATCGACTGAGCTGCAATTTCATCTTCTCTCATGGCCTCCAGTGCTCTGCCTATCCTGGAATTCTCAAGGCGCCGGATAATAAAAATGCTGAAAGCCACCAACACCGCGCAAATATAGAACAAATAATTTGTGGCTTCCTGAAGGGATAATGCACGTATAAAAGCCGCGCGCGGTATCTGAGCAATACCCTCGGCCCCTTTGGTGAAATCTGACAAATTCAGAAGCAGCAATCTCATGATTTCCCCAAATGCCAGGGTGACGATAGCAAGATAATCACCTCTTAGCCGTAGAACGGGGAAACCAATGAGTATGCCAAAAAGTGCGCCAGAGACGGCACCAAGCGGAAGAGCAAGCCAGAACTGCATGCCCCAATACAGATACATGAGAGCGTAGTTATAGGCGCCCATGGCATAGAATGCAGCATAACCCAAGTGCAACAGACCACCATAGCCGATAACGATATTCAACCCGAGTCCTAGAATCACGAACATCAGACCACTGGTGATTATGCCAACCTGGTAAAGATTCACTATCCATGGAAACCAGATAACCAACAGCGTCAAGGCGGCAAGCAAAACTGCTCTAATTTTCTTCTTCCCCCACAGCAAACCGAGTACTTCTCTTCCCCTGCCAGCATTTAATTTCGATCCCTTGTCACGACGGGATAGCAAATACCTCCAAATCCATGATAGACTAAAGGTTCCGATACCAACCCAGAGCAAATTCATCCAGCGCCAGCTTACCAGGGATTCCCTTGGCTTCACCTTAATAACCATGATTGGAAAGGTGATAAGCATCATCCAAAGGGCATTGAGAAGTGTGGTTCTCAGTGTCTTGAAAAAACTTGCCTTCAAACCTTTTCCACCTCGTTACGTCCAAGCAAACCGGAAGGTTTGAAAATCAAAACAATTATAAGAATTATAAAGGCAAATGCGTCTTCATAAGCACTGGAAATATATCCTGCACCAAAACTCTCTGCCATACCAAGCACGAAACTGCCAAGTACTGCTCCAGGTATACTTCCAATCCCACCAAGCACAGCCGCTACAAAGGCCTTGATACCTGCCAGGAAGCCGATATAGAAGTTTATTTGTCCCATGTGATTTGCAATCAGCACCCCCCCAATTGCCGCGGTCACCGAACCAATAACAAACGTGTATGTTGCCACTCGATTCATATCAATTCCAACCAGTTGGGCCATAATCCTATCCTGGGCCGCCGCTCTCATTGCTTTTCCCATCTTGGTAAACTTGATGAACAGAGTTAACGAAATCATTACCACTACAGTTGTAACCACTATAGTCAGTTGAGTAGTCGTGATTGGTGAAACCCCTGGAGTTAACCAGGGAATATCCGGAATCATCGAGTGAAATGGCAGGAAATCAGATGTTTGTGCTAGGCGGACGTAGTTTTGGAGTATCAACGACATACCTATCGCACTTATCAGAGCAGTGAGTCTAGGCGCTTGCCTGAGCGGGCGGTAAGCGATTCGTTCCATTGTAGCACCATGAGCAGCGGAGAAAAATATCGCGGCAACCAGGGATATGAGAAAAATCATAGAGGGAGCCAAATCTGTGGTAATTTGTAATGCGCCACCTACGATAAGCGCGGTGAAAGCGCCAATCATATAAATCTCACCGTGAGCAAAGTTGATGAGTTTAAAGACGCCATACACCA
Source organism: Olavius algarvensis spirochete endosymbiont (assembly GCA_900608495.1). GTDB lineage: Bacteria > Spirochaetota > Spirochaetia > DSM-2461 > DSM-2461 > UBA2779. The sequence continues at coordinate 2,718 of UWYT01000278.1, read as the reverse complement.
TCGTATAGCCGAGAGCTATCAGGGCATAGATGCTGCCTTTAGTCAGCCCGGCAAGCACAAGCTGTAGAAAGTACTCCAACTAGCAACTCCTAGGACAGTCGCCATAACGCTGCGTCAAAAAAAATGAACCTGCCCTCCAGTGGGCCGCCACCCTCAAAATAGGATTGATTGAGTTAGGTTTTCTCTACAGTTCTACATATTCACCGTTTTGAACCTGATAAATCGAATATCCCATACCAGTTGTATCGCCCTTTTCATCGAAAGTAATATTGCCGAACGGTGTATCAACATAGTTTGCGCGCAGTGCGTCCATTATGGCCTGCCCTTCAGTGCTGTTGGCGTTTTCTATCGCTGTAAGCAGCGCAATGGTAGCAGCATATGCATTGGGGAAATATGCGCCTGGCTCCTCTCCAAATTCAGACCTATGCTTTTCAGCTGCCTCCTGGTTCATGGGGTTATCCGTCGTATCCATAGGACCGGATGCATAGACGCCTTCGGAGTCCTTTCCCGCAACCTCAACAAAGGTGTTGTCTTTTACACCGTCATCGGAAACAAAAGGTATATCCAGGCCCATGCGATTCATCTGCTGTACCAGTTTTGAAGCTTCGGGGTGATACCCACCGTAGACAAGTACCTGGGCGTCTGATTTGGCAACCTTATTCAATACGGCCGAATAATCCACGGCTCCTTCAGTAATACCTTCATAAAGCACTACCTCTGCTCCCTGTTTTTCAAGATAGCTTACCGTGAAATCCGCAAAACCCTTCCCATAATCCTGCCTGTCATGAAGTACAGCAACCGATTTCAATCCAAGCTGGTCAACTATGAAGCTTGAGACGGTTAAGGCCTGAGCATCGTCCGGAGCGATAGTGCGAAAGAAATTCGGATAGTCTCCGCTCTGAGTAAGTGGAGGGTTAGTAGCGGAGGGACTAATCGCAGGAATGCCGGCCTCTTTGTAGATACCCAGAGCACTCTTTGTTGCCCCAGAGCAGGTATGGCCAATGACAGCTACTGCACCCTTCCCCACAACCAGGGCGGCGCTATTTGCCGCAATTTCGGCCTTGCAAACGTCATCTTCCACAATGAGCTCAATCTGCCTTCCTAATACACCACCCTTTGCGTTCCAATCGGCAACAACGAGTTCAGCCGCCTTAACTGTTGGAATGCCATAGGATGCAAGATTGCCCGAATGGACCCCAACAACCGCAATCTTGATTGTTTCGCCATCGTCTGCACCATTGGCAAATAGCGCGGTGCCCACAAGAATCAAAGTGAAAATCAAGGCTATTTTTCTCATTCAGTATTCCTCCTTATATCTTCCTCATTATATTGATATCTTCCTCATTATATCGAATTGTATCAAAGTCTTGATTAAGATATCTTTATAAACATAAAAACTGGAATTATGTCAACTGCAAAGGTAGTTTTCTTAACGCGCAAAACGTAGTTGTTACCTGCATCTTTTTGGAAAACAATATTTGCACAAGTCTTTTTGAACTCCCAGCCTCCCGAGTATTGGAAAACTGGCTCGCCGTTTAGTCGCTTTTAAGGGGTTTTTTACTCATCTCAACACTTCAATGTAGTGCTCAACTTCAGTAGACGCCTTTGGCAGGATAACTTCGCTGCTTACGCCGAAATCTTTATACGATTGATGACAGAATCGCATCGACCCAATCTTCAGGAGCAGTTGACTGAACTGAGTCGAAGTAGCAATTTATCCGCCACAAGCGCAAGTATCGCTACTTTGTTACAGAAAACCTCAAATTCGCGTGGGCGAGCGGTGTTTTCTTCGGATAAATCACAGAGGCCGCTTAATCGAAGTATCAGATGCGCAAGTTCATGCAAAAACGCAAAGGTTCTCACTAAAGTGTGTTTCTTTGCGATTTACGACAATCAATGGCATCTGGTCGAAAGATACAGAATACCTCATCATCTGTTTTGGAAGACTGCATCCATACTGCGTCAGCATCTTCATCCTATAGTTACAACTTAGACGAAAGCACTTTGAGGAGGGATTTTGGGGTTTTTTCCAGCTCGTTAACGATTCTCGCTGCTCTGGATTTCTCCACAGATCGATGAGAATTTCCGGCGCAATATCTTAGGAAAGTGAATCCGTGACAGAGGGGATAATCTTCCAGCGGGGGGTACTTCAGGAGGTTCTGATAAGAAGATTGCGCTGAAGCTCACACGATATACTCGGGAGGTTTTCTTGAACCGGTTATATGGTGGGTTTATCTTTTCCGCTTTTCCAGCTCCTTTGATACTCCGATTTTGCTTGACGCATAATCAGTGTCCATTTTCACAAAATCTTACGAACCAAACGAGTAATCTTAGGATTTATCTCCGCTTTGTAGCGTCTTGGTATTCATTCATTCTGCAAATCTACGATATCATGGACAGCAAAACCTGTCTGCTTTTTCGGAGAATGGCCGAAACGATTATAATCGACAACCCATTGCATGAAGGTGTAGACACATAGCGTGCTGGGGATACCTACCGAAAAAGACATCCAGTTACATCATCTTGACTCTAGTCCTTATACTCCTTCATCAGCATTCTCACAAGGACTCCAGATTCAAGCGGGTAACAACTTCTGCCGGTAAAACGGGGGCTATTGAAGGATGGCAGTGGCGCCGGCAGCACGGCGCAGTTTAATCACCCCACCGGAGTGGCTGTGGACTCATCCGGCAATGTCTATGTGGCAGATGCTAACAACCA
>UWYT01000073.1 GCA_900608495.1 Olavius algarvensis spirochete endosymbiont | reverse complement strand
AACGTACTTCAGTTACCTGCAATCTTAAATGGCGGTGATTCTGCGCCGAGTGATATCGGCTGCAAGTAGCCGGTATCACTGTAAAAGAGCGAAATCACTGCCTTTTAGATATTAGAAGCCCAGTGGTGGTTTGACGCTCTATGCCAAATGGGTCGATTAGAACGTATTCGATTATCTACAAATTAAATTGTGGTTTCATTATTTCTGCGATATAATTATCTGTGTGAGCTTGTTCCTGTGAACAAGTTGATCGGAAGATAGATTTATTATCAGAAAGGTGGAATTATATGA
>UWYT01000084.1 GCA_900608495.1 Olavius algarvensis spirochete endosymbiont | reverse complement strand
GCCATGATCTGCCACATAGACATTGCCGGATGAGTCCACAGCCACTCCGAGGGGGAGGCCAAACTGCGCCGTGTTGCCGATGCCATCCGCAAAACCCGCTGTGCTGCCGGCAAAGGTGCTTACCACCCCCGCAGGCGTGATTCTCCGGATGCGGCGGTTGTCACTATCTGCCACATAGACATTGCCGGATGAGTCCACAGCCACTCCGGCGGGGTGGTTAAACTGTGCCGCAGTGCCGGTGCCATTCCCAGAACCCGCTGAGCCAGTGCCGGCCAAGGTGCTTACCACCCCCGCAGGCGTGATTCTCCGGAT
>UWYT01000002.1 GCA_900608495.1 Olavius algarvensis spirochete endosymbiont | reverse complement strand
GCTCGCCTCCCAACGGCAACGAAAACAATGGAGGCGGTGGAAGTAGCGACAACGATGGTGATCGGGGCGACGATGCTCAAAACCGCCAAGACCAGTCACAAGATGGCGATAATGAAGACGCAGACGGCTCGCCTTCCAACGGCAACAGGAACAATGGCTGGCTTAGGAGTGGCTGGAATAAATTTAGGAACTGGTTTACGGCCCCGAATAGGGGCCCGGAAATCGAGCACCCTCCT
>UWYT01000094.1 GCA_900608495.1 Olavius algarvensis spirochete endosymbiont | reverse complement strand
CCTGCAGTTGCTGCGGCATAGGGGTTTTCGCCCACGGCGCTTAAACGAAAACCAAAAACTGTCCTTCGGAAAATGTAGCGTGAACCCACGATTGCTATAATCGCGAATAGGGTTATCGGGGTAAGCAGCCCGAAGAAACTCCCCTTAGCTACGGGCAAAATAGGACCAAAGGAGGCAGTCTGCGGGGAATTTCCGCGACTCCCCCAGATAACTTGCATAAGAAGAGTGGTCATACCCAATGCCAGGAAGTTCAAACCTATGCCGCTAATGATATGATTGACGTGGAAGCGTACTGTTAGAAGTCCATGCAGCAACGCAATTATCACCCCAAAGGCAATTGCCATAAGCAGTCCAATGTAGGGATTGCCGGATAAATACGTTCCTAAAATCGCACCAAATGCACCGGAGAGCATCATGCCTTCCAGACCGAGTGCCATGATGCCAACTTTCGCTGAGTACATGCCTCCAAGCGCGGCGAGCAGCAGTGGGACCGACATCCGCAGTGTTGTCGACAATAAAGAAATAACCAAATCAAAGACATTCATGGTGCTGTCCTCCGTCTATTCTTTCTCAGGCCGGTAAAGTTCGTGATTTTGCGGATTCCACCCCTTACGAAATCCATAAACGCCAGAATCATCATTGGAGCCGCCACGAATATGATAACCAGTGCCTGCAGAATTTGTATGAAGTCCGAGGGAATTCGGGATATCCGCTGGACGACTAGCGCGCCGTTCTTGAAAACACCGAACAAAATTCCGGAAAAGATGATCGGCAGAATATTTCCACCGGCTAGTGCGGACACAGCAACACCGGCGAACCCGAATCCAGTGGAAAAACCATCAATCAGCCGCGTATTGATTGCCATGATATGGAAGCTGCCCGCACAGCCTGCGACTGCCCCGCTGAGAGCCATGGAGGCGATGATCATTCGATTAACGTTTATTCCACCAGCCAGTCCCGCATTACGATTCCTCCCGGTAACCCGCATCTCGTATCCGAATACCGTATGATGAACAATGATGTATACGATTATTACGAGAATCAAGGCCAGGAAAAACGTTGGGTTGAATTGGCTTTGAGCGGAAAATCTTGGGATAATAGCTGTTTCGAGGAGACGATCGGACTGAGCGATAGCCTCGCTCGCCCGCAACGGGTAGTTCACCAGGTAGCTGCAAAAATTGGCCGCGATGGTGTTCAACATAATGGTGGTAATAACTTCATGGGCGTTAAATTTGACTTTCAGGTAACCTGCGAGCGCAGCCCAAGCTCCACCTGCGGCAGCTGCGACGAGGATTACGGTTGCCTTGTGGATTATTCCAGGCAGGGGCAGGTAGAGTCCCACCAGGGAGCCAAACACCGCACCCATATAAAGCTGACCTTCCGCACCGATGTTGATAAGCCCCGCTTTGAAAGCTACTGCGAACGAAAGCCCAGTGAGGATAAGCACTGTAGATTCGCTCAAGGTTTGAAGCAAGGAGCGCATATTGCCGGCAGCCCCAATGATAATTCCCTTATAAACCGAGAGCGGCGAGTATCCGAACGAACGGATGAGAATTGCACAGACTAGAAGTGCGAGAAGCAGTGCAGTGAATGGGATTAGAACGTTTTTCAGGCGACTTGCCAGGGGTCTTTCTGTCATGTAGATACTCCTAAATTGTCAATCCGGGTGAGATCCCGTCATGTAGAGCCCTATCTCGGTATCGCTTAACTCGGTGGGTTTTCCCTCCACGACTATCTCACCTTCGTGAATGATGAGAATTCGGTCGCTAAGGCTTTTCACTTCGTCCAGGTCTGCTGAAATCAGCAGTATCGCGTTACCGAGATCCCGGAATAGCTGAATTGATTCGTGTATATACTCCATGGCACCAATATCGACGCCGCGAGTTGGTTGAGAAATAACCGCTATAGACGGTCCTGCGCCCAATGCCCTCGCGATCAATATTTTCTGCTGATTGCCTCCGGAGAGATCACCTACAGAGGTTTGGTCGGAAGGAGTCCGCACCTGATACTCTTTGATAAGTCGTTTCGCCCTTTCCCGAGTTTTCTTCTGGCTTAAGAGAAAACCCCTTTTCAATGAGCTTTCTCGGTGATAGCCGAGGATTGCGTTTTCGTTGACGGACATATTTTCAATGAGACCGTTGAAGTTGCGGTCTTCGAACACGAAGGCGATTCCGCTCTTGAGTATATCTGGCGTCCCGGCTGGGACGGGTTGATTCTGTACGAAGACACGTCGAACTGCGGTCTCGCGCAGCCCGGCGATGGCCTCGACGAGCTCTCTTTGGCCATTGCCATCCACTCCTGCGATGCCCAGGATTTCACCTTCATGGACGGAGAAATGGATGCTTTTCAGGGCGCAATCGCCGGAGGATTCGGTTGTGATATCCTCACAGACGAACAAGGGCTCGCCAACCTTTGGAGAGGGCTTCCGCGAGTATAGTGCAACATCTCTCCCCACCATCATTTTCGCGAGGTCCTCTCGGGACTTTCCTTCCGGGTCGATACCGTCAGATACCACCACACCGTCCCGCAACACGGTGATTTCATCCGCAATCTCCAGAGCCTCGTGAAGTTTATGGGTGATGAGAACTACACCTTTGCCCTGGTCCTTTAAGATTCTGATCATTGCAAACAAATCATGGGTTTCATTTGGTGTGAGGACCGCTGTGGGTTCGTCCAGTATAAGAATATCCGACTTCCGGTGGAGGAGCTTGAGAATCTCCACCTTCTGTCGCTCACCCACAGTCATTGCTCCGGTGCGGCGGGAGAGATCAATGTCGATACCAGACTCGTGTTTCAGCCTGTTCACCTCGGAAATCATTCTTCCCCGATCAAGTTGTCCAGATTTCTTCGGTTCGAAACCAAGGACAACATTTTCGTATCCGGAAAATTCTTCCACCAGCATGAAGTGCTGATGTACCATTCCAATCCCAAGGTCGATCGCTTGATGGGAGTTTCTTAGCACTGTATTCCGACCGTCAAAGAAAAGCTCTCCTTGGTCCGGAGCGTACATCCCATACAAAACCTTCATCAAAGTGGATTTACCCGCGCCGTTTTCGCCAAGGAGAACTCTGACGCTGGCTTGGTTGATCCGGAGGTTCACATCCTTAAGGGCTTGAATTACGCCAAAGGCCTTACACAGGCCCCGTATCTCGATCATAGGCTACTCCTATAGGTATATGGGAAATCTCGGGAGGGCCCCCCCCGCATGATGCGCGTTGATTACGGGGGGCTCTGGCTCAATAACACTCTAATAGTACTGATTTTCCGCTATCCAAGCATCTACGTCGTCAACTTCACTGGGAGGAACTATCTCACCGGCGACGAGGCTCATCCTGATATCTTCAATGATATCAACCACATCTTCGGGAAGACTCACCATACTGTTCTCTGTTGTATACCCGACGACGGCTTCCTTGAAGCCCCACACATCTTTACCTGAGGACCACGCACCGTTGAGGTAGTTCTTCACGTCGTTGAAGATGATATCGTTGACGTATCGGATAGCAGTGGCCGGGATATGGTCTGGCTGATCACCGTTTTGGTTGTCTCCAACTCCAAACGCATATGCATTTGCTTCCACTGCAGCGCTGATGATACCCAATCCCGATCCTCCGGCCATCAGCTGAATGAAGTCTGCCCCCTTATCGTACATCGACAACGCCATCTCCTTGGCTTTCCCCGGATCGTTGAACGATCCAACGTCTCCAACAAGGATTTCCACATCAGGATCGACGTATCGCGCACCGGCCATGTACCCTGCGGTAGCATTCCGCAGCACCGGGAGGTCCAAACCTCGGATAATGCCGATTCTTTTTTCTTTAGGATTTATCATCGGGAAATCGGAGCGATTGGTCATCAATCCCGCAAGAACACCGGTTAAGAAGGTTTGATCTTGAAACTGCGTGACAATCGAATGCACATTGGAGAGGCCGTCGATAGAGCCGTCGAGGAGAGTGAAGGATTGATCCGGAAAATCCGTTGCGACGCTCGTCAGTGGTTCAGTCTGATCCGCACCAATCGCGATTATCAGATCGTAGATGCCCGCAGAAGCGAAAGAGCGCTGCTGGGTTTCGTAGTCACTGACAGTTTCCGGCTCACCATAGTCAAAAGTGATGCCAAGTTCATTCTCGGCCATAACCAGGCCGTCGTAGGCCATGTCGTTGAAGTTTTTGTCCCCCAGACCGGAAGTGGTCAGGATAATGCCAATTCTCAATGTACCTGCGTCCCCCGTTCCAATCGCCGCATCGCCGTTAGCAAACGCGGAAAAGATCAGAATAGATGCCGTCGCGAAGACTGCGAGAATTCTCTTCATTGTATACTCCTTTGTCGAAACGTTTTTATTTCAGAATACGTTTACACTTGATTTTCATTATAAAAAATTCCAACAACCTGTCAACAGAAAAAATCGAAAAAATATGAAAAGAGAAAACCGGCCCGAAGATTGTCATTTCGCTGCGTCCTGATACTTCTAGGTTCAAGGTTAAATTTTGCTTCATTATGGCTCTATAAGGTGCTTAACGCCATGCACTTAGCGCCCGAGCGCATCAACGGCTGTTTCATGACATGTGGTTTTCAGAACTCCCAACCTCCTCAAAATACTCGCGGACTGCTTCTTCACACGAATTTAATACCCATCTTAAGAGATGTAAGCCCCGCCAGCAAGCCATTTGACAATCGGAATATCGCTTTGGTACTTTGCTGTTCCTGAAGATGAAAGAGGCAATCTTGTCAACGCCCATTTCGGCGATGTCGGAGGTAATCTCATTCCCCGGAATAATCGCCTCGAGGGCTCCGAACTTCGATTCCTTATCACTGTCGCTTTAGCATGTATTATACGGAGTATTTTCAGTTAAACAGCCGCCAGGAGATGCCGGACTAAGCGCCTCGGCGTCTGCCGAAATCTCAATAGCCTCCTTAAAGATACGCAATTTCATTCACTGAGATCTGTCCAGTCCACTCCCCCATTCCTGGAGATATACAGATGGTCGCCATATAGCCCTGCAAAAATTGTAAGCCCATCAGAAGACATCGCCATGGATTTCCATCGCTTATCTCCCCTGATTGATGAGTCGCGAATACTGCGGTCTATCCAGGTGACTCCTCCATCCCCGGAGGTATACAGATGGCCGTATTCCTCTACCGCGACAAGCCTGGACCCATCGGAAGACATCGTGATTGAAGACCAATTCTTATTTCCAGCAATTACAGAGTCGAAAGTGCTGTGATTTGTCCAAGTGTTTCCTTCATCCGAGGAGGTATACAGGCGGCCATCATAAGGTACCACAGCAATTTTGGACCCGTCAGAAGACATCGCAACGGATTGCCAGAATACAACTTCCGTAATTACAGAATCAGTAACTCTGCTTCTTGTCCAAGTCTCTCCCGCATCCGAGGAGGTATAGAAGTGGTCGAAATCCGCTACCGCGGCAATTTTGGACCCATCGGAAGACATCGTAACTGAAAACCACCATTTATTCCCTTCTATTGCAGGGTTGAGAGTACTTCGATCTATCCAGGTTTCTCCCGCATTCGAGGAGGTATAGAGATGCTCGAAACCCGTTACCGCGGCAATTTTGGACCCATCGGAAGACATCGCAATGGACTGCCAGTATTTATCTCCTGCAATTGCAGAGTTGTCGGCATTACTGCGATCTATCCAGGTGGTTCCTCCATCTGAGGAAGTATACAGATGGCTGTATTCCGCTACTGCGGCAAGCCTGGACCCATCGGAAGACATCGTGATGGACTGCCAGGATTTATCTCCTGCAATTGCAGAGTTGTCGGCGTTACTGCGATCTATCCAGGTGGCCCCCCCATCCGCAGAGGTATACAGATGGCCGTATTCCACTACTGCGGCAAGCTTGGATCCATCGGAGGATATCGCAATAGATTTCCACAGTTTGTCACCCGCGATTACGTTATTATCTTTGGATTTAGGGCAACTAACCAATAGAGAAACCACCAACGCCGCAGCCAAGGTGTAATAGAGACTCCTGCTCAGAGTTCTGTATATCAGATAGTTTGTCATTTTCATCCCCCTCATTCCAGCTTCAGTGGAGTTTATTATGCAGTAGTCAGGCACCGAATTCGGGCTGGGCGGATTTGAACCGCCGACCCCATGTCCCCCAGACATGTACGCTAAACCCCTGCGCTACAGCCCGCCTGATTGCGTGAACTATAGTATTCGCGAACAAGGGTGTCAACGATGAGAGTGCCGGCTTGTCGGTATCGCAGTTGAAACCAGGCAATGAGTGTAAGGTATGACTCACTATGCGACTGTGGCTTGATTGAGAACTGTTGGATGCAGCAAGTAGTCTTGTGGAAATCCAGTTGAGGTTGTTTTTCAAGACAGAGTTGAGATATCTTTGAAATTAGGAGCTGCAGATGATTAATGGAGTTCATCTAATCACTTATCCGGATAGTTTGGGCCGCAATATTGCGGAACTGCATGGTTTTATGAAACGGAGACTTTCAAATTGTTTGGCAGGCGTGCACCTGCTGCCGTTTTTCCCGTCTACGGCAGATAGAGGCTTTGCTCCAACTACGTATCGAGAGGTGGATAGCGCCTTCGGGAGCTGGAAAGATGTAGAGACGCTTGGGAGTGATTTTGAGTTGACCGTTGATTTCATGATGAATCATATTTCAGTGCGATCGGCCTGGTTTTTGGATTGGTTGGAGAAGGGGAAAAATTCGCGCTGGGCAGATTTGTTTATTCCGGTTGATAAACTTTTTCCGGATGGAATCCCGAAGGACGAGCGTGCTCTCATCTACACCCGCAAACCCAGAAATCCGTGGACATCGGTGACTTTTGAAGATGGGACTGTGAGGGATGTTTGGTGCACTTTTTTCGAGGAACAGATTGATATTGATGTGTTCTCGGATGTCGGCAGGTGTTGGCTTGAATCGGAATTAGGAGAACTCTGCGCGCGGCGGGGAATTGGCACGATTCGACTCGACGCGATTGGGTACGCAACTAAGAGGCGGGGCACGAGGTTTTTCTTTGAAGAACCGGAGATTGTTGATTTGCTAACACGCTGCGTGGATATTTCCGAGCGCCACGGAGTAACCCTGTTGCCGGAGATACATGAGCATTTCAGTTACCAGGAGCGGCTGGCTGGCTTGGGAAGGGTGATGATATATGATTTTGCTCTGCCGATGTTGTTACTTCATGCCTGTTATTCGGGAAACGCTGTGCCGCTTAGAGACTGGCTGCTTCGTCGTCCTGGAAACTGTGTAACTACCTTGGACACTCACGATGGGATTGGAATTGTGGATGTGGCAGACCTGCTTAGTTCAGAGCAGATTGACTTCACGATTAACATGCTCTACGAAAAAGGTTCCAGTGTGAATAGACGGTATTCGACGGCGGACTTCGGGAATCTGGATATCTACCAGGTTAACTGCACTTATTATTCGGCGCTTGGAGAAAACGACGATGCTTATATGGTAGCGCGGGCGCTACAGTTCTTTGTGCCTGGTATTCCGCAGGTTTACTATGTTGGACTATTGGCGGGCCCGAATGATATTGAGCTTGTGCAGAAGACGCGGCAGGGAAGAGATATCAACAGGCATGGCTATAGTTTGGAGGAAGCGGAGACCCAGCTGGAGCGGCCGGTTGTGAAGAGACTCCTTCGTCTGATGGAGTTTCGCAACAGTTTTGAAGTCTTTGGCGTCGGTGGAACGGCAGTGGGCGCGAAGGTGGATTTGAGGGCGGGCAGTCTAAAACCTGGCCGGGCCGAACATGGCTTTCGGGAAATGGATGTGAGTTTGAATGAGGGAGGCGAGGTGCTAACCATTGTTAGAAGCTGGGGTGATTCCAAGGCAAGTCTGCAAGTTAATTTCTCGGAGTTCAGTGCTAAAATTGAAAGTGAGGGTGCGGCCGGACGGAAAGATTTCTGGGTTTGAATTTCTGGGTTTGATATGTTAAGGAGGTGTTTTTTGTGATTGTTAGTTGTGGTGAGGCGTTAATCGATTTTGTTCCTCGAGAGGGAGACGAACTAACATATGCGCCGTGCACTGGGGGTTCTTCTTATAATTTGGCTATCGCCGTGTCACGGCTGGGCGCTGAGGCTGGGTTCTTCGGTAAAATTTCGAGCGATTTTTTCGGAAATCTGCTCTTTAATAGATTGCTTGCGGAGAGAGTGGATACGAGCCTTATTTGTCGATCGGATCGTCTTACTACCTTGGCTTTTGTAGGAATAGAGCAGGGCAAAGAGCCGCGTTATGCCTTCTATACGCACGACTCGGCTGATAGACACCTGCTTGACGTACCTGCGAGTTTTTCGGACGAGGTGGAGTGTTTGGAATTTGGCTCGATTTCGCTTCTTCTGGAGCCAGGGGCGCGAACGATTAGAAACCTGATTCGACGGGAGGTGGGACGACGGGCCCTTTCTTACGATCCGAATATTCGTTCTATGATGGTGAGTGATGTGGAGGCGTTTAGAAGGGAGACGGAAGAACTGGCTACTCTGGCAACTATTGTGAAGGTTAGCGGCGCGGACTTGGATTGGCTTTATCCTGGAAGGAATAGAGAGGATAGCGCTCGTGCCTGGTTGGCTGCCGGAGCTGGTATTGTGGTTGTGACTCGGGGAAAGAACGGAGCTGTGCTATTGACACCTGGCTTTCGTGTGGAATCGGGAGAGTATCCGGTTGAAGTGATTGATACGGTTGGTGCCGGGGATAGCTTTCACGGTGCGCTGCTAGTGCGATTGAGTCAGTTGGGCAGGCTTTCGATGCGCTGCGGGGAGGTTTTAACCCGAGCGGAGGCGCTCGATGCTTTGAAGTTTGCGATAAAGGCATCCAGTTTGAACTGTGCCAGAAGGGGGGCGGACCCGCCTACGATGGATGATATGGCTCAGGCGGAATAGGAAGTCGCGGTCTGTTGAGTTAGAATGGGTTGTATGTGAGATTTGAAGGAGAAGAAGAGTGGATTATGAAGCACTTGTTGTCGGTGGAGGCCACGCTGGGATAGAAGCTTCATTGGCGCTCAGTCGACTTGGCTATTCGACAATGCTGGTTACGCAAAATCTGGATACGATTGGGCAGCTTTCGTGTAATCCGGCAATTGGGGGCCTGGCGAAGGGGAATATGGTTAGAGAAATTGATGCGTTGGGCGGGGAAATGGGGCGAATTATCGATAAGACGATGATTCAATTTCGAGTTTTAAACCGCAGCAGAGGTCCGGCGGTTCAGGCACCAAGAGCTCAGGCGGACAAGATGGCCTATCGTATTAGGGCGAAGAAAACCCTGGAAGCTGAGGCCAATCTGCATCTATATCAAGATACTGTTGTGGATTTCATTCTTGGAAGCGGGGATGGAGAGTCGATTGCTGTAAAGGGAGTGGTAACTGAGCGGGGCGGCAGAATTGGAGCGAGAGTGGTTGTCCTTACGACCGGGACCTTTATGAATGGGAAAATGTTTATTGGCGAGTGGGAGGGGCCGGGAGGACGAATTAGCGAAATGGCCGCCCCGGAATTGGGAAATCGACTCCGGGAGATGGGATTTGATGTTGGGCGTATGAAGACTGGAACTCCGGCACGGGTTCATCGACGTTCGATTGATGTCGATCGGATGGAAATCCAGTTCGGTGATGAAGAGGTTTTTGGCTTCAGCTTTGGGGGAGCGGAGGTGTCAAGACGACCGATGCTGCCCTGTTATATAACCTATACGAATCGGAAAACTCACGAGATTATTCGCGGGCATCTTGGCAGTTCGCCCTTGTTTTCGGGCAAAATTGCCGGAGTTGGCCCCCGTTATTGCCCCTCGATTGAGGATAAGGTTGTCAAATTTCCAGATAGAGAGAGACATCATGTCTTTGTGGAACCCGAGGGATTTGATAGCCAGGAAATCTACCTCAATGGCCTTTCCACTAGTTTGCCTGAGGATTCGCAGCGAGAGTTTATTACAAGCATCCCTGGACTCGAACACGCGCAGATAATAAAGCCGGGATATGCGGTTGAGTATGACTATTTGAATCCTTTGGAGTTGATGGCGAATCTGGAATCAAAGAGGATTCAAAATCTATTTATAGCGGGTCAGACTAATGGAACGAGTGGTTATGAGGAGGCGGCGGCGCAGGGTTTGATGGGGGGTATAAATGCGGGGCGGCGTCTGCAGGGTGAGAAGCCGCTAGTGCTCGATAGATCGGAGGCCTATATCGGTGTTCTTATTGATGACTTGGTTACTTCAGGAACCAGGGAGCCGTATCGAATGTTTACCAGCAGGGCGGAGTATCGCATTGCGCTCAGGCATGATAATGCCGATAGACGGCTTTTTGCTCGACGGAAGGAGGCGGGTCTCTTTGGCAAGGGGGATATTGAACGTTTTGAGGCTAAATGTTCAAAGATCGAGGAAATTCGCTGCTTGCTTCGGAAGAGAATCCTGGGTGAGGGTGAACTTGAAGTCGGGACGGAATTAGGAGAGGGGGCAACACGGAGGCTGGAAGGAGTTCCTACGGTGGGTGCTGCACGGAAGGCTACATGCCGGGAGGGTGAGAATTTCGAGCATTTACTGCGCGATCCTTATGTGTCCATTGAGGATTTGATTAAACTTGACCCCGCAATCGCCATGGGAGCAAATACTGATTGGCTTAAGCAAATAGAACTGGATATCAAATACGAGGGATATTTAAGACGGGAGGAGCAACATGTTCGACTTTTTCGTAAAATGGAAGGTGTTTCAATTCCAAACAAGATGGATTGGGAATCTGTATCGGGTTTGTCCGCCGAATCGAGGGAAAAATTGAGCATCATCAGGCCCGCGAGTGTTGGTCAGGCATCTCGGATACCAGGAGTGCGTTCATCTGATATCGCGGTAATTCTAGTTACTCTGGGTAGAAAATGATAGGGCTGGAACGGTGGGATGGTGATTATTTGCGGTGAAGGGTTGCGCTTAGCGTGCCTGGCTTCAGTAGTTCTGCGTTAAGACAGAGTTGCGGCGGGGCCCTTTCCCGCACAGCTTCTTCCAATGTTGAGGCCCCGGATGTAGCTTAGGCCGGCGCAGAAGGCGTTTCCAGTTTCGATTGTGTTTATATAATCCCGGTTAACGGCGGGGCAACTCGGCCCATTTCATTCGATGCGTATATTGAGAGCACCTCCACTGTCTCGGGTAATCACAGAGTTATTTGATCAGAGTCTCCAAAGTTCTCCTTCCTACGCATCAATCACATGCTAATCAAACTTCCCGCTTGCGGAAGTTTCGGGGAAAAAGCGGCCATAGATTCTGCCGGGTTTATCTCGGCTTTCCATGATGAAACCCGCTAAACAGAGACATTATGCTCTCTATTTCGAATAAAACTCCACCACCATCTGTTCATTTGCAATCAATGGTATATCAACCCGGTCAGGCAGTCGCTCAACCGATCCAACAAGAGCATCTCCATCAATTGACAGCCAGCCCGGCATAATCTGGTTGCTATGCGCCAAACTTTCCCGTAGGAGTTTCTTGCTCGATTCTGATTCCTTCACTTTGATACTGTCTCCCACTTGAACCACCATTGACGGTACATTCGCGCGCCTGCTATTCAAGCGAATATGGCCGTGGCTGACAAATTGCCTCGCCTGTGCCCGCGTAGTTGCCAAACCAAGACGATAAACCACATTATCCAGACGTCGTTCCAACAGAATCATCATATTATCGCCAGTAAGCCCGCGAAGTTTCTTCGCTTTCACGAAGGTGTTGAAAAACTGTTTTTCGCTTAAAGCATAGGATAGTCGAAGCTTCTGCTTCTCAAGCAGCTGGCGTCCGTAATCGCTAACCTTGCCTCTGCTCCGAAAATCTCTTTCCTTACCTGGTTTCTGTGGCTTCTTCTTAAGCAATCTATCGTATTTACTGTTACCGTAAATGTTGACACCTAGACGACGGACGATTTTTCCACGAGCCTTCGTGTTTCTCGCCATTGCTCTTCACCTACCAAGGAGTAAATAAAAACGCCCCTACAGAGCGCACCAAGCTATGCTACTTGACAGTTCCACTATTGGTCAATGATTTCGGGCAAAGCCAATGGAAACAGCTGTTGCCTCAATCGGGAATTTCACCCTCTCGTCTTGCCACTGTCAATAAGAGGATGGCAGTTTCTCGCCCTCAATGATACTTACCCCTACGCTGGTTCCGATGCGCGTGGCCCCGGCCTCAATCATCGCAATAACGTCTTCAGCAGTGCGCACTCCGCCGGCGGCCTTCACTCCCATATCCGTTCCAACCGTTTTTCGCATCAGACGAACATCCCTGACAGTGGCTCCATGCTCACTAAAGCCAGTTGAAGTTTTTACAAAACTGGCCCCTACATCCCTGGCCATCAGGCAGGCGTTTATTTTCTCTGCATCTGTAAGCAAGCAAGCCTCTATAATTACCTTGACACCCGCATCGCCGGCAGCATCCACAACCGTGGCAATATCATCTCGAACTAAATTCGAATCGTTCGATTTGAAGGCTCCAATATTCATTACCATGTCTATTTCCCGGGCTCCCAGTTCCACTGCTCTTCTGGCTTCATATGCCTTTGACATGGTTTCCATCGCCCCCAGTGGAAACCCAACCACCACGCAGGTAGCAATGTCAGTATCCCCAAGAAACTCCGAACAAAACGAAGTCCAGCAACTGTTAACACAAACAGATCTGAAGCCATATTCCTTTGCCTCCAGACACAACAGCCGAATCTGCCTTTTAGTTGTCCCTCCCCTTAACAGTGTATGGTCTATATAGCCTGCAAGCTCATGTTTTTCCATAACAACTCCTTGGGTATGGATAAAAATGTTACAAGGACGTATAACAAAAACGGCTAGTGATGGCAACTGGAATAAACGCGAAAAAAAGGCCACTTAACATAGTTGGATTCAGTTAACCGATGTCATATGTTATACTAGGAAACAAAGCGACGATTAAATCAAGGGTATCGAAATGCAAAATACCCCGACGTTGCGAAAATACATGAATTTAAGACTCGAAGGCAAAGCAAGTTGATTGATCATATATTTTTGTTCATATACATATTCGCCGTAGGGGCAACCTTTTCCGCTGTGTCGATGAGCCTGCTTTATTGGTTGCGACAGCGCAATACCAGGCGATTGAACACGTTTTTGTTTATTTCTTATTTAGCCATACTCCTTTTGCTTGCAGGAGTCCGATTTTACTGGGCAGAGCTCCTTAGCGGTGGCCGGGGAGTGACAATTGGAACTGGTATGGCCGAATTCGCTGGTTATGCGTTATTGCTGTACTACTTACCGGCGACAGTGAATCACATAATTGCCCGTAATTGGACCTGGCTTCGAAGGATTGCATCGATCATTGCATGTGCAGTTTATTTTGCCTTGGGCGCGGTGTATTTACTAACAGGTTTCCTGCGGCCGATTTCAATTGCGGCCGGCTTCCTATACTTTCTTGCGCTCGGCGTAATCTTAGTGGACATAGTTCGAAGCGCATCGCAGATAAAAGGAGGCCCCACCAGGGTAACCGTCTTGCTAATCACGCTCTTAACGGTTATTTTCCTACCGCTTGTTATGGCAAGCAGGCTGCTGGGGGAAAGCGGTGGAATTCCGATGTTGAGTCGTTCCATACGCTTCTTGTTTTTGTCTCTCTACTATTTCTGGATGGCTACGGCAGGAATTGTATTCTACGTAAGAGAAATGAGCGTCGATATTCAGGTGTCCATTGCCGAGCGGAGCATTCCGGAAACCCTCCCCCTCACCGAACGTGAGCGTGATATTGCGCGGTCTATCGTTCAGGGTTTAACCCATGTCGAAATTGCTCTGAATCTCGGCATAAGCCCGAACACCGTGCGCAACCATGTGTCCAATTTCTACAAGAAACTTTCAGTCCGTTCCAAAGTGGAACTACTCGGCGTGCTTCGCGGGGAGCGCAGCTATTA
This sequence comes from Olavius algarvensis spirochete endosymbiont, assembly GCA_900608495.1. GTDB lineage: Bacteria > Spirochaetota > Spirochaetia > DSM-2461 > DSM-2461 > UBA2779. The sequence goes on along the minus strand of UWYT01000094.1, from coordinate 35,776 downwards.
GTTCCCGCTCGGCCCGCCTTCCAGAACCGCTTGGATTTTCGCCTTTTCCGCGGCGTATTCACTCAGAAGGAAGCTTACGTTTTCATCAGATATTATGTCTCTCAATATAGGCAACTGAGCTCCCGCAAAATGAAGTGTGAATACGGGAAGAGTCTTCTCTTCCACTTGCTTGGTTCCGGCCCCGGGTGAAGTTTCAGCGACAGTCAGGGCGTAATCACGGCCCTGTCGAACAAACTTCAGAAGATGCTCGGCACCTTCAAAAGGATAGAGTCTCTTGCGATGGGAATACACCAGTTTGGGATTTATCAGGGCCGCGTCGTTTTCCACCGCCTGCTCAATATTCATTTCCAGCAGACGCGAACGCCACCAGGCGGCGTTCGTCGAAACCTCGCGAAATGTAAGCAAATCTTCCGAATTGAGTGTCCAGGTGACATTGTCCAAACCAAAGCCCTTATAGCTGATGAAAAGTTCCAGCATAGTTCCACTCTCATCAGTACTGACATAGGCCATGCCTTCCTGATACCCATCGAAGCTTTCCAGTCCGATTTCCACCTCTCCAATGGGCACGGGAAGCGCGCTTAGTCTCGCGGAAAGGGCAAACAGAAGCAAAGAGGTGAACAGTCTCACACCGCGTTTTTTCGGCGGGCCTACGCGGGCTTTCAAAACCATCCACCTCATGTTGATTAGCTTTTCTTGGAAAAACGGTTCTCCCAATCTCGCTCCTTGTTGATATCATCGGCCATTTTTCGATATTCCTTTTTGAGTTCTTCGTATTCCTCATCCATATTTTTACTATAATGATTGCGCCTATCCTTTCCATAGCGCGGTTCCAATGGAAAAATCAGAGCCAAGATGAAATATATCCAAATGGACATCCCTGCAAGAACAACCAGCAGGATAAATACCAAGCGAACCAGCTCGACTGGGAATTCTCTCCATTCGGCGATTCCCTTGCATACACCCAATATCAGGCCATCTCGCGATCGGTATAATTTTTTACGAGTGGACATCCTTAACTCCTCCCTTTATGCGTCTTTCCCAACGCTCTGGCTCTTGCTTGTCGTGGGCTTCCTGGCCGTATCCAAATTTTTCTTCAATGCTTCCAGTTCTTTCTCTACAATCCCATCGGATTCCAATCTGTTAAACTGCTTCTCAAGATCGTTTGTGCTGCCCGCCAAATCGGCATCGGCCTCTATCCTCTCAATACGGTTTTCCAGCTCTCCGAAACGCATCATCGCCCGGGCACCGGTTGCGTTGGATACAAGGTTCCGAGCCTTCTTTTTTTCGACGGCATGAATACCACGTTGAATCAGCATTTTATGTCGCATTATCACCTCATCAAGCTTCGATTCAAGCTGACTGATGTTGATTTTGCACTCCTCTATAAGACGATTATAGTTCTCTAAATCCTTTTGTACAAATTCCAGTTGAGTCTGGTGTTGTTTTTTCTCAAGCAAAGCCTCTTTGGCTAAATCATCCCGCTTCTTCTCGACGGCAAGTATCGCTCGCGTTCCCCAGCGCTCAATCTTTTCAGTGAATTCGTTGCGGTCGCGCTCCATCTCGGCCCGAGTCGTCATCTTTGCGGCGCACGAAGATTTCAGGTCTACAAGCGTGTCTTCCATCTCTTGAATCATAAGGCGAATCATCTTTTCAGGGTCTTCTGCCTTATCAAGCATCGCATTGATATTGGAATTGACAATATCACCCAATCTGCTAAAAACTCCCATGTTATCCTCCGTATTACTTTTTACTTTTAAGAAAGCAAGTATCATGCCAATCGTTGTTATGGAGGAGATGCTTGCAGAAAATGGTAAAAAATACCAAATTCTCTGGCATGAAATATCAAATTCTTGTAAAATATCCGGATGAAATATACAGGAGGACCGCAAGAAGCCCTCGGCGAATCAGAGGTGTTCCTTGAATTTCAGCACTTACTTGGGAGAGTGGCGCGGGTGGACCGCCCAGTACTTATTATCGGCGATCGAGGCACTGGAAAAGAACTTGCGGCCAACCGTCTGCACTATCTTTCTCAGCGCTGGAAAGGGGCTTTTGTAGCACTAAACTGCGCATCTCTTTCACCCGGCTTGATTGAATCCGAACTTTTCGGTCACGAACAAGGTTCCTTTACCGGGGCGACAGACTTTCGGAAAGGCCGTTTTGAGGAGGCAAACAATGGCACTTTGTTTCTCGATGAAATTGGATTGATACCGATTGAGGTTCAAGAGAAGATTTTGAGAGTGGTTGAGTATGGCGCTTTCCAAAGAGTCGGGAACTCGCGGACGGTTGAGGTGGATGTTCGCATTATTGGAGCCACAAATCAAAATCTGCCTAAACTCTGTGACAATGGCTTGTTCAAGCTGGATTTGCTCGATCGCCTGTCCTTCGAGGTGCTGTTTCTCCCGCCCCTGCGGGAGAGAGGGAATGATATTGTAAAACTGGCTAATCATTTTGCCGTTAAAATGGCCCGGGAACTGGGAAGGAAGCAGTCTCCAATTCTTTCAGATGAGGCGCTTCGTATTATTCGGGGGTATCGCTGGCCTGGAAATATAAGGGAGCTCAAGAATGTCATTGAGAGGGCAGTATACAGGCAAGAAGCCCCGGTGCTTGAGAGTTTGACAGTCAACCCCTTTGCAAGCCCCTGGCAATCCAACGGCGAAGTTGTGCTTGAGACCGCCGGCTCAACTGAAACGCTCATCAAAGAACAAACTGCCGAAGTTGGAAAGGGTGGGCAGGATACAGGTAAAAACCAGCTGAAAGAATCCACAGCATGGCCCATCGATTTGAAAAAGGAAGTGCAGGAACTGGAATACAGACTTCTGAAAAAGGCAATTGCGAAAGCCGGTGGGCATCAGGGGAAGGCGGCCGAATTATTGAAACTGAAATACGATCAGTTTCGGTGGCTTTCTGGGAAGAGATTGAATAGAAAGCCTGGCGTCAATTAGCAGCAGCGGATTTGAGACGACCATCGTAGGAATTTGGTGTTGGGATTTCGGTTGTTTTGTCAGCCAGCCACCGAGTGTGTATAGAGTTCACTTGGCGACGTCTCATAAACGCATAATTCTTATCGGGGGGATGTGCTTGGCGTACTAGGATGGGGAGGCCCTTAAAGCTGCCTTGTGCTATTGGAGCTGATAAATGAAAAGATTGGTAAATCCCAGGCGTTCCAATTCAATTACAGTTTGGAATACTTCTTCCTCGGCAAGTTCCGCAACAATGAGGCGGGTAATCCCATTGGGTTGCAAATCGGCTCGCGAATCTATTCCGGCCTCGTCCAGGCGATTTTTGTGAGCCAGCACCCTATCGAAATCTTTCCATGCGCCAACCTGGATATTGAAGCGCACTTGCGGTATGGCCGATTCTTCTACCTCTATATGCACTTTCGCGATTCCGTTTTGGATCATCCCGAGTTCCCTGGCCGCGGCATAGCTGAGATCGATAATACGCTCGTTGACAAAGGGGCCCCTGTCGTTTACTCGAACTCGGACAGTCCGGTTATTTTCCAGGTTCGTAACCGTTAAGTAAGTACCAAAGGGCAGAGTTTTGTGCGCGCAGGTGAATTGCATGGCGTCGTAGATTTCGCCATTTGCCGTCTTTCTTCCTTGAAAAACACCGCCATACCAGGAAGCCACCCCTGTATCCTCCCATGCAGGAAGTTGGCTGACGTTCGTGTATAGTAAGACGCAGATTATCGGCAAAGCCAAACGAGACATCGCTATAGTGTATCGGACGCGCGGGTGCATTCTATTAGGTGCAAATTTGAGAAAGCCCTGGTTTACAGTTTTTTCGACTTCTCGGGTTTCGATTCCGGCTACCCTTGATTGGAGGTGCCTTGTGTGGGTAGGATCGGCGAATTATGAAACAGGATGAGGGTAGACTAAACCACTGGGCGGATATAACCGCCTCTAAGATTATCCGCGATCGCCAGGGGAAGGAAGTTTATGTGTGCGCCTCCGGGATTACACCTTCGGGTACGGTACACATTGGAAATTTCCGGGAGATTATTTCGGTGGAATTGGTGGCTCGGGCCCTACGTGAACGGGGGGTAAAAGTCCGTTTCATCTACTTCTGGGATGACTATGATGTGTTCCGCAAAGTTCCGGAAAACATGTCGCAAAGTTTGGAGGTTTACCTGCGAAGGCCAATTACCAGTGTTCCCGATATGATAGGAGAGCGGGAAAGCTATGCGGCTCACAATGAGGAGGAACTTGAGAGAATTTTACCTCTTCTGGGAATTGAACCGGAATACATCTATCAAACCGAGCGCTACAAGGCCGGGTGTTACGCGGAAGATATAAGGCTGGCTCTCGATAAGGGGGATGTGATTCGCCAGGCGCTGGATGCCTTTCGGACTGAGAAGCTGGATAGCGATTGGTATCCCCTGAAAGTTTTTTGCGGCGCGTGCGGGAGGGATACAACAAGAGTGCTGGCCAGGCCCGCTGATTATGTGATTTCTTATGTGTGCGATGCTTGCGGCAATAATGAGACGGTGGATTTTCGGCGCTTCGGAGGTGTCAAGCTGCCTTGGCGGATTGATTGGCCGATGCGCTGGCGCTTTGAAAAAGTGGATTTCGAGCCGGCTGGGAAAGATCATCATAGTGAGGGAGGGAGTTTTGATACGGCAAAGCTAATCGCCAGGGAGGTTTTCAAATATGCTGCGCCAATTACTTTCCAATATGATTTCGTGCGGATTAAGGGTGGGAGCGGAAAGATTAGCGCTTCCAAGGGGCAGATGGTGCCGTTGTCGGAGGTGCTTAGATATTATCAACCCGAGCTAGTGCGCTTCATGTTTGTCGGCACGCGGCCAAATAGTGAATTTGCCATCAGTTTCGATTTGGATGTGATTAAAATGTACGAGGACTACGATCGTATTGAGCGCGACTACTTCAATAAGCCACAAAATCCCAAGGCGAAATGGTATAAGAACGCGCGTATCTATGAACTTTCACAGGTGGCCGCCGTGCCAGCAAGACAACCCTATCAGATTCAGTTTCGCCATCTTACCACCCTCCTTCAAATTTATTCCGGAATAACGGATGCGGTAATCAATTTTCTTGGCGATGTGCCTGCGGAAGACAGGGATGGTTTCAGAGTACGCGCGGCCTGTGCCCAAAGCTGGTTGAATAATTGCGCACCTGAGGATTTTCGTTTCAACCTGAGGAACCCCTCCGACGGTCCAATTGATTTGCCGAATGTCTCTCCCGCTTTGCTGGGAGCGCTGAGGAGCATGAAGACCCTGGTGGAAACGAAACTCGGCAGAGTGTTCGAGAGAGATTTTAACACGGCGATGTACGATGTCATTCATGAATATGAACTCGATTCGAAGGATTTTTTTGCGGTATTCTACCTGGTTTTAATCGGCAAGACGAAAGGGCCGCGGATGGTAAATTTTCTACACATTCTGGGAGCCAGGCGAGTATCGGAGCTGCTTGCGCTATACTAGCACCCTCTGTTCGGACTCTGCTTTGTCCCCGCCCTGTTGACAATTGCTTTAGGGTATCCAGCAAAAATAATCCGATGGGCAAACTCGGAACACCATGTTATACTTATTGATATCCAGGAGTGTCAAAAGGGGAGAACAAGGCCAGGTTATCCATCTGTTGCGAAGGCGAACCTTGCCAGTATTTCGGAGGAGAGTTGCATGCGAAACAGTTATGAAAAGGAAAGATTGGCGGAGAAAAACGATTATGATGGCTTGCAGTCCAAGTTTCTTGAAACCCGGACGCTGCTTTTGTCAGGGGACATAGATAAAGAACTGGCGGAGAGGCTGATTCGGAACATACTCTTGCTGGAGGCCGAGGGGGATATCCCTATCAAAGTGTTTATTGATTCGCCTGGAGGGGATGCGGATGCCGGATATGCGATTTTCGACATGCTGCGTTTTGTGAAACCGGAAATTATAACAGTTGGAATGGGCACTGTCGCCAGCGCGGCTGCCTTGGTACATCTTGCCGCCAACAAAGAGAACAGATTGAGCCTACCCAACGCCCATTTCCTGATTCATCAGCCTCTTTCGGGTATGCGTGGGGTGGCCACCGAGATTGAAATTCATGCGCGGGAACTGGAAAGACTGCGGGAAAAGATTAATGTCCTGATTGCACGTGAGACGGGCCAGTCGCTGGAAAAGGTTGCCGGAGATACCGATAGGGATTATTGGCTCAATGCGGAAGAGGCTTTGGAATACGGTTTGATTACGCGAATAATTAAATCGCGGTCGGAGTTGGCTTAGCTCCGTAAAACTGGCTATTATGTGGCCGAATGCTTTACCCTAGTTTTTCTGCATATCAACGTAGATTGAGAAAAGACGCGGTTCTTCCCGACGGATTTGAGGTTGGGGTGGGCTCGCTGGAATTTGTGCCGCCGGAAAGACCGAATGGTGGCGTTCAAAAAATGAATCTTGGTTTAATAAGAATGCTGCAGCCTACGGCGTCGTTTGCAGGGGTTTTTTCAAGAAACGCCTTTCCTGGCTGGCCCATTGTTGTTGGACGAGAACTGCTTGAGAGTTCTCAGATTCAGGGAGTCCTCGTAAACAATAGGGTGGCCAATGTTGGCGTAGAGGGAGGACTCGAAGCTTCCTGGCGACTTTCGGAATTCTGTAGCGAAATTTTTGGCGACTCTGCACCTTATTTCCCCTCTTCGACGGGGGTTATTGGCTGGGCCTTGCCTTTGAAAGAGATAGAAGCCGCGCTCACGGACCTCAAAGGTAATATGAGTACGGGTTTGATTCTCGAATTTGCCAAAGCAATCATGACAACTGATTCCTGGCCAAAGGTGCGTTCACACGACTGTGGTGCGGGAAGAATTTTGGGTATTGCCAAGGGAGCGGGAATGGTTGAGCCGAATATGGCGACAGCGCTCGCCTTTATTCTCACCGATGTGGATTTTCCACGGGACGTCGGAAGGCGCATTTTCCTGGAGGTGGTGGATGGAAGCTTCAACAGAATAAGCATAGACGGCGAAACCAGCACAAGCGATTCAGTTTTTCTTTTGTCCTCCTGCCTGCATTCCTACCCTGGCAACGATGAGTTCAGAAATGCTCTGATGGAAGTTTCATTCAATTTGGCTGAGGATGTAGTTAGAAACGGTGAAGGTTGCGCCCATGTAATCAGGGTAAGCGTTGCTGGTGCCTCAAATACCGCCGAGGCCCATAGATTGGCCCGCGCTGTGGCCAATGCTCCGTTAAGCAAGTTGGCGATAAGGGGCAACGATCCTAACGTTGGGCGAATTCTCCAGTCGCTTGGAGCGGAGTGCGGACGCCTGGGGATTGGAATCAATCCTAAGAAGTTGGAACTGGGCATTGGAGGCAGAACTGTTTTCCGCAATGGCGCGTTCCATTTGGGAAAAAAGATGGAGGAATTCTTGCACAGCTATCTTAAGGATTCGGAGCTGCCCATACCCCCGCATGGTTGGCCGATTCACGAGAAGAAGGTGGAGATTGAGATTGCCTTGAATATGGGAATGGCCTCCGCATCGGTGATTGCTTCAGATTTGTCTGAAGAGTACGTAAAAATAAATTCCGATTACCGGACTTAAGGGGAAATTGCGTGGATATCGCGACACAAATCAATAACGCAATGAATCTGTGTGGATGAAGCTCGTAAGACAACAGGACGGCGGGTGGGACATGAGGGAGTTGGCTGATTGGACTGATTGCGTCGGGTCATATACTGGTTGAAGGCGTATCCGGCCTGACGAAGTCATTAAAGGGTTGGATGCTCAGTTTACTCCGGATTTGCTGCCGGCAGACTCAAGCAGACAGCAGACTGGCGAATTTGTACTCGCAGAGGGCCGTTTTTTACAATGTTGTATTGGCTGATGAAATCAGCAGAGTAACTGCGAAGGTTCAATCTGCCTTACTGGAGGCGGTGTTCGAGAACCAGGTTACAATTGGGGAACAGAACTTACCCAGGCCACTTCTTGTTATGGCCACCCGGAATTCGATTGAGCAGGAAGGAACCTATCGACTTCCAGAAGCCGGCTTGATTGTTTTCCAATCAAGATTAATGTTGACTATTCCAGCCCGGTATGAGGAACTTGCGGTTCTTGAACAGGTGGTGGATAAGATTAAGATAACATTGTAAGGAAGTGTTGAACTCAGACATCAAATTCTAAGAAACCATAGAATCAATCAAAGCCGGCAGGAGATTCGACGCTGCATTGTTTCCCTGGTTGCCGTGAGTCGAATAAAGGACAGGTGCAGATTCCCTCAGGCCTTTTGGATTTCTTAGATGCAGGAAGCAAGGCGGGATTTACAGTCCTTGGATATTCCAAACTGCTCTTTTACTCTTTTAACTCGTTTATAAGAATTTATTTCGTTTATAAGAATTTATTTAAGAAGGAATATGAAGAATTCTGGGAATGGGTAAGATGAGATAGAAGTGGCTCGCGGATTTTCGAGCTTCCAAGTCGGATGTTTTGGAGGTTGGCACGGATGAAGAAGGTGTCGAGGCTCTCCAGTTCTTTCCCGTTAGAAGGCGCCCCGAAGATGAGGCTGGATTCCTTATCGAAATTTTCGCTCGTTGCATTTAAGGGATGAGGCTATGCTTGCGGTGCCCATGACAAAAGCCAGGGTATGCTGGATCTTTGAGCCGCCCGTCTGGAACCTGGTTTGCCCACTGTGGACGGCACAGATATCGAGACCGCGGGGCATGGTTCCAATGCTGATTTGCTTCTTGGAACCCAGCCTGTTTCGCTATTGAGAAATCTTTTTTCATTGTGAGAAATGGACTTTGGACGTTTCGTACCTGTCGGGTTTTCCAGTGTTGATGATATTTCTCGGACAGAGGAAGTTGAGCCTGGAACTGTTCAAGTGGAGTCTTGGCGGCGTTATCGCTGATTCTCGTGTTGTCTGTGCCCTTGCTGTTGGCTTCCGCCAGGAGCCCGGCTCTCAAGTTGAAACAGCATCCCGGAGAATCGCCTGGAACTTTCAAACCAGATTCCCTCCACCTTGTCTTTTCCACCGGCTTCTGTTTTTATTCCACTTCTGCTGTCGTTGGCTATTTTGATGTTTTGAAGGGGTGTAAAGGGAAGTGAATTTTTTTTCATAATATGTACGTTCTTTTTGCTTTCATCATCTGTCTTTGTAGGAGTTTGCGATCATCTTTGGAATCGACATACAGCGGGGGTGAAAGAAGATTCAAAACCGCTTAAGAAATTTCCGGGCTCGCTGGCTGCCGACTTGATTCAACTTTCGCAGGTGAAATGTTGAGAATTGTTGTTTTTTAAGGATGATTATTGCCTGGTACGGACCGGTTATGGCTTGGGGGGTTGGTTACCGCGTTCCTTGCTGATTGTTGTTTCGGGGAGATATTAGGGATGAGTTTCGATACGATATTGGATAGATGGAAAAATCGTCGAAGTGACCGGGAAAACGGACAGAGCAGGCGCGGCCTGGTAAGTTGGTTCGATGGCTCTGTGGTTCGGAAGGCTTTTCTGGTGGTTCTCAGCACGGCCGCGATTAGCGGGAACTGGCTTGATGATTATCCACCTGATGCCCGGGCGCTTGGAGATAAGGAGGAGGGAGATTCTAACCATCTTAACAAGATGAGAGTGAACTGGAGGCGGAAGGCTCACCAGGATGTGTTGGATCTGCATGGCTCAACTGAGGAAGAGGCGAGGAGGGAGATAGGGGCCTTTATTGGCTCAATGCGGAGGCGTGGGCTTCGAAAGGGATTGATTATTCATGGCAAAGGGCTGCACTCTAAAGGCCAGGCGATACTGGGGTCTGTGGTACGCAATTGTCTTGAGAGTAGCACCGAAGTTGGAGGGTTTGGAAGAGCTAAAGCAAAGGACGGCGGTTCGGGCGTAACCTGGTTTCTGTTACGTCAGCGTTCTCGGTAGATTATTCTGCCCCGAGTGAGATCGTAGGGGGACAGGGCAACGCGAACTCTGTCACCAGGTACGATACGAATGTAGTGTTTCCGCATTTTTCCTGATAGGTGGGCCAAAATCAGGTGACCTGCTTTCAGTTCAACTCGAAACATTGTATTGGGAAGTGACTCTTTCACAACTCCCTCCACTTCTATGGCCTCTTCCTTCAAAAAGCGTCCTCCTGAAGCTTTGTTTTCACCTTTAGTTCCGAACGTACAATATTTTACGGCGTAGCGTCCAGTCAAGGCCGCAAAAATAATGTTGCATTCGGTTATCTTCCAATCTGGATTGTGCCCACAATCTCCCAAGCTTATTGACAAACTGAGAACTATCATTCAAATTGTGTGCGTTTTTACACGGAGTTTTTATGAACGAGAAGTTCAAAACCGAAATGCAGCGGAAATTGACAGAACTCAAGGAAGAAGTTCTCAATACTCTAATCAATGAAAACAAAGATTTCCGAGCGGCCGTAGAGGACATGGGTGTGAAAGACCTTGCGGATGTGGCTTCCAATGATATAGATGCTCGAATTCTGGAAGTCATTGGAACAAAGGATACAGTGAGGTTGAAAAGAATTGAAGCGGCTCTTGGCCGTCTTGAGAATGGTCGCTTCGGGATTTGTGTGAGCTGTGGGAAAAGAATCACTGATGAACGTCTTAGCGCCATTCCCTATGCGGTTATGTGCATAAACTGTCAAACCAATTCCGAACACCGAAGAATGCATTAGCTATTAAGTTAATTTCATACTTGAATTCTCCGATAATGCTGTTGTGAGGATTAAAATGGATTCCGTTGCGGTAAGTGGCCAGTTATCACCTCTTCGGATAGTGCGTGTTTCCCAGTCCGACGGACGCGTATCGGTTCCCGTTAAACCCTCTCATACTGTATTCGCACAATTCAGACACGTTTCAGGCACCCCTGCTTCCGCGGGTGAGAACACGGTGCCGATTTCCAGACTGTTTTTACTTAATCGCATTGTCAGCATGTTGCAGGCAAGAAAGAAGCATCTAGTTAGCAATTCCGGCCTTGCTGGTTTGCAACAAACCGAGATTAAGGAGTATGGTGCGGTGTCAAGTCAGGTAAAGGCAGGGTTGATTCTTAACTTCAGTGCCTGAATTCTCATCATTTGCGATACTGCTCGCTCAAGCGTTTCCCAAGCGATAATCGTAATGTTGCTGGAGCGCGTGAGACAGATTAATTCCGTGTTTGCGTGTTGTAGTCGACCTGAAACCTTAGCACTCGGAACCATTCGGTTGGTGATGTGGCGAGTTCGTGTCGGATGCCTTGTGTTCGCTCTATTCGCATTCTTTTCCAGTTCTCGAATTTTCCCTCAGACTCGCTTTAACTACATCCACAACAAGGGTGACAAGTGGCATTTAACCAGCATTATAGATGAGGAAGTGTTGGTAAATGGCGAGTACAGTTCCAGTTCGCAGATCCGAAACAAGATTTCTGTTGAGGTTGTTGAAGGAGAGGGAGATGGTGGTTTGTTGCGAGTCAATTATCAGATATCCGAAAAGGCGACAGACTCTGATATTTATTCCTGGTTTGAAAATTATGAAGTTGAGTATCGGAGAGATGTTCGAGGGCGTATATCAGGTATCAGAACGGAATCTCCGGTACCGATGACCCGCAATATCCCAGTTTATCCTGATGGTTTTGTTCCTTTGGGTGCGGGATGGACAGCCAGCGGTGTAGAAGTTTTCGACTTCAAGAAGCTGTTCTTTCAAATTGACATGCTTCTGGAGATTCCATTTGCAGCGCACTACAAATATCTGGAATCGATCGAGCGTGACGGGAGACGGATGGAAAGAGTTTCAATAGATTGCAGTTATCAGTGGACTCCGGATTTGGACACGCTTAAACTTTTTGATGCTTATGCTTGGTTTCCCGTTGAAATTATTGGAACATTTTGGCAGGAAGTATTATGGGATGCCAGTTCTGGTAGGAATTATGCGGAAACGGGAGGGTTCGAATACAGCTATCTTATGAACGATGGGATAGTGTTCACTTTCAAGGGTACCTCGAAAGGTCAGGCAGTATATTATACTGTGCTCGATAAGAATTCGATAATCGAAGAGATTGAAGATTTAACCAGCGATGATATTAGGGCCAAATCCATTGACGAGGGAGTTAGTATCTCACTGAATGATATACATTTTGTGCCAGACGAGGCGCGGATGCTTAGTGGGGAGGAGGAGAAGCTGGAGGAAATTGTGGGAGTGCTTAGACGTTATCCAGATAGAGATATTCTAGTTGTTGGGCATACTGCAAAACCCCCGGGAAGTTCGGATGGTTGGGAGCTTTCTTATCAACGCGCACAGGCCGTAGCTCGGTTTCTTATCGAGCGGGGAGTAAGAACAGAGTCACAAGTGGTGATTCGCGGCATGGGGCATTCGCAGCCAATTGGCGACAATTCCACCACTGAAGGCAGGAAAAAGAATCGAAGGGTAGAGATAGTTATTCTGGAAAATTGACATGACTGATACTTGATTAGTTCAGACAGCCTGCTTACACAAAACATACGGCAATTTTTTAGGGACCGCTCTTCAACGATGAGAAAGCATAAGGAATTTTGCGACCCTTAGATATTTAGACTTGAATGAAATCAGAAGCCAATCACCAGTAGACAACAATGTTGAGAAGGTATAAAATTCAATTTTAAGGAGGATTATCTTGAAGAGAAGAAAACTGATTTCTTTGGTGCTTGTGCTACTAGGGGTGACAACCATCGTTAGCGGCAAAGGAGACAGGGATGACAGGGATTCGGATTTTGCATCAACGCTTTATTGGAATCTTTCATCTTCCGGTCCGAAAACTATAGATCCCGCTCTGAACGGCGCAACTGATGGTGGCGATGTTATCAGTAACCTGTATGAAGGCCTGGTTCGTGAACAGGCAGGTGTTGTTAAACCTGGTATTGCAGAGAGTTGGGAAATCTCCGACGACGGAAAAACTGTTACCTTCAAACTTCGTGATTCGCTGTGGTCTGATGGTTCCAGATTGACGGCGCACGATTTCGAATATTCCTGGAAGCGCGCTATGGATCCCGCAACGGCATCTGAGTATTCCTGGATTTGGGAGTATACCAACGTGGTTGGCGCTCAGAATGTTGCGGAAGGTAAAGGCTCTTTGGAAGATGTTGGAATCAAAGCCCTGGACGACTATACTTTGCAAGTAGAACTGTCAAACCCAACATCATATTTCATTTCGCTTGTAGCTTTTTATCATTTCATGCCTGTCAAGCAAAGCTCTGTTGAGGCCGGTCCGGATGGGATTTGGGCAAGCGATCCAGAACTGGCTATCAGCAACGGTCCTTTCAAACTCGCGGAATACACAATTGGTGAAGGTTTGAGGATGGAGAAAAATCCCAACTATTGGAAGGCAGACAATGTGAAACTCTCTGCTATCGAAGTTGCATTCATTGATGATTTAACCACTGCATACACCGCTTATCAGGCAGGTGAATTCGATTTTCTAAATGATGTGCCTCCATCGGAAATTCCCAGACTGACTGCGGAAAATCCAGAATTCTATATATTCCCTTTACTTGGTACATATTATTACAGCTTCAATCTGGATTTAGACATGTGGAAGGATGAGAGGGTGCGAAGGGCGCTTACCCTTGCCATTGATAGGGAAAAAATTTGTGAGATTGTGGGTGGAGGAAAAATTCCAGCAGCTGGTTTTGTACCCGTGGGTTTCATTGATCACCAGGGAAACGATTTCGCCGAAACTGCCGCCAGCAGTGGAATACCGACTGACGGAAGTGGGATTGAAGAGGCAAAACGCTTATTGGCGGAGGCCGGATATCCCAATGGTGAAGGATTCCCAAAATTCACCATCATATACAACACCAGCGAGAACCATCAGCTGGTGGCCGAAGTGGTGCAGGAAATGTGGAAGACAAATTTGGGCATCGAAACCGACCTTATCAACCAGGAATGGGCAGTATTCCAAGATACGCGGAAGCAAGGTGAATACGAAGTTTGCCGAGGCGGCTGGCTGACAGACTTCATGGACCCCATGGGTTTACTTGCTATATTTCAGGTAGATAATGACTATAACGATAGCCATTATAACAATAGCACCTTTGACGAGCTTGTATCCTATGCCAATAAGACAGTCGGCGCGGAGCATTTTGAAGCTCTTTATGAAGCAGAAAAGATTTTGATGACTGATTTGCCGATTGCCCCTGTGTACTATTACACCGAGATTTACTTATCATCACCGCAAGTGAAGAACTGGACAAGGAGCGTGCTCAGCGCACTGGATTTTAGTGGTGCCTATCTTGAAAGATAAAGCGTAAGGAAGTGGGCCGTTCGGAGACGATCGGCCTTCCTTTTTAGTTCAAAATACTCTTCGAGGGTGACAGCATCGTGAGAAATTACTTTTTTAGACGATTTATCCAATCCCTGTTTACGATTTTTTTGATTGCGACGGTAACCTTTTTCATGATGCGTTCCATACCCGGAGGGCCGTTTACAAGAGAACGTCCGGTGCCAGATGAAATCATGCGGGCGTTGAATGCTAAATACAACTTGGACGCGCCGCTAATTGTTCAATATTTCGACTATATGAAAAGCTTGTTGACTTTTAACTTGGGTCCGTCGTTTTCCAGGGTGGGTGTTTCCGTAAATAAGCTGATTGGACTTGGTTTTCCAGCTACCGCAAAGATTGGGTTTCTTGCCGTTTTGCTCATAATTCTAGTTGGTATCCCTGTTGGGATAGTATCTGCCCTGAAGCAGAATCGTCCTGTTGATTACTTTGTTATGTTCATGGCGACTTTGGGAGTTACAATCCCGAATTTTGTTATAGCCACCTTGTATATCTATCTGTTTGCTGGAAAACTTGGGTGGGTACCCAGTTTTGGATTGAGAACTCCATGGGCATATATCGGGCCTATACTTGCCTTAAGCGGATATTCGTTGTCTTTTGTGGCGCGACTTACCCGATCGAGTATGCTGGAGGTGCTAAGGCAGGACTATATTCGAACCGCACGCGCAAATGGTTTGAAGGAACTGTCTGTAATCGGCAAACATGCAATGAGAAATGCCCTGATACCTGTGATTACCTACCTGGGACCCACCATTGCTCTTCTTATGACAGGATCTTTTGTTATTGAACGCATTTTCGCTATTCCTGGCATCGGGAGATATTTTGTTGAGAGCGTTAGTAGCCGTGATTACACTGTAATTATGGGCGTTACGGTGCTCTATGCTTCCTTTTACGTTTTAATGATTTATCTGGTGGATGTTTTATACGCTATGATTGATCCGCGAATAAGATTTGATAAGGAAATCCCTTAGACATGCCATCCGAAGCTGATTATTTCGGATTTGTGAGCAAAGAAGAAAGTCAGAATCTGGAAACACTTGAAAAATCTCTTACCTATTGGCAGGATGCATGGCGTCGATTGAAGAAGCACAAATTGGCCATGGCTGGGCTTGCCGGGGTAATAAGCACCATCCTATTTGCAGTCTTGGGGCCGTTCTTTTCGCGGTTTTCGTATTCGGATCAGATTTTGGACTATGCCAGGACACCACCTAGACTGGACATTTACGAAGTGGCTGATGATTACTATGTCTTCCTGACGAAAGACTATAATTTGCTTCGTGTTAGTGAAAAGGGTGAAATACTTGAGCGGATTTTCGATACGAACAAAGATTTGGAGAGGAAAGCCTACACATATTTTGATGCCAGGCGGGGTTTAGAAATAGAATTGGATTTTTCTTATAATCTGCTGCCAGGCAAAGAGGCCGACTATAATTTCACCCTCGTGGCTAACGGGGGTGATCCGATAACCGAAGCTACGAAGACAGTATTCAACAGAACCTATCCCTTTGGAAGCGATTCGATTGGCAGGAGTATTCTAGTTAGAGTTATGTACGGCGCCAGAATATCGCTTATTGTGGCCTTCGTGGCCTCATTGGCGAATCTGCTAATAGGGGCCGTGTATGGCAGTATTGCCGGATATGAGGGGGGCCGCACCGATATCCTCATGATGAGATTTGTCGATATCCTTAATTCTATCCCCCTACTCATCTATGTGATTCTCATTATGGTTCTGGTGGGTAACCGCGGCCTATGGACAATGATAATCGCGTTGGGAAGTGTTTATTGGGTTACTATGGCGCGACTGGTACGAGGACAGGTATTATCCCTGAAGGGGCAGGAATTTGTTTTAGCCGCCAGAGCGCTGGGTGTGAAGAAGCGATCAATCATATCGAGGCATCTGATACCCAATACAATCGGCCCGATTATCATATCCATGACGATGATGATTCCCAGAGCCATCTTCACTGAAGCGTTTTTAAGCTTTATTGGCTTGGGGGTTTCAGCTCCCATGGCATCTTGGGGAACCCTAACCGAGGATGCGCTCTCTGCGCTTCTATCCTTTCCATATCAGTTGTTTTTCCCGTCGATGGCCATTGCAATTACTATGTTGTCTTTCAATTTCCTGGGAGACGGACTGCGCGATGCGCTAGACCCCAGGCTGAGAAAGGGCTGAAACAATGAGCGGCGAACCATTGCTTGAAGTCAAGAATATCAGCACCTCATTTTTTTCGCATTTGGGCGAAATTCAAGCGGTTAGAGGAGTCTCGTTCTATCTGAATCGAGGGGACGTATTGGGCATTGTCGGTGAATCTGGTTCGGGGAAAAGTGTTACCGCGCTCTCGATAATGGGTTTGATCGAAAAACCCGGGAAGATTAAGCAGGGTGAGATTATATTCAATGGCGAAGATTTGATGAAAAAGAGTCAGCGCGAGATGTGCGAATTGCGCGGAAATGAAATATCCATGATATTTCAGGATCCTATGACATCTTTAAATCCTGTCTATCGCATCGAAAATCAAATGGTTGAGGTTATTCGTTATCATAATCGAAATCTAAGTCGGAAAAAGGCTGTCGCGCAGGCGGTTGAGATGTTGAGACTAGTTAAAATTCCGGAGCCCGAGAAACAGATTAAGAGCTATCCACATGAATTTTCGGGAGGAATGCGCCAGAGAGTAATGATTGCCACTGCCCTATCCAGTAATCCCGGATTACTAATAGCCGATGAGCCAACGACGGCTTTAGATGTAACCATCCAGGCTCAAATTCTGGATTTGATGAACGATTTGAGAGCGCGCATTAATGCTTCAATAATACTGATTACTCACGATTTGGGAGTAATAGCCGAAGTTTGCAGCAGAATAATTGTAATGTACGGTGGAACTATTATGGAAGCGGGGAACGAGAGAGATATCTTTTACAATCCTCAAAATCCATATACGGTGGGGCTGCACCAGTCTATACCGAGTAACCTGGCAATTAGCGAAAAGCGCCTAGTACCCATTCGGGGTACGCCTCCGAATTTAATGTATCCGCCGAAAGGTTGTCCTTTCTCGCCGCGCTGTTCATACACAATGAGGATATGTCTCGAAGAAGCCGCACCTACTATTCGCTTGAGCGATACTCATATATCCGTGTGTTGGCTGCTTCATGAGAATGCGCCAAAAATCAACGGCTATAGCAAGGGGAAGATTGTTGATCGATACAAAACACCTTCTGGAAGTTAGAAATCTCCGCAGATACTTTCGGATTCGGAGAGGGAGCATCTTCAGGAAATCGTTTTTGAAGGCAGTGGATGATGTTTCCTTTCATATTGATCGCGGGGAAACCTTTGGACTTGTTGGTGAATCCGGTTGCGGCAAATCGACTATGGGTCGAACGATAATCCGTCTATATAACGTTACTGGCGGTGAAATTTTCCTTGATGGTACCAATCTTACGGCTATGAGTGAGAAGAATCTCCTTCCTTTTCGTAAACGCATGCAGATGATCTTCCAGGATCCTTATGCTTCTTTGAATCCCCGGATGACAGTTACAGATATTGTCGGAGAGGGCATTCTGGTTCACAATATTTTCAAGGATCGGGAAAGGCAGGAAAGAATTTTCGAACTACTCGATTATGTTGGATTGAAGCGGGAACACGCGAATCGTTATCCTCATGAATTCTCCGGAGGACAGCGTCAGCGAATAGGTATTGCCAGAGCCTTGGCGGTGGAACCAGAATTGATAATCTGCGATGAACCGATTTCGGCTCTCGACGTTTCAATTCAGGCTCAAATTGTCAATATGCTGGAAGATTTTCAGGACGAGATGAAACTCACTTATTTGTTTATCGCCCATGATTTATCTATGGTAAAGCATATCTCCGACAGGATTGGCGTAATGTATCTCGGTATGTTCGCGGAAGTTGCCGAAAGCTATGAGCTATACGCACATCCACAGCACCCATACACCAGGGCTCTCCTGTCCGCAATACCAATACCGGATCCCGATTTGACAAGGAAAAACAAGAGAACCATCCTCCGTGGTGATGTGCCCTCGCCAATTGATCCACCGGATGGTTGCCGTTTTGCAACACGCTGTCCCCTGGTATCGGATTTGTGCACGAAAGCAACCCCAGAGCTTATCGACAAGGGAGCAGGCCATTTCGTAGCCTGCCACAATGTCTAGGGGGGATGAGGGTATCGCTATTTCAGCAGTTGTGCGGCACTTATACCAATTTGGGTGTCCGGGTTGAGCTCTACAGCTTTCTGCAAATTACTCCGACTGCCAGATTTGTTTCCCTGCGCATCCATACTGAGTGCGGAAAGATACCAGGCAGACTGAGCTGCTTCATCCTTTGGATTAGTATCCAGATAGAGAGCAAGTATTGAGTCGGCTTTCGCGTACTCCCTGCTCTCAATGTACAGAGTAGCCATTACAACCGAGTATTCACCCAGAAATGGGTCGGTTTCGAGGGGGGCAATGCTAGTCAAAGTATCACGCGCTATTCGAGGATTACCCAGTATTTGCTCAACTTCTCCCTGTCGGAATAAGCATTCACGTTGCAAAGCACCGGATTCCCACAGAGCTCCTCTTTTGAACAACTCCCTGGCCCCGAGAAAATCACCCTTGCTCATAAGAGTCATTCCATCCTGGAGATAGTCGGTTGAATCATCTTCCCAAGCAATGGAGCCATAGTCACTGGCCCTGCGTGCCCGGACCGCAGCAGCGGTGTTTTTCGAAGTGTCAGCGCGATTGATCAACGATGAAAACTTGGAACCGATTAGTTGACGAAGATTGATGGAGTTGGTATTGTCGCTGGCTAAGTCGTCATTGTTGTATACTCCGTCCTTCGTAAGAGTAATCTTCCTGGCTCCGGCGGAAAGCTCAGCGAAGCCATTGCCTGAGAGTCGAATAGACGCCTCTTCCGGAATGAGATCTCCAATTGCCAGTTGTTGCCAAGCGTTGTTATCTCTTCGGTATTCAAGGTTACCGTCAAGATAGTCTATTTTGAGATCCACGGCACTCAAAGGTGAAGTTAAGCAAAGTAGAATTAACAGCCCTGTTACGATTAATAGAATGTTCTTCTTCATAGTCTTCATTTTAACACAAAAAAATCAAAATGACAAAAAAATCTTAACACACACAAAAAAATCAAGATTTTATCGTCTTTTGGAAGAAAGCTGACAACAATTTCAGGCGGGATGCGGTTCTTTTGATTAGACCGCGTGTTTTTAGGATTCTGACACAAAAAAGAGTTGACTCAGTTTTTGTTTCAGACTTATACTAGTTTTTTGGTAGTATAAAGACAAGATAAATGGAGCGTTAATGTTTCGATTAAATAAGGACATGGAATATGCGTTAATCTCCCTGGTGGAGATGTCCCGGCAGGTGGATGAGACATTGCTTTCGGCCCGAGAGTTATCAAAACGATACACCATCCCATACAAACTCCTGGCCTTGATTCTTCAAAAATTGAGAGGAGGAGGAGTGCTTCTTGCTGAGATGGGACCACGTGGCGGTTATCGGCTGGCTAGGGAGCCAGGTTTGATTCGATTGAAGCAGATTATCGAGGCTGTTCGCGGGGACGAGCGAATTGCTGACTGTCTAACGGTGGATGGGCACTGCGTGCAGGATGAATGCGGTTGTACAATCAAACCTCTTATTCAGATATTTCAAGATAGGTGGATGGACTTCGTTGAGAATACCACTCTGGATAAGTTTTTAGCACTGGAGGCTGGTACGAGTGGCAAGTGATCAGGATGTAAAGGATGCACTTTACGATGTTATCGATCCGGAACTGAATATGAATATTGTCGATTTGGGATTGGTATATCGGGTTCAGGTTGTTGAGGAAAACATAGCGGAGGTTGATTTCACTCTTACCTACCCAGGGTGCCCTCTTGGAGATGTGATTACTTCCGATGTCATATCGAAAATCAGAACACAAACGGATGTAACGGATGTACGCGCTCAAGTAGTCTGGAATCCACCCTGGAATCAAAATATGATGAGCGAAAATGCTAGGCTTATGATGGGTTATCCGATTTAGGCAGGCGGAAGCCTCATTTTATAATAGTTAAGGAGATTTATGAATCTGGTAATTGATAATTTAGTAGCCGGTTTACCGGGGAAAAAAATATTGCGGGAAATCACTGTTGAGATACCTGACAATGAAGTTCACGCGCTGATGGGACCTAACGGTTCTGGTAAAAGTACGCTTGCAGGCGTTATTGCCGGAAATCCCCAGTTTGAAATTTTTGAAGGCAGTTTTTCCATGGGAGGAATGAAAATTTCTGAAATGGAAAGCTTTGAACGCGCTCGTGCCGGATTGTTTTTGGCTTTTCAGTATCCAGTCGAAGTTCCGGGTATTACGGTGGGGAAATTTCTTAAGCGGGCTGTGGAACTACGCCGGGGCGAGGAGGGACGATTCAGTGTCACCGAGTATATCAGGGAGCTTAGACATATGATGGATTACATGGGCATTGATCGGAATTTCATCAACCGTTACCTAAACGAAGGTTTTTCGGGTGGAGAGAAAAAACGGATGGAAATACTCCAGATGCTGATGCTGAAGCCGAATTTTGCGATTTTGGACGAAACCGACTCTGGCTTGGACATTGATGCGCTTCAGATAGTGGCCAAGGGGATAAACAGGTTGAGGGAGGAGGGTTTCGGGGCGCTTCTGATAACTCACTATCAGCGAATTCTCGATTACGTTAAACCAGATAAGATTCATGTAATGGTTGATGGGCGCATTGTTCTTTCCGGGGGACCGGAAATAGTGGATGAACTGGAGGCAAAAGGCTATGAGTGGGTTAGGGATACCATGCAATTCGAGGACATGAAAGTGAGACTTGGAGCATGAGGTCTGCACCAATAGCGGGGTTTACGGACTATAAATATGGGTTTTCGTATCCTGACAAATCCGTTTTCAAACCACAAAAGGGACTTTCCGAGGATTTGGTAAGAGCGATTAGTGAGCAGAAGAACGAACCGGAGTGGATGCTGGAATATCGACTGAGGGGTTTGCGGGCCTTTCTTCGGAAGCCAATGCCAAATTGGGGCGCACAGATTGGCGATATTGATTTCGATAACATCTACTACTATGCCAAATCCTCGATGGGCCAGGTTTCTTCGTGGAAGGATTTGCCAGAGGATATTTTGAAAACCTATAATCGTTTGGGTTTGCCAGAGGCTGAGAGGGATTTCCTGGCGGGCGTCGGCGCCCAGTATGATTCGGAGGTGGTTTATCATTCAATTCATGAGGAGTTGAGAGGCAAAGGGGTGCTGTTCCTGTCGCCGGAACAAGCAGTGGAGGAATATCCAGAGATTGTTCAGAAATATTTTGGAACAATTATTCCATTCAATGACAACAAGTTTGCAGCCTTGAATACGGCGGTTTGGTCGGGTGGAAGCTTCATATATGTTCCGCCGAATGTTAAGGTTGAGATTCCTCTTCAGGCCTATTTCCGAATCAATTCGGAGAATTTTGGCCAGTTCGAACGTACTCTCATTGTAGTGGACGAGAATAGTTTTGTTCACTATATCGAGGGCTGTACCGCACCGGTTTATACCACTGATTCATTACATAGCGCGGTGGTGGAAATCGTGGCTGAGAAAGGAGCAAGGGTTCGATATTCGACGATTCAAAACTGGTCGGGCGATGTTTATAACCTTGTCACTAAGCGGGCCTATGCCGCCGAAAAGGCAACAGTTGAATGGGTGGATGGGAATATCGGTTCTAAACGTACGATGAAGTATCCGGCTGTATGGCTGATGGGTGAGGGCGCACATGGAGAAGTACTTTCCATCGCTTTTGCGGGCAAGGGACAGGAGCAGGATGCAGGGGGAAAGATTATCCATGCGGCTTCCAATACTTCCAGCGTGATTACCAGCAAGTCGATTAGCAAGGATGGCGGTACTGCTACTTATCGCGGTTTAATTAAGGTGGCCGAGGGCTTGAACAACATAAAGAGCCATGTGGTTTGTGATGCGCTGATTCTCGATGAGAACTCCGTAAGCAAGACATATCCATATATGGAGATTGAATCTGAGGATGTGTCCATCGAGCATGAGGCGAGGGTCAGCAAAATTAGCGAGGATCAGATTTTTTATTTGATGGCAAGAGGCCTGTCGGAGGAAGAGGCCTCGATGATGATTGTCAATGGGTTCCTGGATCCGCTAGTAAAGCAATTACCCATGGAGTATGCGGTAGAACTCAATCGCCTGATAGAGCTGGAGATGGAGGGGAGTGTGGGATGATAAATTCGCTTAGGAAATCGGCGGAAGAACTCTTCGGGCGGATAACTTGGCCGAGCGCCGACGAGGAAGATTGGCGGCGTACTGACCTGGCTCGTCTCCTGCCTAGAGGAATCCTGGATTCGAATGCCAATTTGGCCGGCGAAATACAGGATGAGGAGAATTATCTTACCTCCTCATTGCCAGAGGGCTTTGCTGGAAGAGTCATAAGTGAGAATGGAGTTGTGACAGGGCTGTCCTCCCCCGAGCTGCTCCGAGATGCCGGTTTCAATCTGTGGTGGTGTGCACTGGATGATGTCCCTGAAACCCTCAAGGTGGTGGGCGAAGCCGAACTGAATGATTCTGCAGAGAGAATCACGGCGTGGCACTATCGTGATATGCCTGGTTGTTTAATACTTGAGCTGACTGGGGAGTCTGACAAGCCAGTACTGGTGGAAGAACGACTGAAGTGTTCCAAATATACTCGGAAGTCCCTGTTTTCGGCTCCTCACTTACACATCGTAGCGGCATCGGGCGCGAAGGGTGCTGTTATCTGGTCTTTGGAAGGAACTCCAGAACATGATAAATCCATAACGCCAATCCTCAATGGGGGCCTGACTGCTTCTGTCTCACCCGGAGCAAAATTGGATATTACACTGCGACAGAATCTTGGAGCATCGATTGTGGCATTTTTACACGGTAGAATTGAAGTAGAAGAAAATGCCAGCGTGAAATTTCGTGAGTCCCATTTTGGAACAACCCTGCTGAAGACTCGTACCAGAGTTCTGTTAAAGGACATGAAAGCAGATGCCCAGTTAAATGGTATTTATGTGGCAGGGGAGGGCAAACACTATGATATCGGCACGATTCAAGAACATCGAGCCGCTCATACCACCTCGAACGCGCTTTACAATGGCGCGGTCTTACACCGCGCCATTTTCCAAGGTCTGATAGATGTGTGGCCTCATGCAGCGAAAACAGACGCCTATCTCACCAACAATAATCTCATTTTGAGTGCCGGAGCGCGCTCAGATTCGCTTCCGAAACTAAATATTCTGACGGACGATGTCAAATGCAGTCACGGTTCGACAACAGGGCGACTTGATAAAAATCAGATTTTTTATCTGGAAACTCGCGGTTATTCGCCAGAAGAGGCCACCCGCGAGCTTATCCGTGGGTTTTTGTTGAAGGCTTTTGACAATGCCCCGGCTTCTGTGTGGAAAATGCTTGAAAGTGACATAGATGCCGCGATGAGTGTGAGCAGTTTATGGGCCGATGGGTGAAAGCGGCCAGTTTGTCGGAGTTTGCTGATTTTCCCAGCTACCGGGCATCCCTGGCGGTTGACGTGGAGGGCTACGATATTGTGATTTTCAAACTACCCGATGGATGGGGTGCACTCGATGATACCTGTTCGCATGAATACTCGGAGCTCTCGTCCGGTGAAGTTTGGAACGGGCGTGTATACTGCGAGAAGCATGGCTCGTCTTTTGATTGTATAACCGGCGAAGTTAGTGGTTTGCCTGCAACCGAGGGAGTTAGCGCCTTCCCTGTTGAACAGAGGGGCGAGAATGTCTATATACAGTTACCCGATTACAGTTAAAGGGTGTTTTAAATGATCTCCGGTGTTTTCAGTGTTGATTCCAAGGCCGAATTGGGTGAGGAAATCAGAGAAGAATTTCCACTACTTGCCAACAATTCAGAGCTTGCTTATCTTGATAACGCTGCCACCAGTCAGAAACCCGAATCAGTGCTTAGCGCAATGAACCGCTATTACAGGGAAGAAAATGCCAATGTTCATCGTTCCCTGTATAAACTGGCCGAGATATCCACTCTGGCGCTGGAGAATTCCAGAGCTGTTGTGAGGCAGTATTTAAACGCCGCCTCGTCACAAGAAATCATTTTTACCAAGAGCAGCACCGAGGGTCTGAATCTTTGTGCCTGGAGCTTAGGAGAGTTGCTCCTCAGTCCGGGCGATATTGTGCTTGTGAGCGCGCTTGAGCATCATTCCAACTTTGTTCCGTGGCAACAGGCGGCAAATCGTGCCGATGCGAAACTCGTAGCTATTCCGGTTAACGAGGATGCCACGCTTAACATTGATTTCCTAGAGACGCTGGAGAAAGATGGGAGGGCAGAAAAAATACGTATCCTCGCCGTCGCTCACATTTCAAATGCCTTCGGGACTATCCATCCTATACGAGCTATTTCTGCCTGGTGTCGCAAGCATGATATCACCATGGTATTGGATGCAGCTCAGTCGCTACCTCATTTTCCGATTGATGTCCAGGCCACAGGTGCAGATTTCCTGGTTTTCAGCGGGCACAAAACCTACGGGCCGATGGGTGCGGGAGTCCTTTGGGGGCATGAGAAATGGTTGGAAAAAATGCCTCCATGGCAGACTGGTGGAGAGATGATATCCACTGTGAGGCTTGAGAAATCCACCTGGAACGAACTACCGTATAAATTTGAAGCCGGAACCCCAAATGTCGCCGCCGTCGTGGGCCTGGCTGCGGCTTTGAATTGGATGATCGCGACCGGCCTCTCTCGCTTAGAGACCCGTGAACTGAAGCTGGGCGAACATGCATATGAAAAACTTGTATCCGTTAAGGGTTTGAAGCTCTATGGCCCGGTCGATTTAAATCAACGCCGGGGGGTGTTTTCATTCAATTTGGAAGGAATTCACAGCCATGATGTGGCCCAGTACCTGGACAAAGCCCAGATAGCCATTCGCTCAGGTCACCACTGTGCTCAGCCGGCAATGCGACACTTGGGTATCCAATCCACTGCTCGAGCCTCTTTGGCGGTGTATAACACCATCCATGAAGTAGACCGCCTGGTTGACGCGATAGTCGGCGCGAGAGAGTATTTCTAGATAGTGAACGAACTGGATAATCTCTACATGGAAATAATACTCGATCATTACAAATTCCCACGCAATAAGGCCGATCTATCCCATATAGCCGACGAATACTTGCACGAAAACCCCTCCTGTGGCGATTCACTCAAGTTGGAACTTGTTGTGGGGGGAGATGGAAAGATTGGGTCGGTGTGTTTTGATGGCCATGGCTGCGCCATTAGCACCGCATCGGCCTCTCTGATGAGCGAGCGGCTTATCGGCAAGACTCCCGAAGAGGCTCGACGATTAATAGATGTTTTTTTAAAAGTGCTACGCGGCGAGGAGAACTCTGATAGCTTGGAGGAATGGGGAGACTTGATGGTGCTTGGGGGAGTTACCCAATTTCCTTTGCGGGTGAAGTGTGCCACGCTTGCCTGGCATGCGGCGAGAAAAAGTTTGGCGAGTTGCACGGAATAGGGCTTGAGCGCGCTATTTTGAGATAGGCCATGAATTGCAGTGTTGATAGAATAAGGCTTGGCAGGAGTCAAAATGAGAAATAGTATTAAGACAGCCTTGGCACCCAGGAGCATCGGACCCTATTCCCAGGGAATCCGCACTCGGGATTTTGTTTTCGTTTCCGGACAACTCCCGGTAGATCCGAATAATAATGAAATTCCCGAAGGAATTGCGAATCAAACCGAACGGAGTTTGAGAAACGTGCAGGCCGTCCTGAAATCGGCTGACTGCACGATGAACGATGTTGTTGAAGTTCTAATCTTCTTGAAAAATATGAACGACTTTGCCGCGATGAACCAGGTTTATGAACAATTTTTTGAAGTGCCTTATCCCTCAAGAGCGGTTGTGGAAGTGGCTGGACTTCCGCTGGATGTGTTGGTGGAGATTAAGGCCACCGCAATTGCAGACTGCCGAGTAACCCATCAGACTGCTTCACTGCGCTGACTTGGAAGTCGGCTAGTAGCGTTTTTGCCGACAAATAAGGAAATAAATGCCATACATATAGCGTTTTATGCATTTTCCCACCTTGTAATTTAAGGCCCAATGGGGACAAAATGAGCATTCACGAAGTTAGGAGGGTTCATGTCCGTTGTTTTGAAGAAGAATTTTACATTCAAGCAACCGCTCTGCGAGGAAATATTCAGACGTAAGTATATGCTGCATGGCGAGGAGTCGGCAGAAGAGGTGTTTAGGAGCGTAGCCAAGGAAATCGCCTCGGTGGAAGCTGAGCCCTTAAGAGCCGAAATAGAAGAAAGTTTCTATCGGGAGATTCATTCAGGGCGTCTTATTCCAGCGGGACGTATTCTGGCAAATGCCCGGCCCGACAGTCCCATGAAGAATTACAATAATTGCTTCACCATCGATGTCGAAGATTCCCTGGAGGGTATATACGACTCTTTAAAAGAAGATGCTGTAATCAGTAAGATGGGCGGGGGAGTGGGATTCGACATCTCCAAGCTTCGACCCAAAGGCGATTTTCTTTCACGGGGAGGTGAATCTTCCGGTGTAGTTAGCTTTTTAAGAATATTCGATCAAAGCGCGAAGACAATCATGACAGGGGGGCAGCGAAGAAGCGCTCACATAGCTCTGCTGGATATTGCTCATCCCGATGTAGAGGAATTTATTGAGGTGAAACAGGGTGATGCAAATAAGGAACTCACCCAGTTCAACATCTCGGTGAAAATTACGGATGAATTCATGAAAGCTGTAGAGCATGATGAAGAGTTCAAACTGCATTTCGGCGACAGAGTGTATAAAACTGTTCGTGCAAGAGAGCTTTACGACAAGTTGGCAAGGCATGCCTTTATACACAACGAGCCTGGAATTTTCAATGCAGACACCGTCGAAAGATTCAACAACGGTTATTGGGCTTTTGCGATGGACAGAGTAAATCCCTGTGGGGAGCTTGTGATGCCCTCCTATTCCTTATGCTGCCTGGCTGCGATGAAGCTCTCGGAATTTGTAACCAACCCCTTTAGTTCAGATTCAAGCTTTGACTATGAGGCCTTTGCCAGGTCCGTGAAAGTTGGGATACGTTTCCTGGACAATGTACTCGATGTAACGGCATATCCCTTGGATAAAATTGAGAAATTCTCCAAGCAATGGAGGCGAATCGGACTGGGCTTCACAGCCCTGGGAACAACGTTGACTATGCTAGGCATCATTTATGGGTCCGATAAATCGATCGAATTTGCATCAAAAATGTCGGCCACGTTGCGGGATGCCAGCTATCGAACCTCGGCCGAACTGGCCGCCGAAAAGGGTGCCTTCCCTGCCTTCGATGCGTCTCCCATCCTGGCCGCTAATTTCGTTAGGGATTTACCCGAAGATATTAGAGCTTTAATCGGGAAGCAAGGATTGCGAAACATACAGATGAATACCGTTGCTCCCACTGGTACAACAAGCCTTTCGGTGGGACAGAATTGTTCCAGCGGAATCGAGCCCGCCTTTGCGCTACAGTATGAGCGTAACATTCGGGTGGGCAGGGCTGATGAGGTTACCACTGAAACGGTCTACGATGCAGCGTGGCTAGCCTGGAAGGAGGAAAAAGGCCACGATCAGGCCGCTCCTCCCTGGATGGTAACTGCGGCGGACATAGACCCATACCGTTCTATAGACCTTCAGGCCGCCATTCAACAAAACATCGATCACTCAATTTCCAAGACTCTAAATCTTCCACCAGGCACCACCTTCGATCAATACAAAGACCTCTTCCTCTATGCCTACAAAAAGGGACTCAAGGGTTTTACCACTTTCAACCCCGAGGGCAGTATGAAGGGCGTTTTAGAACATTCGGGGAAGAGTGACAACAAGTTCATATCCCGCAGCTCTGCGCCTCCTCGCCCCCTCGAGTTGCCTTGTGAAATACACCATGTGAAGGTGAGGGGTAAGCAGTACATTGTAATAACTGGGAATCTAAATGGCAGTCCTTACGAGATATTCTGGATTGATGTGCCAGACGACGAAAAGGTTCGCATCAACGGATGGACGAAGGGCGTGGTGCGCAAAGTGAAGAAGAAACGATACGATTTGGTTATAGGAGATAGAAATCCCCGTCTGGTTTTCGAGGATTTTACGAAGGTATATGATACCCCTAATGCATCGCTTGCCAGATTTATTTCGATGGCTCTTCGCCATGGTACCCCCTTGCAGTTCATCATAGGACAACTGCAGAAGGACACCCAGTTTACTGATTTTGAAAGAGTTGTGGGACGGGTACTTAAAAAGTATATCCGGGATGGAGAGGAGATAATCACTGGCGATTGGCGCTGTCCCGAGTGTGACACCGGGCTTATTTTTCATGAGGGGTGCACCACTTGTCCGGCTTGTGGATGGAGCAAGTGCAAGTAGCGAGTTCGGCGGGGACTGAAGAGTATTCGGCCCGCAGGTGGGGCCAGTAACGAGTTTGCTGGCAGTGATTCCGAAGCTGGGCAGTTATGATTTTTGCAGTACTGCGGCCTTGAAGGCATCGCCCCGCTCAAATTCATGGCGGAACATACCAAAACTGGCGGCTCCAGGTGAAAGGATAATCGCATCGCCGCTTCCAGCTTCC
This sequence comes from Olavius algarvensis spirochete endosymbiont, assembly GCA_900608495.1. Classification (GTDB taxonomy): domain Bacteria; phylum Spirochaetota; class Spirochaetia; order DSM-2461; family DSM-2461; genus UBA2779. Next base: position 6,950 of record UWYT01000094.1, on the reverse strand, counting down.
TTTTGTGCCGCTGCGACGGCGGCGGCCATGCTGTGCTTGGCATCTTCGATTTCCAAACCCATGGCACGCAGGCGAGGGAGCCAAATATCCGTTGCGCTGCCAGCCAGCATGATGATGCGTTTTGCCTTTTTTGCGGGCTTGTCGAAGGGGGCGAAATCCAGTTCCTTGTTGGTGCCGCCGGCAATCAGTATCACCGGGCGATTCATTGCCAGCAGCGCGGCCGCAGTGGCATTTGGAATTGTGGAAGCTGTATCATCGTAGTAACGTATTCCATCACGCTCCAGAAAAAACTCCATGCGATAGGGTATACCCGCAAAGCTAGCCGAGGCTTTCAAAATCTCCTGGGAGTCTAAACCCCAAAGCCGCGCCATTGTGCCGGCGAACAGAAGATTCAGGCGAAAAACCTCGCCTGGCACCCGAAGTTCCTTGGCCAGCAATTGTTCCCTCTCAATCCCGTTGCTGAAGTATCCTATCTGTTCGTTGCCGACAAACGAGCCCTTAAAAAACTTTTCCTGCGGCTCGCTCTTTTTCACCAGATATGACTTGCCCGTCGACGTTTCACTCCATTTTCGTCCGTATTCATCATCCGGGAAAACAGAGAAATCGTTCGCGCCTTGAAGCTCGAATACTGCGGTTTTATCGGTTTCGTAGTCGGCAAAGTTTTCGTAACGGTTCTGATGATCGTGCATTAAATTGGTTATACCCGCTATTACTGGCCGCAAGAGGTTTCGACCCCTAAGATCGGCCAACTGCCAAGACGAAAGCTCCAGAATCACTGGATCGCTCGGCTTTAGAAGATGGACAAATGCAAGAGGACTTACAGTGCTGTTCCCTCCGAGTCGTGTTCCCGGATAGCGAAGTTTCAGAAAGTGCAGAAGCGCCGATACCGCAGTAGATTTACCCTTGCTGCCGGTTAATGCGAGAATTGGTGATTCGCAGTGTCTCAAGAATAGTGAGAGATCGGTTTCAACATTGCTTCTCCCCGCAATCCAGGGCGACGATAAGGGCACCGCAGGGTTTTTGACTATGATGTCAGCCCAGTCGAAATCCTCCGGACGATGTTCGCCAAGGATGTATTGGACATCAAGGTTTGAAAGCGCTTCAATCGAAGACCGAATGGATTTCTCCGGATTCAAGTCAGTGCATCGAACCTCGGCTCCCATATGAACAAGATAGCGCACGGTTTCGATACCGCCGCCATGGAAACCCAACCCCATTACTAATGCGCGAGTGCCCTTTAGGCTGATTCCTCCCATAATTTTCGACTTACTACTATATGAAGTGTTGCTTCTGTTTGACAAGCACCACGATGGGTAGGCAGAATATGGGTTTAGTGAGGGCTTGGAATGGTGGATTGGTGGCAGCACTTACCTGGGCGGATTAACTCAGTGGCGTTCTCGATTGGTCACTTCGAAGTGCGATATTACGGGTTAATGTATATAGTGGCGTTCCTGACAGTGTATGGGCTGGCAAGCTGGCGACTTAAACGGGAGCCCCGTTTCGAGATAAGTTCCGCGCAGCTGCAAAACATCATGATGGCTCTGCTGATAGGCTTATTGATTGGGGGGAGACTTGGATACGTATTCCTTTACAACTTTGAGTATTACATTCAGCACCCACTGGAGATATTTTTGCCCTTCCAGTTTCAGAATGGGATTCGTTTTGTTGGTTTTGCCGGCATGTCCTATCATGGCGGCGTGATAGGAATTGTGTTAGCGGCCATCATCATTCTTCGCAAGTACCGGCTTGATTTTTTTCCGGTTAGCGATTTCATTGTGCCGTGCATTCCGATAGCCTATACTTTTGGCAGACTTGGCAATTTTATTAACGGGGAGCTATATGGCCAGACAACCGACATGGCAATTGGAATGTACTTTCCGAATGCTCCGGGCGCGGCGTTGCGACATCCCTCCCAGCTATATGAGGGTTTCTTTGAGGGGATAGTTCTATTCTGTATACTCTGGCCGTTGAGAAACCGTTTAGGAGTCGAGGGAGCTACTCTTTCGCTATATCTTGCAGGTTATGGGATAGTTAGATTTCTTATCGAATACACGAGAGAGCCGGACAGCAACTTAGGGTTGATAATCCTTGGGCTTTCGATGGGACAGCTTCTCTCTCTGATTATGATTGTCGCAGCGGCGGTTCTGTATGTGTTTCTACTTCGGCGTGAGAGAGTTTAGGAGTGCTTCTGCCTCCTTGAGGACGTTCTCGGCAGTGAAACCAAGTCTCTCATCAAGTACCTTGGCCGGTGCGGAGAATCCAAAGCTTTCTAGTCCAAATACCCTGCCTTCGGGGCCGGTTAGCCCTTCCAGAGTTATAGGCAGTCCGGCGCTGAGTCCGAGTTTGGGTACTCCGGTCGGTAGAACGATTTCCTGATAGGATGAGTCTTGTCTACGAAATAAACCTTCGGAGGGAATTGAAACCACGCGAACTTTTCTTCCTCTGCTTCGTAACAGGGGAACCGCCGCCGTCATGGTGGAGACTTCCGAGCCTGATGCCAGCAGGATGATATCCGGTTTACCAGGGCAGTCTTGCACTATGTAGCCTCCGCGCTCAGCTTGCAGGGCTTCCTGGTAGCGATTCTGACTTGTCGATGGTAGATCGGCTATGTTTTGGCGGCTCAATATAAGCGCCGTTGGCGTACAACGATTTTCCAGAGCGAGCTTCCATGCAACGGTGGTTTCGGCGCCATCGGCAGGGCGCAGGACCAGCAAAGAGGGCTTGCCGGAGTGATTCTTCAATTTCTCCAGAAGTCGTATCTGTGCCTCGTGTTCCACCGGTTGATGGGTTGGACCATCTTCCCCGACGCGAAATGCATCGTGGGTCCATATATAGATGACGGGCAGTTCCATCAGGGCGGCTAGGCGCACGGCTGGTTTCATATAGTCCGAGAACACTAAGAAAGTACCTCCAGCGGGAATTACGCCGCCGTGTAGAGCAAGACCACTCAGTATGGCTGCCATGCTCAACTCGGAGACACCGGCTTGAAGGAATGCGCCGCCAAAATCACCACTTCTAAAAGCCCGAGTTTTTTTCAGAAAACCGTCGGTCTTGTCGGAGTTTGAAAGGTCTGCTGATGAAACAATCATGTTCTCAACCTTGTCGGCTAGCCAGGATAGAACGGTAGCAGACGCGGTACGGGTGGCAATGTCCGATTTCTGTTTCACCTCGGAGAAATCCAGATTGGGAATTTCGCCGGCTATCCAGGAGGCAAGCCTGGCGGCTTCTTCACTGTTGTTCTCGGCCCAAGCCGCCTTAATCTTCTTCCTCCTGCCTGCAATTCCTTTCTTAAGTTCGATGATTTCGGTTATGGCATCGGAAACACCTGCAAGAGTCGCAAAGGGATCTTCGGGATTTCCGCCAAGATTCGCGATGGTAAGCTTCACATCAGCCCCCGCGGCACTTAACGGCTGGCCGTGAGTCGATACCCTGCCTTCGAAGGGCTTGCCATCGGCATCGAGACTGCCTAGGCCCATAACGGTTTTGCCAATGATAATCGAAGGCCGGTTTTTTTCGGAGATTGCATCATCCAGCGCCGAGCGTAACTCAGTAAAATTCGTTCCGTCAGCTTCAATCACATTCCAGCCCCAGCTGCGGTACTTAGCGGCAGTATCCTCGGAGCTAACCTCGGAAGTTGGGCTGGAGAGCTGGATGCCGTTGGAATCGTAGAAGAGTATCAGGTTGTCTAATCCCAAGTTACCTGCTATGCGTCCGGCACCCTGGGATATCTCTTCCTGCACTCCGCCGTCGGAAATGAAGGAAAAATGCCTGTGTGCCAAGTGGGAGTCAAAGCGTGCTTGCAGAAACTTATCGGCGATTGCAGAACCCACGGCAAACAAATGACCCTGGCCCAGGGGGCCGGAGGTGTTTTCGACGCCGCGAGACACATCCAATTCGGGATGGCCCGGTGTCGGGCTTCCCCACTGGCGGAAATTTTTTATTTCTTCGATGCTGTAGAATCCGTAGAGGCTGAGTGTTGCATACAGCATGGGCGACATGTGGCCGGGGTCCAGGAAGAAGCGATCGCGCTCGAACCAGTTAGGGTCCGAGGGGTCGAAATTGAGATATTCCGCGAAGAGCAAACTTGCGTATGCAGCACCGCCCATGGCACCGCCGGGGTGACCACAGCCGGCTTTTTCCACCATGGCTACTGAGAGAATGCGAATTTGGTTTGCAATTGTGCCAAGAGTTTTGTCGTCCATGCCTATATTGTAGTGAAGTGTGCCTGGCGTGTGTGGCTTTTATCATTCATTGCCGAAAACCTCGGCTGTAAATGCCTCTAGTTTGGCGTTTGGATTTTCCCAGCTTCTATCGTCCAGGCCGGCCTTCGAGCAAAGTCCGGAGAGAAATGCCTCCCTGTCCCAGCCTTGCTCGCCTGGTACCTGGGGCAGAAGAAGTCCGCTTCTTGAGCCGAGCGACAGCAACAGGCCGTGGAGGCCCACCTCCACCTTATTGGCGTCGATGGGGAAGAATCCCGAGAGTCTTGAGATTTCCATCTCTATTCGATTGAACTCTTCCTTTGTGAGGGAAGGGAAGCGTGGGTCTTCGAAAGCGGCGGCTCTGGCCATTTGAGCCACCGTAATGCCTATGGGTGAGTTTGAACGCAGGCGTCCAATACAGCCGCGAAGCATGCCATTCAACTTAAGGGTTACGAAGACGCCGCCACTCCCAGGAGGAGAAGGGATTGGTGGTCCCGGAGCGAGGCCCAGGCTCTCTGAAATTGCGTTTCGAGCAATGGCGAGCAAGCTTTTACGATCTTCAGAAGAAGTGACTTCCTTCACTGCGGTACCTCCGGTGGCGAAACCTGGTTCAAAAAAGTGGATAATGCAGAGTTCGAGAAGAATACTAAGTATATTTTCTTGGGAAATTCAAGAGAGCGAAGCAGGGATGGCAGAGTCTTCCAAACCACCTTAGCCGCCCTGTCCTGTGGAAACCTGTAAATGCCAGTCGAAATGGCCGGATAAGCTATGCTATGCGCCTCCAGTTCAGCAGCAGCCTCCAGGGAATTTCGATATGCTGCCGCAAGTAGCTCCTCCTCTCGATTCCCTCCTCCATTCCAGATAGGTCCGACAGTATGGATTACCCACTTACAGGGTAAATTCCCCGCGCCGCTTACAACAGCCTCCCCGACGGGAAGACCGGATGGATATCTGATGTCGCGAATTTTCTTGCACTCGGCCAGGATATCCGGACCACCCGCGCGATGAATCGCGCCGTCAACACCACCTCCGCCAAGTAACGAAGAGTTAGCCGCGTTCACTATCGCATCAACTTCAAGCGCCGTAATATCGCCCTTTAGAGCCTCGATTCGTCTATTGAGCCATTGCACGCTCACCACTCCTGACTTATGCTGTTCAAAATGTTTCGGCTTCAGTATAGAACACTTTTCGCCACCGTACTACTGTTAAGCACTTGTTTCTCACCTATTCAGATAGTTTTCGCCCAGGCACCTTCGGAAGCCAGAGGTTTTTCAAAAGGCAACCTCCATCTCTATCCGCTTGGCTGGTCTTCTGAGGGGCGATGGGGCACCCTAATCGGCACTGATAGGAAATTCGACCAATCAGAAATCACTATCCTGGTAATTGATGCCGTTACCGATGAAATACTCCATCGCTCCAATCCCCTGCCCTGGAGCGGGCAAACATCGTTGGATGTCTTCTGGGAACGCTATGGCCGACGGGTTGACGAAATAATCGCCACTTACAAGTTAGAATCATCCCTTCGTCCCGATGTTAGAGATGCTCGCCTTTATACTGGAGGATATACCTACGAGTTTGTACTGGAAGCAAGCGAACAATCGAACCGGGGCTACAGTCTCAGCATCAAATCTTCTCGGGGCGATTCCAAGGAAGTTTATAACAGCCCTCCAGACAAGCGGGCGAATGAAGTTAAACTGCTTGGCGCGGTCGTAAGCCCCTTTGAAAGTCGTGCATTGGCGATTGTTTACGAGGGCGACTCCTATCGTTTCATCGGTGCCCATCTAACCCTTGGTTTTATCCGTATATCGAACGAGGCTTCGACAAAATCCAACTCAGATGCTATGATATCCGCGATAATCAACGGGCAGATCTATCTCGTGAGAAACAGACTGGCGGCTGGACTTAATCCCAATCAGAAGGACTCACGCGGTTATTCGGGAGTGCTGATTGCCGCCCGCCTTGGACATTGGCATATAATGGCCGATCTTTTGGCGGCAGGGGCATTGCCTGTCGGCAAAGACAGCGAAGGTAGAACAGCTCTGCACTACGCGGCATTTGCTCAAAACGAAGAGGCGATTCGCAAACTGCTTTCGGCTGGCTCTAATCCCAGAACGAAAGATAATGCCGGGCTAAGTCCGGCACAGCTTATCGCGCGTCCCGAACTAAAATCTCTGTTGGAATAGAATTCTCACGTCCGCAGTTAACACTGGCAAACAATTGAGCAGCACCCAGGCGGGCAGATGAGGCATGATGAGACAAAACTTGGTAGAATTGATCTATGCTCTATAATTTTGAAGGCAAAAACCCGGAATTTCGCGGAGAGCGAATCTTTGTGGCGCCCAGCGCCGATATTATCGGATCGGTGATACTCTGTGAGAATAGCAGCGTATGGTTCAATTGCACACTGCGAGGGGATATCGAGCTGATATTTCTGGGCGAGAGTAGCAACATACAGGATGGCAGCTCCGTCCACACAGATGATGGGGCCCCAACCATGATTGGAGCGAATGTTACTATCGGTCATAACTGCGTTATTCACGGATGTGAAATCAAAGAAGGCTGCCTAATCGGAATGGGCAGTGTTATTTTGACTGGTGCGGTGATTGGAAAAAACTCCCTTATAGGCGCGGGTTCCCTGGTTACGGAGAACATGAGCATACCCGAACGCTCGCTTGTGCTGGGTTCCCCTGCCAGGGTGATAAAGAAACTTGAAGATGCGGTGCTTGAGAAATGCCTGACGAACTCCGCGCG
>UWYT01000255.1 GCA_900608495.1 Olavius algarvensis spirochete endosymbiont | reverse complement strand
GTGAGGGCCTTTAGGAGCTTTTGCTGTCGATAATGCTGCATTATCGACTAGCAAGAGCGGTATCGGCTTGCAGGCTGTGGGGCTTAGATTGGCTTAGGAAGCTCAAAGCTCGTTTATGAGGCTTCGTAGGGAGAGGTTTGGCTAAGGGATTTGCTATCTGCAAGCTGATACCTAAAGGCCCTGGATGAGCCGCTTGGGGCGAGGGGGAGGAATTCTTAGGAGAGCAGGTCTAAGGGAGCAGATTTGCTTTGAGGGTGTCGTCAATTGAAGCTAAAAGTCTTTTTTGTTTTGATGCAGGTAATAGCTGGATTTTTTGAATACGTTTACTTAGACGGAGAGGAATTTCTTCCGTTTCACCGGTTTTTGAAGAAATGCCTAAAATTTTGTCAGCGCTAACATTGAGTGCCAAGGCGAATCGGGCCACCATCTCATCATAGAGACGGATTCGTCCTCGTTCATAGTCGGAAATCAAATACTGCTTCACACCGATCTTCTTGGCTAGGACTTTCTGGGTCAGACCCTGCTGTTTTCGGATTTTTGCAATACGCTCTCCGATCGTCAGTTCCTGTTCGAGGGATTTGAGTTGGTACTTGGGTGATTTGGGCATTATTTGCATTTTACAATTATTCTCATTTAACACTTGACAATAATAGTAATGATAACATAATGTTGGAAATGTTAGAAAGTTGAGTCAACTACTTGACACACTTTTACAAGACCCCGCTCTGTTAGAGCGGTGAAGAGGCCC
>UWYT01000129.1 GCA_900608495.1 Olavius algarvensis spirochete endosymbiont | reverse complement strand
CCGGCGTGATTTTCCGGATGCGGTGGTTGTATGAATCTGCCACATAGACATTGCCCTCTGAGTCCACAGCTACTCCGTAGGGTTGGTTAAACTGCACCGTGCTGCCATCGCCGGCAAAGGTGCTTACCACCCAGGCCATGCTGGTGTTCTCGGAAACCTTGCAGGATGCCAAAAGGATCATAAGAGCCAAAACCGGGATACTGGATGTTTTATTCACAATTTCTCCTATAAAAGGGGTATTTATAACCCAATTCATTTTGATTCGCCAGAGGATTCAGGAGTTTTTTCAAACTCAGCGTCTACTTTCAAAACGATAACCAGCCCCGA
>UWYT01000115.1 GCA_900608495.1 Olavius algarvensis spirochete endosymbiont | reverse complement strand
TCTATCGGCTTGCTCCACCAAGGCCGCTACCGGCGCCATAACGAAAACATCATCAAACTTTCCTGCCAATCCATTTCCTATCGATTGCCTGGCGGTATTGAGATAAATCAATTCAACGCCGTTTCTTGCCGCCTCCGCGCTGGAAAACAGATACTCCGCTCTCTTAAGACGGGCATCATCGATATCAGTTACCACTAGTCTGCGGGGTTTCACATCACCGTGGATAGCCAAATCGATAGCTCCAAGCCCCATGGGGCCGGCCCCTGCCAATATGGCCATAGAACCTCCGGATCTAATACCCATATTATGCTCATAAGTTCCCTGGGGAACATGATAGCTGGCCCTAAAAGCACCCACGATGCAGCTCATGGGTTCGGATAGACTGCCAAAATAGTACGCCTTTTGGTCATACCTCAGCAGGCAATCCATCTCCATCACTTCATCCGGAATAACAATGTAGGTGGCAGAACCGCCAATCCACTGATAGCTGTAGCCCGGAGCATCCAAGCTGCCCTTGTAATTTAACGCCGGTTGAATGGTGAACCTATCGCCCGGCTTGTATTTTCCCGCCCACTTTGAACCAACAGAAACAATTTCGCCGCAGAATTCATGCCCAATCATCACAGGACTTGTGGCAATGTTCTCCGGAACTCGCTTATGCTCCGCGCCCTGAATGGCAGCTTTGTAAGAACTCATACACAAGCTATCCGAAACAACGTGCGCGAGTATCTCATCTTCCCTCATCTCGGGAAGTTCGAAACTTTCAAGCCTAAGATCGCCCTTACCATACATTCGAACCGCTATTGTTCTCACAAGAACTCTCCTCATATCTCCGATTCTCTTCAGAATACTAGCCTAGCATCACCTGACCACCTGTAACGGGAACAGCCTGTCCAGTTTCGTACTGCTGTTCCACACAGTAGAGAATCGCCCTCAAAACGTCCTGACTCTCACAACCCCGGCCCATTGGCACCTTCTCCTCATAAAATTTCCTCACATCCTTCACATCCCCAGCCCCCGGAATCTTGCCTGTCTTCAAATACTGAACAAACAAACCCTTATCAGGATCCGACCACAAAGGACCATCGAAAAGATTACCCGGGCAGATAGCGTTCACCTTGATGCCATACTCAACTAGCTCCAGCGCGAAACTCTGCACCAGTCCGATACCACCGAATTTCCCTCCGGCATAAGCCGCATTCTTATTTGACCCCACAAGGCCGCTCTTTGAATTAATCTGAATTATATCTGAGCTATATCCCGGATTCGTTGCCCTCTGCCGCACTAGAATCGATGCCATGTGCTTAACGAGCAGAAAAAAAGCCGAATAGTTAATCCTTGTTACAAACTCGAAGTCAACGGCTGATTGCTCCAGTACGGACCCAGCTCGAAGAATCCCGGCATTACTGATTAGAATATCTATACCGCCAGCGGATAGAAGAACTCTTTCGGTCATCTTCCGAATCGATAGCTCACTTGAAACATCAACTCCAACAGCCTCGGCGCGGCGTGAACCGGAGGAATTCAGCTTATCAGCCTGCTCACGAGCACCCTCCAAATTGATATCTGCTATAATTACAAATGCGCCCTGCTCCACTAAACCCCGAGCTATTCCTGCGCCGAGTCCCTGCGCACCACCGGTAATCAGAACTACCTTGCCCTCAACCACGCCGCGTCGAACGCTTGCATCCCGCGCAAATAAGGGAAGCTCACCGAAAGGCATTCTCGCCGCACGCTCGGCCTCCTCCCAGTCGCGTCCCACATAGAAACTCCCCAGTCCCTTCACTCGCACAGCCATCGGCAGCCTGTCGCCAGGCCAGTCCAATCCTTTCTGTCCTATCTCACCGAACGGAAAATCTAATTCCGGGATATCCAACCGACTATCCTCTGCCGAATGCACTATAACGGGGCAGCCCAAAGCCGCCATATAAGCCCCTCGAAGCATCGGCGTCAACTCTAATCTATCCACAAACCTTCCTCACGAACAATATCGACAATCCTCTCGGGCCTCCTGGCATCTATGCGCCGCCCAATTCCAGCATAAATCTTGATGCGCTCCTTCAAAGTCATTGTCTTGAGTGGAGATTTCAAATCAAAAAGTCCGAAACCACCGTAGGAACTGAGATACTCATGTGCGATAAGGGCCCATGCGGAATCATTCAAGTGGCGAAAATCCTGCTGATGTAGTTCCGAACAGCGAAAACTCTGACGAGAGGAATTGACATCCACCCCACTTATTTCCATAAGATTCTTCTCGCGACACAATTCTCTTACTCTTCCAAGCTGTGCAATGCTGTTTCGGGGAGGCATATACGTCAGGGCTCTGAAACCTAGCCGTGGAAGCTCCTCAAACAGCTCATCCAGCCAGGAATCTTCAAAGGATTCCGTTTTCTTATCTCCGGTTGGAGATTCGCCGACATCCCCCAAATAGGGATAGCAGGCAATGGCCCCCAAGTCGTTAACCAGCTCACAAACCCGCCTCACCGGAAGACATTCCTCGGACGAAGGTTCCTGATAGAAGCTTGGCACAAGAACACTCTTGAAAACTCCCAGCAGATCGTAAAGTAAATGTTCGTTCTCCCCATCCGAAAGGCGCTCCTCCGCCAAGGTCGAGACGTTCAAACCCAAAGATAGTTTCAGTGCTGAAATTAGAGGGGCGCCGCGACCGAAACGGGCAACCATCTTTCGTGCAAGCGCATAGAGTATATGCCTTTCGGTAATGCTTCCGCCTTGATGATTCATCGAAATAGATTCAACATCAGCGGTGTAATCAAGCTGCATTAATCCGGCATTCATCAAAACTTCATTCAGGATGGCAACCTGTCTTTCCATGCGTGCGGCTCTAGCTCTCCGAATCGGCCTAAGAAAGGCATTGAATTTCGGTAGATTCCACCTTGGGATGCCATGACACACCATATAAAGGATATTCAGCGAGTCCGGGTTGTTTATCCGCCTACCTTCAAGTCTGGTACCAGTGGCCGAAACACGAAGCTCGCAGCCGCAGGTGATGGGCAAACCAATGAGGCGGGCTGCGTCCTGCATCTCTCGACAACCAGATATCGTTTCATGATCGATTATCCCCACCGCATCCAAACCCGTGAGCAAGGCGCCATAAACCACTTCCGCCGGGCTGTAAGGACTAAATGAGTAGCAGGTATGAATATGAATGCTTACTTCCCCCCTGCGCTCAGGAATAGGGCCGGTTGCTCTTCGAGTCTCCAGTTTCTTCCTCAGCGAATTCAGTCTGGTGGAGGCGTCCTTGCCTTCCAGCCTTAATTCAGCAAACTCGCCGATACTATTCATAAAAATCCATATCAGTGCCAATCGGTAGTCATACGGACGCTCACACTCCACTCTTATATCTTCGAAGCTGCTCATCATTGCCTTGGGCGGATTTTGGTGTATAACCCTCGAGCGGCAGAATACGCTCATGAATCAAGTCGATAATCCACTCCTTCTGGGGGAAGAATTCTTCCTCCAACTCGGCAGCAGGCGAAATCCAATTCCTTGCACCCAAAACCACCGGTGGGGCATCGAGATAGTCAAAGCACAGGGCGGTTAAATTGCTGGCCACGTTGTGAAGAAAGTTACCCCTCTCAACCGCATCCGAGCTTAGCAATACCCTGCCGGTTTTTCGAACCGATTCAACAAGCACATCGTAATTCAGAGGATTGACAAATCTCAAATCGATAAGTTCCGTACTCAAACCAAAACGTTCCTGCAACTCTTCTGCCGCCGAAACGGCGGTGTAAATCATGGCTCCCAGTGTGATAATGGTGATATCCTTCCCTTGACGCCGGATTGCGGGAACACCTTCGGGCGTTTCGTAATACCCCTTCGGTACACCACCTTTCTCGAACTGCTCACCGATACCATATAGCTTCTGACTCTCCAGGAACACCACCGGATCGGTTCCACTCAGGGCGAGATTCAGCATTCCTTTGGCATCGGTGGGTGTGGCTGGAAAGTACACCTTCAAACCCGGGATGTGGGCCAGTAGTGCTGTCCAATCCTGCGAATGCTGCGCGCCATACTTGGCCCCAATGGAAACCCTCAAGGTGAGGGGCATCTTCAGCATGCCGGCGCTCATACCCTGCCACTTGGCCATCTGATTGAAAACCTCATCACCCGCCCGTCCAAGGAAGTCACAATACATCAGTTCAACCACGGCCCTGCCGCCGCATAGCGCATAGCCAACACCACTTCCAACAATGGCCCCTTCGGAAATGGGCGAATTGAAAAGCCGGTGATAGGGGAGCGATTCTGTCAGGCCCCGATACACTGCAAAGGCGCCGCCCCAATCACGAACATCCTCGCCCCAGGCCGCCATTGTAGAATCTATCGAAAATCGATGGAGCAAAGCCTCAAAAAGGGCATCCCGAAATGTAAAAAGCCTGGTGGCACTCGGTTTCTTGCTGCCAGCAGCGGAACGAATTTTTCCGGTAAGGGAAAGCACTCGGGGATTGTCCTTCGCGGCGATGAGCAGCCGCGGGCTATGCTCCCCATCGCCGCTCTCCATCCTTTGCCTCGAAAACATAACATTTTCGATAGAACAACCTTCCAGTCGAGGCGAAATCTTCAATGAAGCCGATTTCTCCAGGGTGGCAAAAAGTTTTCTTCCCACCCGAGCACGCGTATCGCTTATCGTAACTTCGTCCAGAACCCCCCTATCCTTTAAATAGCTTTCATAGGCAAGGATGCAGTCTCCAGCCTGCCAAAGCCCCAGCTCCTCCCTGGAACGATAACTTGAAGAATCCGAGGGGCTGTGGCCTGAAATTCGGTAAGTGATAACATCCAGCAGCACCGGCCCCCTTCCTCCCAGCAGAATCTCTTTTTTACGCAATGTGGCCTCGGCAACCGCAAGAGGGTTATAGCCATCAACCCTTTCGGCGTGCATGGCATCCGGATTCCCCCCCGCCCCCACACGCGCCAATACTCCGAAACCCATGGTTTCACCTGCCGGCTGCCCACCCATCCCATAAAAGTTATTGAAAAAGTTGAACATCACCGGCGGTGCACCGCCAATGTCCCAAAGCAATTTATACTGATCCATCGATGCCATCATCATCGCCTCCCAAACCGGCCCACAACCCATGGATGCGTCTCCTATGTTGGCAATCACAATGCCGGGCTGCTGATTGATTCGCTTATACAGCGCGGCGCCCACCGCAATATCCGCACTGCCGCCAACTATCGCGTTGTTAGGCATCGAACCAAAGGGAGAAAAGAATGTATGCATTGAACCCCCGAGCCCCCGGTTAAAGCCAGTTTTGCGGGCAAATATCTCTGCCATCACTCCATAGAGAACATAGTCCACGCCAAGATCGCGCAGATCGCCGCTTGCATCCTTCTCCACAACCCTTAGAATCTCGCCGCCCATGTATCCGCGCATCAAGGCATCGATGGTACCTTCCTCCATCGTAAGTATCGCCCAGAGACATTTCGCCAGAACTTCTCCATGGGAACGGTGTGAACCGAAGATGTAATCTTCATGACTGAGCGCCATGGACTGCCCCACGGCCGCGGCCTCCTGGCCAACGGAAAGATGCGCCGCCCCCTGGTGATTGTATTCCAGGCCCCTATAAGCACCCGTTTTCTTAATGGAATCAAGAACCAGTTCGAACTGGCGGATCAGCAGCATATGGTAGTAAGCGGCCAGCAATTTCTCCCTTCCCCATTTCCTCTCTTCCTTGACAAAATCGCTCTTGTATTGATTTAGTGGAATATCCCTGAACTTTATATATCCGGCCTTGCGAACCTTCCCTGGGTCTATTACTTGGTTTATCGGCATTCACTTCTCTCCTAGTTCGCTGTTCCTCATTTCTAATAAAGCACTGCAATCATTTCAGGTTTCACAAGCAACCGCACCAGCCGCGCCAGGAAGTGCGCACCCGGCGTGCCGTCGACGGCCTGATGATCGATGGTTAAGGAAAGACCAATTCGTTTCTCGATGCCGATGCCTGCTTCGGTTTCAATTGGCGAATTGGTGATTGCTCCAATACCCAGAATTGCCACTTCAGGCGTGTTCAGCACTGGGGTGAAACTCTCAATCCCGAGCACACCAAGGTTTGTGACAGTGAATGTGCTTCCCACAAGCTCGTCCGGAGAAATATTGCCCTCTCTGCAGGCATCTGCAAGTCGCCTCGCCTCAGCCCTGAGCGAATACAAAGACCTTTCATTAGCTTTCCTTATTACTGGAGTCATCAAACCCTTTGGTGTGTCTACCGCGAAACCGAGATTGACATAGCTATATCTTCGTATCTCGCTTCCGTGAAACGTGGCATTCAATTCTGGATGATGAGGCAGGAGTCGGGAGACGCTGAACATCAGCAAGTGATTAATCGAAATATCCTGTCGTTCAGTCGGCACACTTTTGAAGGACTGGTGCCAGGCAAGAAGCGAGCCGGCGGGGGCAGAGCTATTCAGGGTAAGCTGTGCACTCTTGCTCAGCGATGAATGCATTCGTGTAGCTATGACTTTGCGCACGCCCCTTACGGGTATGATGGTGTACGGGAATTCGCTTTGGACGTCTTCCGGATGTTCTGTCGATTCCGAAACAGAGGAGCGAGATGAAGCAGTCCCATATTCTGGGGCCTGCGTTTTAGAGGCTGCTTGAGCGCTTGGCATAGGGAAGGTATCGGAGCTGGCCGACTTGGAGTCGACGCCGGGGCGAGGAAACCCCGCCAGAACTCGTTTCACGTCGCGTTCGATTATACGCCCTCCGGGACCGGTGCCGGGTATGACATCAAGAGCGGTGTCGTCGGTGGCAAAACCGGCGAGAGAACGCGGGCTGAGGCCAGCGCGCAAGGCAAGCCTCCAGGCTCGGGGAGAGATGCCTAAATGGGCGCTCTCCTCCTCTTGGCGACTCACTTCGGGTGACGCGCTGGACACGCTGAATGCATCGGGCGTACTGGAGGTGCTGGAAACCACTCGCCTGGTATTCACCGGTTCCTTGACATCCGCTTCCGGAGCGCCGGAGGTGAGCAAAGACGAAACATCTTCGCCCTCTTCACCAAGAACGGCAAAGCGACTTAACACTGGTATCTCATCGCCGACATCAAAAAGCCGAGCAAGCAGTATTCCCGCTTCCTCGGCTTCCACCTCCATCGTAGATTTATCAGTTTCCACTTCGCACAGCGCCTCACCTATATTCACCTGCTCACCCACTTCTTTGCGCCAAGCTACTATAATCACGGATTCCACTGTGTTGCCCAACTTGGGCATTACTATTTCGTGCACTGCAAGCCATTCCTTAGTCTATGCTCGTTTAAAATCCGACCTTCCACTATGTGGAGGTTTATACCCAAAGACTCAATTTTCTCCCGAACCTCTCGCGGTAAACCTGAGTCCATCACCAGATCGTCGATTTCTTCAAACGGAATTACTTGAGCAAATCCCACTTGGTTCCACTTGCTCGAATCAGCTAGCAACACTGTTCTATCCGAACGATTGTGCATCGTGCGCACCACCTCGGTTGCCTCCATCATGTTCGCTGTAAGCCCGTTCTCTAAGGAGAATCCATCGGTTCCGATGAAGGCTGTCTTAACGTGGAACCTTTTTAGATGATTCACGGTGGTCGGCCCTATCATGGACTCCGCCTCGGAACAGAAAACTCCGCCAACAAAGGTGAAGCATGCAGCCGGATTCCACCGTGAATACGGCAGGAGCAGAGTTGAGTTCGTCACCACTTTAATATTTCGTTTACCTAGTAGATATTTCCCAATCAGAGCCGTGGTGGTTCCCGCCTCTATCATAATTGAATCTTCATCCTTGATAAAGGTGGCCGCGGTTTTCGCTATAAGCGTTTTTAAATCGGGATTCTGTCTTTGACGCCTGAGGATTTCGGGATGGAGAGTCACTAGGGCGCCGCCTCGGGTGCGGATTAGATAGCCTTTCTCTGCCAATGTATCGTAGTCGCTTCGCACCGTAACCATCGATACATCGAGACGTGAACTCATCTGGGCCACCCCTATATGCGGATTTTCAATCAGCAAATCGAGTATTTTTCTTTCTCTCTCGTTTAGCAGCTGCAAGACTCACTCCCAGGCTCCACGCCAATCTTATCACTTTCACAGGCTTTTTATTAACTTTCGCAGCTTTTACTTTATACCTTCAAAACAACCTGTACAAGTACTCATTAAATGTTTCTAATCTGTTTCATTAGCTATGCCTGTCCTTTCGACACTACTTCACCGGCATTTCTCAATCTTCGAGCTCGAATCGAAATTTCAATAAGAGGGTACTCTGTACGAACCGACCATCGCTTATAGCCGGAACAAAAGAAAGATTTTCAAGAGAGGCGAGAACGGATTGTTCCAGTAAGGAATTGCTTCTGGGCGAAATGAATTTGAAGCTGGCAAGTGCACCGGCGGCATCAATATCCAGCTCGATTAAAACAATTCCCTCGATTCCTTGTCGCCTGGCGAATAGAGGGTAATTCGGTTTGGGAATGGAATGCGGCGCAGCAGGCAGGAATGAAGGGTTTGCCTGAGAAGCGGAAGAAGGAGTATCGGAACCAGGCAAAGACGCAGGAAATGCGGAATCGAGCTGCCTTGACGGAAACACAGACGCTGCGGTTGGAGCGGAAAGTGTCGGGGAAACCTGCGCGGAGGATGAAGCGGAAAATTCCGGAACGGAAGGGTTTGGAGAGGGATTTGACTCTGAACTTGTATTGGGAAAATGAGGGTTCGTCGGATTGGCGAATTTCTTAAATCCGGCGTCTGAGTCCAAGTTAGTCAGGCGGATTGTCAACGAAGATGAACCCTCTATCCTGGTGCTTCCAGGAAAGTCATCTGTCCAAAAAAACACAGCAAAAAATAGAATGCTGTGCAAGCCAAGAGACAGCGTTGTTGCAATCATCAGACTTCTTGATAACATCAGCGACATCAATAACGCCAGAGTGCACCGAAGCTAAATTCACGGCCCTCGATTGGATACCAGGATTCCTTATCCGAATATGATTGCCAATAAACCTCGGTTGGCGTGCGGTCATCAAGCAGATTAGCCACCTTGGCATAGATGCTTAGATTATCGACGGGACGCCAATCTATCCGCGCATCCCAACTCAACCTACCCTTCACCGCTTCTTTCCTGTTGTCGTTATCTCCACCCTTGTAATACCTGGAAGTGAATCTGGTGTCCGTGGAAATTGTAAGGGGTTCAATGGGAACGAGGGACACTCGACCATAGATGCTGTGTAGGGGAACCAGGGGAACCCGTTTGCCTGAATTATTATGGCGTGCAAAATCCAAGGCATATGAGCCACTTACACCCAGAACAGGGCCAGTTCTCGAAACGCTGAAAACGGCGCCCATGTGCTGAGTATCACCAATGTTCGCATTTTTCGAATCAGCCGAATTGAAGACAATCTCATCTCTCATTGCGATGAAGTAAGCCGCCATATCGGCCCTGTATATGTTTTTGGCATATCCCAAGGAACCAATTACGTGATGTCCGAATTCCGGCTTCAAATCGGTGTTGATGGATGATGGGCTAGAGAAGTAGGATACCTGTTCATCCAGCATGGGGTAGCGAAAAACCCGTCCATATCGTAGGCGTGCTGTCCAATGCTCTGTTGGCATCCAGACGCCGCCAAAATCGTAAACGAGGGGCATGTAACGAACATCTTTCCCTGCTCCGGCGATTTTGTATGCCGCGAACCGCATACCTGCATCGGCAACCCAGTGCTCACCAAGCATCGTCTTAAGTCGCAGCCGGAGCGCAAGATCGCGACGCTTAGCCGATTCTTTGGAATTTCGACTGAGTCTACCCTTCTCGCTGCAGGCGGCAACAGTGATTTCAGTCCAATTCACATCAATTCCCGCTATGGGGACCAGCATCACACGATCGTTGAGATAAATCTCAATATCCGTCTGAATACTTCCACGCACATCGTCCAGGATGCTGTCGATGAAAAAATTCCAGGTATCAGAGATTACATCGGCTTCGCTACTTAGATGACGCCAGGATATTGGGAAAGTGAGTGTCAGCGGACCAATCGAGGTTTCCAAGTTGAATTCGCTCATCCAAATGGTTTCCGATACCTGATCTTCCTTTTTATTTGCCTTATCCGGGTTGTTCCTGTATTCGTTCTCAGAAAGGGCGCCTGGGAGTTGATAAGAAGACTTAGCGAAGAATCCGTTCAAACCAAGGTCCAGATGCCGAAAATCCGCACCAAGCTTCAGCCCGGTGGATATAGTATCGAAATCGGATCTTTTTCGACTCGGATTCAAATCGATGCGGCAAAAACTTCCCTGCACAGAGAATACGTCCCCACCCCAGACAATTCTCAGCGATTCCCTGTTGGTGAGTCCGGTAGATAGATTAGTATATATGCTGGTTTCAAAACCCTCAGGCTTCCTGGTGATGATATTGACGGCGCCGGCTATGGCCTGATCGCCATATTGGCTTGAGAGTGGACCCTTAATCACCTCAATGTGCAGGATTTCATCCAACGAGAACAGCTGCCAGTTAACAGACGCCATATCCGCGCGATTGACGGGGCGCCCGTCAACCAAAACAAGGGTGCGAGCATAACCATTTTCCCCAAAACCGCTCATCGAAATGGAGCTCTTGCCGGGTGCGTTCGTTCTGATGCCGATATCAGGCAGAATTTTGAGTGCCTCGAGAACGCCATCGACACGGGTGAGGATTTCAGAAGGAATAATGCGAACATAGGAAGGGTCGCTCCGAGCATCCTCTTCAATTCTCGACGCGCTCACCACAATTTCCATATCTTCAGAGAAGGAGATGCCGGCGGCACTCAAAAACAGGATAAGACTCACCAACCCTCCCGGTGATGGAAGGTGGGCCATTCGAGCGGATACACCGGCAAATAAAACGCCTGGGATGGGAAAACGGAACATGTGTGCCTCCACAGCAATTAACCACGAAGGAATATCCTGGCTTGTGGCACAAAGCTGGTCGCCTTCCCTTTCGGTGGCACTCAACCAGCCCATCGCCTGATACAGTTGGCAGAGGACAGCCGCGGAATCTAACCGCGTTCCTCCCTCGTCGGTGACGCTATGCTATCCCAAAAAGAGGCGAGGAAGCAAGCGGATACACAGCCCTGATCAGCGAAAATACGATAAGCTCGAACTCTATTGAAATTCTCAAAATATGCGGCTCTTCACACCGGCATTCCCGAAGGCGAGAAACTAAGCCGGCTCATATTCGAGAATGGTAAGTTGTCGTTCAATGCCTCAAGAACTGCAATACCGCTGTTTCATCTTAAAACAAGAAGAGTTTCTTCCAGAAAGAAAGGCACCCTATAGCCGTTTCCAAACAGAAGGAGTTCCTCATATTAGATTGTGAGGTGCGATTCTGATAGCTTATTGACACGAAATGACGTGGGAAGTCGCTGTTGCATCCTATATGCGATTAAATACTATGGAAAAACTCAGAGTTCTTCAGTGCATGGAGACGAAATACCTGGGTTGTTTGGTTCGCAGTCAATCTGGATAAGAAGCTACTTAGCCTACGAATAGTATATCCAGTATCCCGGCTCTGGCTCTCAATCCGGCAATGTCTATGTGGGGAGATGCATTCAACCACCGTATCCGAAAGTTAGAGTCGCCCTGCAGGGGCTTCGGAAAATCGTGGCGACGCCCCCCCAGCCAAGCAAGCGTTAGCGTTCATCTACGAGCCCGGAGATTCCCATCCAGTCTTACCTGTCGCTTAAGCGACAGGTAAATGCAGACTTATCTTTGCTCCTCCAAGCATCTCCGAACTTCCGGCTACAATGTTGCCGCCATGCATCCTGGCAATCTCGCGGCAAATCGCAAGTCCAAGGCCGGTACCACCGGAATTCCTGCTTCGGGATTTATCTACCCGGAAGTAGCGTTCGAATACCCTTTCCAGATTTTCCACCACGATTCCAGGCCCATCGTCTTCCACATGCAGCTCAATAGAGTCCTCAGCTACCTGCATGGAAAAAAGTATCCGCGACTTGGCGTAGCGGAGGGCATTGGATAGGAGATTCGCAAGCAATCCGCGTATTTTCCCTCTATCGGCAGAGATTTCTGATTGACCTCCGAAGAATCTGGGCTCAATTGCTATATCAAGCCGGCGGATGCTCGGTTCGGCAGCCTCAATTACCTCGCGAATTAGAGCTTCCAGATCAAATACTTCTCGTTTCATCGCCGATTCGGAAGATTCAAGTTCAAATAGAATCCTTAACTCATCAACTAGCGCGGCCAGGCGCTTCGATTCGGTCGACAAGGCCCTCAGGCCATCAGCATCCAGAGGATACACTCCCTCCTCCATCATCTCGATGCGAGCTTGGATGAGACTGATTGGAGTGCGGAGTTCATGTGCCGAATCGGCTATGAGTCTACGGCGTTGAGCGGCAGCATGCTCCAATGAGGTAATCATATTATTGAAACCGCGCGTGAGATCTCCCAACTCATCTTTTCTCTTACTAAGCACTCTGGCATTCAGGTTCCCGCTCTCTACTTCCCCGGCAGCCTGGTTCAAATCCCTAATAGGCTTAACTATGTTTTCGGTAATGATTAGACCGAGAATCATGGCAAAAATAAAAATTGAAAGCGCCGCGAACCATGAAATCACACCTGCCCTCTGTAAAACCAAAAGTTCTGCCGGACGCTGAAGGCCTGGAATCATTCGACCCATGTAGAGATAGCCAATTTTGATATTATCATCATCGTACACGGGAACTCGTTTTGGGTTATCAGGCGTGAGCTTCTTATGGCCATAATCAGCACCGTCATATAACACCCTACCCGAAAGATCCGTAATCACAATATGGGAATCAGTCCAGCCCTCCATCATTTGTATTTCTATCCCGTCTTCGGTATACGGCGACATGTGGTGATGCATTCCACGCTCAGCGGCTCCCCTGGCATCGGTCGTCCACTCCCCAAGCTCCTTCGAAAACCACTGGGCGCGCATGAAATCCCGCTCGAAGGCAAAATTGTCATAACGAGTGCGAGTAAGGCGATTGCCCGTTCCCACTGCCGCCGATAGTGCGAGCAACACCACCAACGCAAAAGAACCGAGTATCTTTCCCTTAAGTGAAAACCTCATACATCCTCATCTCGGTATTTCGAGTCGATAGCCTATTCCCCGCACCGTTTGAATAAAGCCGGGTTGTCCTCCCACCGCCACTATTGATTTACGAATATTCTTGATGTGTACATCAATCGTGCGCTCATACGCTTCCCATGCGTGAACTTGAAAAAAATCCATTATTTCAGCACGTGAGAAAACCCTCCCGGGTTGCCGCATGAAACCATACAATATATCGAACTGGACAGTGGTTAAATCCAAGGCACGACCCGAAAAACTCGCGCGGCGACATCTAGTATCCAATTCCAGATTCAAAATCTTTAAGCTATTTTGTTTATGTTCCTCAGTGTCAACTCTGCGCATAACAGATCGAATTCGTGCCGCCAGCTCCTTCAAACTAAAGGGCTTAGTAATATAATCGTCAGCACCGAGTTCCAGCCCAATTAGTTTATCGGATTCCTCGGCCATCGCGGTAATAAAAATTACTGGTGTGTGCGATTTTGCTCGGATTCGTCGTATTACATCCAGTCCATCAAGTCCGGGAATCATGATATCCAACAGCACGAAGTCCACGTTCCTCTCATAGAATAATTCCAGGGCATCGGGCCCATTTTGGACGCTAATCGTCTGCCAGCCAATCGACACTAAGTAATCACTGATAATCCGATTTAAGCCTTCCTCATCCTCAACAATCAGAATAGTCACTCTTCTCAAAGAACCTCCCGAACTAGCTGCGATCGCCCCTCGGTCGACCGCAGCAAGTGCTGCCGGTCGACCGAGAGGGGCAGTCAATGGAGACGAAAAGAATATTACCTCTCCTCGTCGAAATAATCCCAGCCGGGTTCACCCCAGGGACCATATCCCCAAGGACCATGCCCCCAAAAGGACCTATCCCTAGTGATCATGCCCCCAAGGACCCTATCCTAGTGATCGTGATCATCATGCCCCCAAAGACCATATCCCCAAGGACCATGCCCCATATGACCATATCCCCTAGGACCATACCCCCTACGACCATATCCCCTAGGACCATACCCCATAGGACCATATCCCCTAGGACCATACCC
>UWYT01000264.1 GCA_900608495.1 Olavius algarvensis spirochete endosymbiont | reverse complement strand
AGGCGAAAGCAAAACCCGCTTCAATTTTACCGCCTACACCGCTTCCTCCGGACAAGTATATGCCAAGAGTACTTGATTCTTCCCCCGTCGGATCGGTATACTTCACTGGGTTGTTGCTCACATAGGCATACCAGTTGAGAGCCTCGATGACAGAATAGCCCTTGCGCATTCCTCCACTTTGCCCAGGGCCAAAGCCTTCCGGCCAGCCATCGGCTAGAGGCTCTCCATCCGCATCCATCGGGT
>UWYT01000300.1 GCA_900608495.1 Olavius algarvensis spirochete endosymbiont | reverse complement strand
CGGATTCCGTACTGGTGTTCTCGAAAACCTTGCAGGATATCAAAAGGCTCATAAGCGCCAAAACCGGGATACTGGATAATCTATTCATAATTCCTCATCCTCACTAATTTACTAGCCGATTGTAGTCTAAAACATTGTTACAACTTAATTCATCCCGATTCACCAGAGAATTCAGGAGTTTTTTCAAATTCAGCGTCTACTTTCAAAGCGATAACCAGCCCCTACCTCCGCATCAAGGGGCAGTTCTAAAAGATACCACATTGACATGAGGAGCCATCGCGCCGCTGCCTAGGGCACCCTGTACTCTATCTTTCGGATGCGGTGATTGCCAGCATCTGCCACATAGACATTGCCGGATGAGTCCACAGCCACTCCGTAGGGGTAGTTA
>UWYT01000031.1 GCA_900608495.1 Olavius algarvensis spirochete endosymbiont | reverse complement strand
ATATCCCCTAGGACCATACCCCATAGGACCATATCCCCTAGGACCATACCCCATATGACCATATCCCCAAGGACCATACCCCATAGGATCATATCCCCTAGGATCATACCACTCCAAGTTAATCTCTTCCCCGTCCACCTCGGCCGAAACAACCATCAAGTGCACAGACGAAAAAGGCGCTTTAAAAGCCTCAATACTCAAAGCCGCACCCTCGGCTGAGAGCATGTCGCTTCCGCTAAACATACCTGGAGCCATAAGATAGTAGAGTTCTCCATCATCGGTAAGAATCGCTGGATACGAGCCTTCTTCCATCCTGAAAGTTCCGGTATAAACCTGAAGTTCAGACACCCCCTCCACGAAACCTTCGATGCCCCATTCACTAGGATAAATCTCTTTATACTGGTTCTCGCCGGAAGCAAATGCACCCACGGCTACATAAAAAACCAGAACCACAGCAGCAATAAACTTCATTCTAAATACCTCCTCAAAATACTTATACCTAAGAGTATCGCCTTCAAATATGAACGGATTGTAAACCGAATATATTTTTTTGTACTTAAATGCCGCCAGCACGCCTGGTGTCGCCTTTTCTCAAACTTATCCACCAAAGCCTCCAATTGCGGCGCCTCGCGTTCCGAAGTCTGAAACAGGCATACTGGCAATCGGTAACTCGGATTGTTACAATGGGCTATGAGTATTAATGGCTACCTTCGCGTTGCCTGTGCCATTCCCACCATGAAGCCGGCGAATCCAGCATACAACGCCAACTCCATTATTCAAAGTTATATCACCTGCCGCAATATCGGCGCAGATTTAATACTCTTTCCGGAACTCTCCCTAAGTGGTTATACCTGTGCGGATCTATTCTTTCAATCCTGTCTTCTGGAGGAAATAGAAACCCAAACTCTAAGTATAATAAGAGAGTGTAACGAAGGAATAATTGTTTTCGGCCTGCCCATCTCTCAACAAGGTCGGCTGTTCAACAGCGCCTTGGTTGCCCAAGGCGGCAAAATCCTAGGCATTGTGCCCAAATCCTACGTGCCCGATTCACAGGAATATTACGAAAACCGTTGGTTCGCATCGTCATACGAAGCCAGGGAGACGCACGTGAAAATAGGCGGGTTCTCTGTACCCTTCAACACCAAACTCTGTTTCACCCACGATGAACGCCTTAGCTTCGCAGTGGAAATCTGCGAAGATCTCTGGGCTCCCATTCCGCCATCCTCCAGGCATGCCATCGCCGGGGCTCAGATATTGCTAAACCTTGCTGCCTCCAACGAACTGGTTGCCAAGGCAGATTACAGGCGCGAACTTATAAGAAATCAATCTGCCAGATGCCTTGCCGCCTACATATATTGCTCGGCGGGTCCATGTGAATCCAGCACTGATACTCTCTTCGGAGGCCACGCTCTGATCGCAGAAAACGGACGAATCCTTGCTGAAAATCAACGTTTTCCAGTGGGAGCCGATCAGTTGGTTACTGATATCGATGTGGAGTTACTCAATCACGAACGCAGAATTTCGCGCAGCTTTGGGTCTGCCGCAAAAAGAGAACTCGGGGAACTCAGCTACAACAACATAGCGCTCAAAGCTCCTGTCATGGGCGGAGTAAAGAGAATTCTTAGAACAATTTCTCCCCACCCCTTCGTACCATCCAGCGAAGCGGAACGAAATCTGCGCTGCAAGGAAATACTTTCTATCCAAGCCGCGGCGCTGGCAACGCGCATGGAGCATAGCAATTTCAAAAAGATTGTACTGGGCTTATCCGGCGGCCTGGATTCCACACTCGCCTTGTTGGTGATAATCAATACCTTAGATAGACTTTCGCTGCCCCGCGATAGAATTCACGCCCTAACCATGCCTGGCTTCGGCACCACAAAGAGAACCCTTGAAAACGTAAAAAGGCTATGCACGGCGTTCGATGTCGAACTCGAAACCATCGACATCCGAGAATCCTGCAAGCTGCAGATGAAAGAACTCAGTCACAGCGGTCAGGCCGACAACATCGCCTTTGAAAACATTCAAGCCAGACATCGAACCGCCCTTCTTATGAACAAAGCCAATATGCTGGATGCGCTGGTTGTCGGAACTGGCGACCTCTCTGAACTGGCTCTGGGCTGGTGCACCTTTAGTGGCGATCATATCTCGAACTATTCAGTTAATTCCGGGGTTCCCAAAACACTTGTTCAATATCTAATTAGGTGGTTTGTCGAGAATCATCCCCTGAACGAGATTCGCGATACACTGCTGGACATATTGGATACTCCAATCAGCCCCGAATTACTGCCTCCGGATTCGAAAGGCAATATAAGCCAAAAAACCCAGGATGAGATAGGCCCCTACGAGTTGCATGATTTCTTCTTGTACTACGCAATCCGCTATGGTTTCGGTCCGAGCAAGGTATCTGCTCTTGCTGAAAACGCTTTCAAAACTATCTACGAACTTCGAACTATCAGGAAATGGCTGCGGGTGTTTTATGTACGCTTCTTCTCCCAGCAGTTCAAACGTTCTTGCCTGCCTGACGGCCCCAAGATTGGAACAATCGCGCTCTCTCCGCGTGCGGATTGGAGAATGCCCTCCGATATCCAGGCAGACACCTGGCTAAAAGAGTTGGATTCACTACCCAAAAACTGAAGCACGAGGTGAAATTTTGTTAAACGCGCCTATTTAGGAATCATTTAGCTAAACGGCACCTCGGCGTGGAATATTCGGGTGCGTATTCGAACCGCTACGTGCTCTGCCAACCTTCTGTCTTTCGTTACGCCATTTATTTGTCTTATTGCCATTCTGCTCGTCAAGATCGGTCCCGGCCTGAGTTGCCTCCCGCTCGGAGGCCACGGCAGCCGATTCCGCACGTTCCGACGCTTCATCTTCTCCCAAATGACATTTTTTATACTTCTTCCCCGAACCACAGAGGCAGAGATCGTTTCTGCCCGTTTGCGTTAGCCGCTTCTTGTAATCGTCCTTCCCCATATCATCATCCTAGAATCAAAACTTGGAAGAAAAGCTAAAGATTAATCTCCAGTTTAGTATAACTCAAAGTCTCACCCAATGCACACGCAATTGCATAACCTTCTGCAACAAGATTGTACGAATTGCCCGTCAACTTTTCGAGAGAAGTTACGCCGCCATCAATAATACCGCACGGTACTATCCAATCGAAATGGGATAGATTGGTGTTAACGTTGTAGGCAAAACCATGGAGTGTGATTCTTTTTTTTAAGGCGATGCCGATGGCGGTGATTTTATCGTGACCAACCCAAACACCGGTATGCTCCGGATAGGTATTTGCCTCGATGTTATGCAAATCGGCAAGATATCGGACAAAAGCGGCCTCGATGTTTTTCACTAGCGCACGCACCCGGCAGTGATGCATCTCAATCGATGTAATCAAATAACCAACCAATTGCCCCGGTCCATGATAAGTAACCTCGCCACCCCTATCGCTATTGACAACAGCTACACCGTGAGTGAAGGGATTAATCAGGATATTATGGCTTTGTTTCTTGCGAAGTCCAGTAGTGATAACCGGAGGATGTTCAAGGAGCCAAAGCGTATCGGGAATTTTGTTCTCCAGACGATTTTTATGGAGTTCGTACTGGCGGGTCAATGCCTGTTCGTATGGAACCGGAACTGTATCGTGTAGCACTTGAAGTATCATAGTTAACCAGACTCTATATTGACAGCGCTGTCCAAGCTCCATTTAAAAGCGCCCATTGCTCATTATAGCCGACATCCTTGCAAAGTGCAATCGACTCCTCAAAGTAACAATCAATATCTCGCGGGCGATGGGCATCCGAATTGATTATAATTCTAATATCCCGCTTTGCCGCGTCAGCCAATATCCATGGCGAAGGGTAAACCACATCCATGGCGTTCCTACATATCGCACCAGTATTGAGTTCCATAATCTTATCGCTCGCCGCAAGGGCCTCCAGGGCGAGAGCAACATGGCGCCGATACCATAAGGCATTCTCTGAGAAATATTTGCCATCACTATTCCTCTTCTTTATCACATCGAAGTGAGCCAGAATATCAAAGCCATCAAGCCGCACCAACTCTGCAATTCGAGCAAAGTACGCCTCGCTTAGAAGCTCGAACGAACCCTGATAAATATTGTCGAGAAGCCATTTAATCGCATTCTCAGAACTGTCAACGCAGGCATAATTGGGGTTCCGTTCCAAAGGGCAGGTGCAATGCACCGATGCAATCGCAAAATCCAGGCCAAGTCTGCTCCACCTGAAATCTTCCGGAGACTGTGAACCGGGAATATAGTCAATCTCCAGGCCCTTGTAAATTTCAATCCTGCCATTCCACTTTTTTCTCTGTCGCTCTAGCTCCGTAAGATACAAACCGAGACGCTCTTCATTCAATGTCCAATCGTTCTCCACTGGAATCGGAGCGTGGGAACTGAACCCAAGCGCAGCGAACCCCCTTTCCATGCCAGCTCGAACATAATCCTCAATGGAACCCTCACCATCGCAAAATTCATTATGCATATGATAATTGACACCAGCCATACTTGCCTCCGCCAGATGTGCCCCCATCGCTCGAGGGAGTAACAGTGTTCCCCATGGATTTCCATCGAAGTTTATCAATCTAACGCCACGGCTGCCGCTACGATTTCGATTTTCAAAACCAATCTCATAGCGCTCGTTACGAAACAAGCGCTTCACGGTAAAGACATCTCAATCGGCTGGAACAAGGGGATCAATTTCCAGTTCATTCCGGTAAGGCCCAACACCCATACCGGCTAATCACAACAAAACTCCATGCCACGGTTCCGGCAAACCAGGAGCCTCACCGTATCGCCCAGCTTCCTTCCCAGCAATCATCTGAGCATAAATATAGGGCTCAGTGTGATGAAAATCGCTAAATTCTCCCCGCCGGGCGGGTGCAATTTGCCAGGCCCTATCTGCATTTCCGGCGATTACCTCTGCGATTGTCACCCAGAAATGGCAGGATATACTTCCATTCTCCAGATTGCCAGCCCCTCTTGGCTTTCACTTCGCATTTGGAGGATTTTCCGCGTAAACCTGTGCCGAGTCAGCGAGCAGGAATCTTCCGTACCCTGATAATTTATCCATGGCCGGCGCTATAGGCGTTGTGATTACATACTCTTCTTACATCGTCGTCCAGAATATCCGCAGGTCAACCACGCCTCCCGATCACCCCGCCTAGACAACGGCTGCTTAGGATGAATCTAGCATAAACTGGACATCTCTGCTTATACTGTTCCGGCGGGAGCTATCAATGACCAATAAACTAAGAAGCGCTACGAACAGGAATGGGCGTCTGATGGCCGGCGCCAGAGCTCTATGGAGAGCGAATGGGATGACTGAATCCCAGATGTCCAAACCACTCATCGCCATTGCCAATTCATTCACGCAGTTTGTTCCCGGGCATGTACATCTGCATGATGTTGGACAATTGGTGAAAAAGCAAATCGCAAAGGAGGGTTGCTTTGCCGCAGAATTCAACACTATCGCGGTGGATGATGGAATTGCCATGGGGCATGGGGGAATGCTCTACTCCCTGCCCTCAAGGGAAATAATAGCCGACAGCGTTGAGTACATGGTTAACGCCCACTGCGCCGATGCCCTGGTGTGTATTTCCAATTGCGACAAGATAACCCCCGGAATGCTAATGGCCGCTATGAGACTGAATATCCCAACAGTTTTTGTTTCCGGCGGTCCCATGGAAGCCGGAAGGATGGGTAGGAAGAGATTGGATCTTGTCGATGCCATAGTAATGGCGGGCGATGAATCGGTAAGCGAAGAGGAGCTGAAAGAAGTGGAAAATGCCGCCTGTCCCACCTGTGGCTCCTGTAGTGGAATGTTTACCGCCAATTCGATGAATTGTCTTGTGGAGGCTCTCGGTTTGGGCTTACCGGGCAATGGCACCATTTTGGCAACTCACGCCGATAGGGCTGAACTTTTTGTTCGTGCGGCCAAGCTGGTAGTCAAGCTCGCCGAACGTTACTATAACGAGGGAAATTTTGAGGTTCTACCACGCAGCATTGCAAACAAGGCGGCTTTCAAAAACGCCATGACCCTTGACATCGCTATGGGGGGTTCTACCAACACGATACTTCACATACTGGCGATTGCAAGAAGTGGAGGGGTGGATTTCAACCTAAGCGATATAGACAGGCTTAGCAGGAAGGTTCCGTGTCTGTGCAAGGTGAGTCCCAACTCGAGGGAGTATCATATTGAAGATGTCCACAGAGCTGGCGGTATTCTTGGCATACTTGGCGAGCTTAGCCGAGCGGCGCTCATAGATGAAACTGTCAATCGAATTGACGCGCCCAGTCTTGGGGCAGCATTGGATGAATGGGACATAGCTAGAGGAAGCTCTTCCAAAGCTGCAAAACTACTCTATCGAGCGGCACCTGGAGGACGCCGCAGCATTCTGATGGGTAGTCAGTCCGCTCGCTATAAGGAGCTGGATCTGGATAGAACCTCAGGCTGCATCAGAGAAATTGCAAATGCCTATTCAAAGGACGGGGGCCTTGCGGTTTTATTCGGCAACTTGGCAGAAGATGGCGCAGTGGTGAAAACCGCGGGTGTAGATGAAGCAAACCTGCAGTTTTCGGGTGTGGCAAAAGTGTTTGACTCCCAGGAAGCGGCCGTTAAGGCCATTTTGGATGAAGAAATCGTCGCTGGAGATGCGATTGTAATCCGTTTTGAGGGACCCAAAGGGGGGCCTGGCATGCAGGAAATGCTATATCCCACTAGTTACTTGAAATCGCGGAGCTTGGACAAAGTTTGCGCGTTATTGACAGACGGGCGTTTCTCCGGCGGCACCTCGGGGCTCTCCATCGGTCACGTATCTCCGGAAGCGGCGGCGGAAGGCGCGATTGCTCTGATTCAAAATGGAGACATAATCGATATAGACATCCCAAAACGAAGCCTCAATCTCCGCCTAGACGCCACCGAACTAGCCCGCCGTCAGCGAGCGGAATCAGCTAAAGGCGAAGCCGCCTGGAAGCCTCGGCGCAAGAGAATCGTAAGCGATTCATTAAAGGCCTATGCCCATCTGGCCACCAGCGCGGATAAGGGCGCAATCCGAATAGTTCCCTAGCCTCATAAAAGCCCTCGCGACAATGAGGATACACCTTCATCGACGCATTAAACAAGTTCGTTGTTCACAGAGAAATGCTTTGGCTAAGGAAGAGAGGTTTTTGCTTAATCATTCAGGGTTAGGGTCCGTTAATGAATTTATTGGCCTTTGGAGATGCAAATGATAGACCAAGCAGAGCTACTTATGCGCGAAGGTGCATTTGAGGAAGCCAAGCTTATTCTTTCCGAAATTATCCTGGAAGACCCGGCAAACCTTCGAGCAATATGCGATATAGGAATTGCCTACACGGAAACTGGAGAAAACGATAAGGCAATTCGCGCCCTGCTTCATTACATCAGCAACGACAATTCAAACCCTTACGCATGGGAAGCGCTCGGCTGCGCCAGATTTAGAATAGGCGATATCAACCTATCCATGAAAAATCTTCGCAAATCCCTCGCTATTTTCCCGCACAATGCTTCCGCGCTTCGGAATCTGGGCATACTCTACAGCATAGTTGGGAAAAAATCCGACGGCTTGCGCCTATTGCAGAAATCTATCAGACTCGCACCGCACGATTATCGAAATCACTATGCTCTTAGCTGCGCCTATCGAGAGCTTGGGAAAAACAAGGAACGCGAAAAGGTACTGGAACAACTCCTCAAGTTCGAACTTCCGGAAGTGATTCGCAAGGATGTGGAAGTGAGCCGTATCCGGATGACACTAGGTTGGGACTAGCAGCTCGCACATAGACTTCGGCCACAGCTTAGCTTAACATAGCTCTTAGAATGGAGGTAGCGTTGGGGGTACAAAGCAATTTCCGGGGCAACCCTCAGCATTTGGCCTACCTGATTGAGTCGGCACGCAGGGGGGATATCAGCCTGTGGAATAGCTATGCACGCAAGATGAGTGCCACTACTCACGCGCGCCTTGCCGGAGCATCGCTAAGAGATCTATCGCTCGGCGAAGCAAATCTGATGGGCGCCGATCTCCGTGATGCGGATATGAGCGGGGCGAATTTGACTCGTGCCAATCTTGCCGGAGCGAAACTGCAAGGCGCTTCCCTTGTGGGAACGAACTTCAGAGGAGCGCGCCTTGACCACTGTGATTTCTCAAATTCCAATCTGAGCAGGGCAAACCTGGTGGCCGCAGATCTGTGCACCGCTATTTTCACGGATGCCACTCTAAGGGGAACCAATGGAATTGATGAAGAAGTTGCAAGTATTTCCGACTCGGAACCGAACAAAATGGATTCAGGGATGAGTCCGTGGATTCTGGCTCTAAAGGAAGAAATTCAACGAAAAAAACTGCGACTTACCATGGAAAAGGAACAAGCCGCGGTTAAACGCAGAAGATTAAACCGCAAACTGGGACGCCGGAGACCGTTGTTTCGCAAGGTAAAATAGCTAGTGCGTCATATGAGATTGGGAGGATAGAATCCGGGTATCTGCCCTCGTCGAAAATGGCAACGCAATATGCGCCTCTGGGACCGCCTTCCGAGTACGGCGCTCAGAAAAGATTTGCCACACAGACAAACCACGCCACTTCAAACAGCGAAGTTGTGTCGGCGACATTTTGTGTGCCAAGCGGCTATGCCGATTAAGTTCGGTGCCTTGTGCTCATAAGCTACACGGGAAAAGTCGGCGAAGGACAGCGAACTTGAGGCCGCAATGATGATGCCTTGGCCATTTCATGCCTCTCAAAAAAGGCGGGGTTCGCCCGGGAACGGCCAACTCATACACGCTTTGTGAGAAAGGGCAGCTCCTTCATTACGTGTTACGACGGGTACAGGAAAACCGGAGTGAGATATAGGTGAGATACTTGCTCCGGCAAAGAATGATTTTTGAGATATCTTAGGGGCTCGACATCAACCTAGAAATCTTTTTCCTGTACTGTTTTCCGTTTCGCGGATTTTGCGTTTTCGATGGCTTCGTCGCACATTTCACGCACCTTGTCGGAAAGATTGTCGATGACGGCAGATGAGCATTTCATATTCGCTGTTGTCCTGATATAGGCCTTTATCTTGGAGGCTACAACCAGTGCTTCTTTTTCGGCCATTGCCAGCTCCTTGTAGTTCAATTTGCGTAATCATACTAAACTATAGCTGTTTATGCACTATCATTTCACAATGTATACTTACACAAAGATGAGAAAATCGGTTTGCGGGTTAGTTGTCTTGTTCCTTCTGTGTATCAACCCCAGATTTGCTGCGGGTGAACCAAGCGGGGCCAGTCTTGTCATTGTAGGTCCTGGCGACGCCATGTATGAATACTGGGGCCACATTGGAGTAACTATCGAGGACGATTTAGAGGGAATTAGCCTCTTCTACGATTTCGGGAATTTTTCCTTCCACGCGGATAATTTCTACAGTAGTTTTATTGTAGGCCGCATGATTTATCTTGGTTCGGTTACAACAACGGAATTCTTCATCAGCCAGGCGATGCGAGAAGACAGAAGCTTGATCCTTTACCCTTTGAATCTTGGAACTGAAGAACTGCGGGAGCTGGAAGCTGCTTTGCGCTGGCGAACTCTCCCGGAAAATCAAGAATACCTGTACGACTATTTTTTGAATAATTGCTCAACGATTATTCGTGATATTTTGAATGATGTGGTTGGTGGAACCTTGCGGGCATCTACCGCATCTATCCCTGATAAAACTTACAGACACTACACAAGAACCGGGGCATGGCCGTCGGTTCTTAACGAGCTTATGCTTCACTTCCTGCTTGGCGAGCAGCAAGATAAGGAGATAAGCGCTTGGGATTTGATGTTCATTCCTCAGGCGGTGGCTGATGCTGTACTCGGCTTAGAGTATCCTGGACGCGATGGCGTGGTTCGGGTGCTCGCCAATGAGAAAATTGTTCTCAAAGAGTCTACTCGCCCCCCCATACCGCGAGAACCGCGAATTCTATGGCCCTGGCTTCTGACACTCAGTATCGCTCTTGGATTGTTATGGAACGTCGCCGGAAGATTCTTACGTGCAGTGATTCTTCTTTTTGTCGGCATCCCAGGGCTGATACTCGGCTTCCTAATGCTTTTCACCGATCATGCGGCTGCCTACAACAACATCAATATCTGGCTAAGCATGCCAACGGTGCTCCTGGGCCTCATTCCCCTTGCAATAAGAGATTGGAAAAGATGGATTGCTGGACGAGAGTTAGTGCTCGGTTGGATTTGGACTCTTAACTTGGCTGGCCTGTTAGTAGCCTTTTCTCTTCGGCTGAGTGGTATCAGTATACAAAACACGGGTGCCTTCTGGGCGCTTTACGGGCCGTTGACATTCATGGCCTCTTGGCCTGGGCAATGGTTAAAAGGGAAGTTCCACTTGCGATTGGGCAAGTTCGGGAGATGCGGCAGCGGCGATGTCAAGCAAATTCGTACCGCCGATAATGGTGATTGAGCGACTGTCCCATTTGTCGAGGAGGGCTTTGGCCTCTCGTTTCAAATCCTCGGCGGTTGCTTCAAGTTGAACATCCCGCCGCCTCTGTCTAATCTCGTCGGTGATTCCACACAGCCGTCGTTCGAAGGCGACAAGACCTCTCTCGCCCGGACCAAATGGCCGAAGCTCTTTGCCTATCGAACCGATTACAGCCATATCAACCGTTCGGTTTCCCAATCTGGAACTCGCCCATTCAAGGGAGTTTCTGAAGCTTCTCAAGGAGGGTAGAATCACGGGATCCCTATAGGTGCTGAAGGTGAAAGTCCCCTCGAGAACTGCCAGAGTAGCAAAAGCGCCGTAGGCACCTCCCTTCATGCGAATGTTTTCCCATAGATAACTGGTTCTAAGTATGTGTGCCAGAAGTCCCAGCCTGGCGTGTTCCGGACTGCCAAGCAGGGGGGCCGGAAGACTAAGGGATGAAAATGCTACCGGGGCTGAAACCGAAATGGTTTCCCCAAGAGTTTCGTGTCTGAACAGCTCAGGTTCGGACGCCGATGGCGCGGATAGACCGGCGGGAAGAGTGGTAATCATGTTGAGGGTATCAGATAAGCCCTTTGTGGCAAAATCCTCGTCTGACGTAAATACTGCCGACAAGTTTCCCTGCTTGATTAGTTGCTTCTGGATTTCACTTAGCGCTGATGCGGCTTCAGTTGCCTTCGCATTGCCAAGAAAGCGAATCTGTTCTATGCCATACCAGAAGTCTTCCCAGGAAGCAGCGATCGAGTGCTTTGCGGCGGCTCGGTTTGAACCGAAATCATGGGCGGAAGGTACAAGGGCGGCGCGATAATCGTTTTTAAGCTCCAGGAGCAAGTCGCTTAAACGGTTTGAATCGGAGAAATCGGCTGATACTAACAGACGCCGCGTGATTTCCAGTGCCTCCGCCCACTGGCGACTTAGGGCCTTTAGGCGAACAAAGAGATGGCGCTTCAAACCTCCGCCGGCATCGGGATGAATGGAAGAAACATCCAGAGAGCAACCCAACCCGCCAGTTTTAAGGGATAATTCAACCGCAACGTCCTGGTGGGTTATACCGGGCAGGCCCATATCGGTAAGAGCCCGCCCAAATAACGGCAGCCAGGACTGTAACCGTGCATCCAGGCCGTTCAAATCAAAGGCCAGAACAAGATAACTCACCTTGTTTGTGAAGGTTGTGTGTATGTAGCATTCACCCTGGTTAACCTTCTCTAAGGGCAGGATGTGAACCTCTCTTGGTAAATGATTTCGCTTCAGAAATGGTATCCGGTTTAGAGCTTCCTTTGAATCCGGGGTGTTCTGGAAGTTTCTCAATCTTTTGAGTGAGTTCTGAAGCGCTTCCTCATTGAACTCCTGTTTTTGAAGTCTATCCAGTTCTTTGCGTTCTCTTGCAAACCTGCGCACACTAAATTTCGAACTTGGTATGACTGTCAGTGTCAGGCGGTGAGAATTTTGGATGAATTCCCGGTTGATAATCTCTTCGAAATATCCTCTTTGTACCTTGCCGCGAAGAGCTTCCATGGATTCTTCCAGGACTAGACTTTCTATTGGTGCCCTATCGTGCAGCCAAGCCTTCAGCGCTTGTTTCATCAGGCGTAATCCGAGGGGTGAACCGCCGCGAATTTCTCGTATCCGAAACTCCACCAGTCTCATAGCCCCTTCAACCAGCTCGGGATTGAGCCTTTCCTTAACCAGTGTTTCGAAGGTTTTTATCACCAGTTTCTCGAAGTCATCTCGTTTCGAGGGGACTGTTCCTCTGAGTCCCACCGAGAAAACCAGTTGACGCAAGTTGGTATCCAGGCCGCTGGCTGGAGATAAATCTTCCCCCAGGCCGCTGTCGACAATCGCTTTTTGCAGTGGAGCACCGCCATGGCCCAGCAATATGCATGAGAGCACCTGGGCGCTAAGCGCAGACCATAAATCATTTTCGCCGCTAAGAAGCCAGTTTAGACTGATGGTGCTTCGTTTCTCGGTTGAATCTTCGCAGGGCCAGGCCACTTCCATGCGCCGTGGTTTTTCCCAGCACTGCTGCAAGGCTATTTCTGAGTCAATCTCTTTTTTTTCGAAGTGGGAGAAGAATTCTCCATCCAGTATTCTCAGACTTTCCTCTAAATTCGCATCTCCGTAGAGGAAGACGCGGGCATTGGATGGATGGTAGTAGTTCTGATGAAATGCCTTGAAAACCTCATAATCAAGGAATGGGATGTGCGCAGGGTTGCCGCCAGAATCCCATCCATAGGGAGAGTTTGGGAACAGTTGTCGAAGGGAGTAGTCTTCCACAACCGCTTCCACGGAAGAATAGGCGCCCTTCATCTCATTTAATACAACTCCGGCCCGGCGCAACCTTCCCTCTTCATCGTATTCGAGGTGATGTCCCTCCTGCGCGAAGACTTCGGGACGCAGTTGGGGGAAGAACACAGCATCTCCATACACCCTAAGAAGATTAATATAATCGGCCTTGATGGTGCTGGCTGCCGGATAGACAGTTTTGTCCGGATAGGTGATTGCATTTAGGAAAGTATGAGCGCTTCCCTTCAATAGAATCAGAAATGGATCTTTTAGTGGATAGCGCTTGGAACCACAGAGCACCGAGTGCTCAAGGATGTGCGCCACGCCACTATGGTCTGTCGGAGGTGTTCTGAATATGTACGATACCAAATTCTCCGAATCATCGGCATACACCTTGTAAACCTGAGCACCCGTGGCGCTGTGACGTAGTTGGATACCAGTGGCATGGTACTCCCGCAATGAATCTACAGAGAGGGTTTCGAACCCGGCGTCGGCAAAGTCATCCTTCATAATCAGTCCGGAATTCGGAGTAGAATGCTAGTAACGCGAATTACTGAGAGTCTTGCGTAACTTCTTCAACTGCTTTCGTTCCATAGCCTTTCTCTTCCGATTTCTAATTGCAGATGGTTTCTCGAAATATTCCCGCTTTTTGAAATCCCGAATGATTCCTTCCTTTTCCACCATGCGCTTGAAGCGTCGGATTGCTTTCTCCAAGGGTTCGTCGTCGCTAATTTTCACGTAGGCGATCTAAAATCACCTCCCTTCGCATGTAAGAGTTCAGCTTGGCTGCAAAATGCTACTACATATTACCAATCAGGGTATCTGTGTCAAGAAGAGGTTTTGCAAAAAAATATCTGGGGTCGACCGGTATTGATCCTATGCGCAATTCCCAGTGCAGGTGTTTGCCTGTTACAAAACCTGTATCGCCCACCGTGCCTATTTGCTGATTTTGCGCTACAAATTCACCTTCGTCCACATCTATGGAATCCATGTGGAAGTACATTGAAAAAACACCCGGCAGATGTTCGATTATAACGGTGTTTCCGGTTAGGAATCGTTCGGTGGCAAGCATAACGCGGCCGCGGCCGGAGGCTCTTACAGGGGTACCAATCTCCGCCCACAGATCGTCGCCCTTGTGTATGGAGTATGATTCGGATCCATCAGGCATATGATACCGGCGATTATCTCCAAAATAAGCAGTGGGGACACCGTTTTTCATGGGACTGATCATTGGTCCGATTTGATGTATTGCAGTTCTGTTAGGGTTATTCAAAACTGCCCAGAGCCTCCTCGCTTCGGCCTTTTTTCGCTCTGATTCATCGGTGTAGAGAGTGCTCATGCGCTCATTCAGCTTAATTACCTCTTCAGGATGGGTTACGGCTCCGACATTTATGCCGCGCTCCAGGTGCCACTGACTCTTGCCCAGCGTAGCATCTACTACTAGACGATAACGGCCTGGCTCCAGATTTATGGGTATGCCAAGGAGAGCTGTTGAAACACGGCGACCGGTGGGGGTTGCCCAATTGAATCCTTCGTTGCGGCTTAGGGCTATGTCGTTCTGGCTTTTCAGCGTTACGACTATGTTATCCATCGGATCGCCAGAAATAATTATTTGAACCACGGCTCCCGGTTCGGTGTAATCGGGAGCTATTGCGATCGGATTGGCGCTGCTTGACATGGCTGGAAATAAGGTAAGAAAACCAAAAAGACAGGTTGGAAGAGGTGGTTTCCCCATCCGATAGGAAAAACCGTGTTTCTCTATAACTCGCATGGCGAGGCCTCCAGGATTGTGAGTCGGCGTGCATCGTTGCCACGCCAATAGTCACGATCCAGTTTATATACCAAATCCACTTCCTTATCAATCTTTATTAATGAACCATAATTTTCTGCCCCATCCCACCAGAAAGCAGGCCATCGGTTCGAACCTAGCGAAACCAGGAGTTTAAGGTGTTTGTTTTTGGGTTTTCCGACTAGGCTTGCTTGAAAAACCTTGACTTCGCGGGTTAGGAAAATCAGCGGACGAAAGCCCTGGCCATATGGTTCCAAACGCTTGAGTACGTCCTCAATTCCCTCTAAACCCAGGCGCGAGATTTCCTGGTGCGACAGTTCGACATCGACACTTGGCCTAGTGGATTCCGTCTTACCCGGTTTGACGCGGTTAATCCATTTTTGGCTAATTTGATTCAACTGGGCAATTTCAGCGCTGGGAATGCGAAACCCGCCCGCCTGGGGATGCCCGCCGAAATCTTCGAAGATATGAGAGGCTGATTCAAGCCAACTGAGGGCGTTTATGGTGGAATTGCATCGAATCGAGCCGGATGCCTTTTCATCTTTTACAGTAATTATGACGGCCACCGGAGAGAGGGCTTTCTGAAAACGTGTGGCGAGGATGCCTGTAATCCCCCTGGGAATTTCGGAGTCCACGAGTATCAGCATTTTGCCGGAGAAGTCATTTAGTGACTGGTAGGCCCGCGGCAGTAGTTTCTCCCACAGATATTCGCCGAGCGCACGGCGTTTCTTGTTCAGTTCGAATAGCTTGTGGGCTAACTTGGTGATTGCAATTGGGTTGGTTTCGAAGAATAGCCTTGCTGCGATATCTGCCTGGCCCATGCGTCCGGCGGCATTGATAAGCGGACAAATTTGCCAGCTGACTTCCGTGGTGGCGATTCGCCTTTCATGCAGTCTGAGTTTTATCAGTAATTCGCGCAGTGCTATTCTGTGCTCGCCGCCAATTTGATTTATTCTATCTATACCCATTCGGACAAGAATTCGATTTTCATCCCAGAGAGGCATCAGATCGGCCAGAGTCCCAAGGGCGACAAGATCTAATCCGCGGCGCCAGACCTCGAAATGAGACTGCATGGAGTTCAATTGCATGCTTACCATCAGATTGCGCAAAGTGGAAAGAGGTCCGATTTCTTGGGGACTGTATCTGGCGATACGACTGTTTGCCTCGAGCTCGGTGAGTGATAGGTTTTCGAGCTTAGGAAAGGCGGCGGCTATTTCGGGCGCGGCGTCGATGATATGAACCTCGGAACCGTTGAAAAAAGCGGATACCAGTGGAATTTGCGCGATGCAGTTGTAGGAGATAATGGGGCGTGTACCGATGTAGTCTTGGAGCTTGTCACGATCTGCCCCACCAGCGGCGCTGCTAACGGACAGTCGGCTACTCTCAAGTAGGTTGTGCATCTGTACGGCCTCAATCTCAATTTCACCAGCCTCCTGGCGGGCAATTAGAAGGCAGTAGTCCTGGAGTGGAGACTGAGCCAGTGAGAGAGCCCACTGAAACTTGGATGCTATTGCCGCGGCGCAAAGCCCGTCGAAGGGATAGGAGCCGGGGATCCTGGGGTTTACGATGGCATAGGCATTGGGTAGCTTATCCCCTCTCGGCATGTGATGATCGAATACCAAAACGTCCATTCCCAGCTCACCTGCCAGTTTTATCTCGTCGAAACTGGTAATACCGCAATCAACCGCTACCACGAGACTCACACCCGCCTTCGCACTCTCTTGCAGCGTCTCAAAATCTATTCCGTAATCCGCTTCACCCACAGGCACCTGCCATTGTGATTCAATGCCCACCATCCTGAGAGCCTCAACCATTATGACTGTCGCGGCTACACCGTCGACGTCCCTGTCACCGATGATAAGCACCTTTTCGTCCTCTCGCGCGGCCAGGAGTACCCTGTTAACCGACTTCT
The DNA here is from genome assembly GCA_900608495.1 of Olavius algarvensis spirochete endosymbiont. Taxonomy (GTDB): domain Bacteria; phylum Spirochaetota; class Spirochaetia; order DSM-2461; family DSM-2461; genus UBA2779. Next base: position 12,542 of record UWYT01000031.1, on the reverse strand, counting down.
CCATTTCAGGAAAAATAAAGGGGTTGTGAAGAAAGCGTTCACTACCTTCCAGGAAATAGGCTATTTTTTCGGGTGATGCCATTTGGCGGTGGATTAGGATGGAAGCGGTTAGGGGGTCTAAGCCATATTGTGCCGCCAGGGAGTGCACTTCTTTGCTTTCAATCACGAATTCTGCTCATTTAGCTTGTGATTTCTTCGATGATTAAACTCCGAGATTTTGGCGGTTTCTTGGGCGAAATGCTAAGCACCCCTTGCAGTTTCGAGAAGCCGACTTCGAGTCTGGATTTTTCCTGAGCCCACACTCGCATCAGGAGCTGGCCTTTTTCAATACTGTCTCCGGTTTTTTTCAATAGTTCAATCCCGGCCAGGGCTTCAACGGTATCCTCGGTGGTATCTCGACCCACACCTAGAGCAACGGACGCCCTGCCTACTCCCAAGGCATCAATTCCTGATAAGTAGCCGGACTGAGGCGCCAGTAATTCTCTGGAATATTCAGCCCGCGCTCTGCCGAGCATTGCCATGAGTTCCGAGAAATTTCCACCTTGGAATTCCACGTTGGCCTTAAACCTTGCGAAAGCCGAGCCATTTTCTATGGTTCTACGGCAGCGTTCTTCAGCCGACTGGAGATTTTTTTCGAGTCCGCCTGCTATTAGCATCCAGGCGCCCAGGCGATAACTAATCTCCATTACATCGTCCGGGCCATCACCTTGAAGACAGGCGATTGATTCCTCAACTTCGAGAAAATTCCCCACGGTGAAGCCCAACGGCTCTGTCATATCCGTTAACACTGCCACCACTTTGCGATTAAGGCTGCTTCCGGTATTAACCAGGGACTGGGCGAGAGTCCGGGCATCTTCCTTAGCTTTCATGAAAGCGCCTTTGCCGCATTTCACATCCATCACCAGAGCCTGGGCACCCTCTGCAAATTTCTTTGACAGGATGCTGGCGGTAATTAGAGGTATAGATTCCACTGTGGCGCTTACGTCTCTAAGAGCATAAAGCTTGCGATCGGCGGGAACTACCTTCTCGCTCTGCCCCGACATAACGAATCCGATTTCTTTAATCCCATCGCGGAAACGGACGGGGTTCAAAGCAGTAATATAGCCCGGGATGGAATCAAGTTTGTCAAGAGTTCCGCCGGTGTGTCCGAGCGCCCGTCCACTTATCATGGGAACTTTCAGGCCGCAGGCGGCAGCCATTGGGGCCAGAACCAGTGATATCTTATCACCAACACCGCCCGTTGAGTGCTTATCAACAAGAGGGGCGGCAATTCCAGCAAGATCGATAATCTCCCCTGAATCTATCATGGCTCGGGTAAGGTGTCCGGTTTCTTCTGCGCTCATTCCATTAAGCAGGATTGCCATACAAAGTGCAGCGGCCTGGTAGTCGAGTATGTCTCCCGCCGCATAACCTTGAATGAAGCTCCGTATCTGTTCTTCACTAAGAGGCTTGAAATCTCTTTTGGCAGCGATTATATCAACTGCTCTCAGACTTTCGTTCATAATGGATTCCATAGTGCATCTTATAGACCGTTAGTTCAATCCCACCGTCTAGCGTTTCTGCAGGCTCTTCAGGGGCCGCTCAAGGAGAGTTTGTGTTATGGCAAGGAGCCATCGCTCTATGGCCGCCGTGCAATGACTAGGTAGGCCAATTCTTATTGCTCGATTTATTTCAGTATCGGAAATCACAAGCAGCCAGCGCCTGGCTCCCAACGAGAGTTCGCCCAGGCCGCTTACTCCGCAGTTGGGACACATCAGCAGGCCATTTGGAAGGAAATGGATTGTTTTACTCCCCAAGTTCCTGTTGCACTGATTGCATCGATCCAGTTCCGGCCTTACTCCTTCAATCTTGAGAAAGCTCCAAAGAAATGCGCAATTCAGTCTCGAAATCTCTTGCGATATGCACTGTGAAAGCAGAGAAAAAGCGCTGGCGACGAGCTCAAAAAGATTTGTTGAATCCTCACTGACGCCATAGCTTCGCAAAAGTATTTCAGCCCAGGTGGACGCCGTGTAAAAGCGCTCCAGATTTTCCCTAAGCCCATCGTGAATGTTCACCGGATCAAAGCTACGAAGTCGCCAGCGCTTTCTTGAACCATCATAATGCAATTCGGCTATTCCGCGATTATAAGGCAGAGCAGTGCTCCGCAAGGCGTTCCTTCGGCTCATAGCACCGTAAGCCAGGGGATGTAGCAGACCCTTGTCATTAACCAGAATCGAGAGGCCCCGATGATTCTCGCCCACCTTGTTGGCGCGAAGCACGATTGCCTGCGCTTTGATGTCATAAGCCATTTAAGATATCGCCTCCCAAATCGCGGTCGCCGCACTGCCTTCCCCTTAAGCTAAAACATGGGCACCACTCATGGAGAGTATGACAATTTCTTCATGGAGTCCATATAAGGTTATTTGGCTGCTTTCACACGGCGGCACGCATACAAATCAGCCAAGAAAAGCTTATCAGACTCTCAATAATAGCGCCGGCAAGGAGAATTATCACTAGAATAGAAATTATCAAATGGAAAAAAATTGGAATTAAGGCTGAAACAATGACGAATTTGTTTGTCCCTCTCTGTAGAAGGCTTTATTTTTAAGGTAGAAATCGCCTGGTTTCAATGCGGTCAAAACCCTGGCCGGTCAAAAGATGAGGAGAAACTAAATCGATAACGCTCTCGGCACCAGGCGATACGAGTCGCTTGCGGCCCGACGACGCTGGAACGGCGGCACAAGATGCATGCTTTACGCAGCAGCATCTTCGGCACCAGGGGCGTGGACTAGTTGACTCAGGAATAACCCTGTAATCTAGTCGCTCACTCAAAAAAAACCCTGGCAGCCGATGAAGCGGAGAGTTATATTAGGAGCCTTGGAAATGCCAGAACGCAATGAAAAGCCAAATCAGATTATAGCGGCCACAGATGTCTTGCCGGAATACATCTACTTAGTGCCACTGCAAGGTAAGCCAATATTCCCAGGCATATTCACACCGATAATGATTAGCGGAGCCGAAGACATAGCTGTGATTAACAAGGCTATAAACAACCACAAGGTGATCGGCCTAGTCCTAACCAACAACCCGGAAGCAAGCTCCCCTGGTCCAAGCGAATTATACAAGGTGGGAACAGTCGCCAAAATAGTCAAACGAATCAACTTGCCGGATGGCGGAATCAATATTTTCATTAGCACACTGAGGCGCTTCAGGATTTCGAGATTTCAAAACGAGACAAGTCCCCTTTCCGCGGCAGTGCAATACCTCAACGACATGTACGATCCTAAAGACATTGAGCTAAAGGCCCTAACCCGAGCGCTGCTATCCGAAATGAAACAGATAAGTGAGGACAATCCTCTGTTCACCGAAGAAATTCGTCTTAACATGGTGAACATCGACGACCCGGGTAAAATAGCTGACTTCATCACCAGCATCTTAAATGTCGCGAGAAACAAACAACAGAAAATCCTGGAAACTCTCGATGTGAAAAAACGTTTGGGCATGGTGCTGGTTCACATCAAAAAGGAGCATGAGCTCTCAAAAATTCAAAAGAAAATAGCCGGAGAAATCAACGAGAAGATTGAAAAAAACCAGCGGGATTACTTCTTGCGTGAAGAACTGAAGGCCATTAAGAAGGAGCTCGGCGAACCAACAGATGCACGTTCAAGCGAGTATCAGAAATTCAAAGAAGCTCTTGCCAAATTCGATTTCACCGGCGAGATAGCCGAACAGGTGGAACGCGAACTTGACAAATTTCAAGTGATGGATTCACAATCGAGTGAATACATAGTCACCAGAAACTACCTCGATTGGATAGTGTCACTGCCCTGGGAAGTTCCCGGTGCAGATAAAACTGACATTGCTGCCTCAGCCAAAATTCTGGAAGAAGACCATTATGGGCTGGAAGACGTAAAAGAACGCATTATCGAATACCTGGCAGTTCGAAAACTGAAAGAGGATTCGAAGGGTTCAATCATTCTACTGGTGGGACCTCCAGGGGTGGGAAAAACCTCAATAGGGAAGTCTATCGCCCGGGCCATGGGAAGGCCGTTTTTCAGGTTTTCAGTGGGCGGAATGAGGGACGAGGCTGAGATTAAGGGCCATCGTCGCACCTACATTGGCGCCATGCCAGGCAAGATAATTCAGGGTCTGAAAATAGTGAAATCTCGGAGACCTGTTTTTATGATAGACGAGATAGACAAGCTGGGAATGAGCTTCCAAGGCGATCCTTCTTCGGCGCTCCTCGAAGTACTAGACTCCGAACAGAATATCAACTTCCGGGATCATTATCTCGATCTCCCTTTTGATCTTTCTCATGTGGTTTTCGTAGTCACAGCCAATACACTTGATACAATTCCCCGCCCTCTCATGGACCGAATGGAAATCATTCGACTTTCGGGTTACGTAGATGAGGAAAAAATGCAGATTGCAAAGCAGTATATTATACCAAGGAGTCTCCAACGCCATGGATTGAAACGAGGACAGATTCGTTACAACCTGAGCGCGCTCAAAGCGATCGCGGATGGATATGCCAGGGATGCGGGAATGCGTACCTTCGAGAAAGCCATCGACCGTATTCACAGGAAAGTGGCGCTGGGGGTGATAGACAAATCCAAAACCCTGCCAATACGCATCAAGAGGGAGGGTTTGGAACACTACTTGAAGAAGCCGGTATTTCGAGGAAATGAGCTGAGCGCTGCCGTCAAGCCAGGAATGGCCTTGGGGCTGGCGTGGACAAGCATGGGTGGAAGCATCCTTGTAATCGAGGCAGATGCGATTCTTGGGAAGGCAGCGCTCAACTTAACCGGACAGATGGGCGAAGTGATGAAGGAGTCCGCCGAAATTGCCTATACCAGAGTGAGAAAAATTGTTCAAAACATAGAGGGTCTGGATAAGTTTTTTTCCACCCGCATTGTCCATCTTCACATTCCTGAGGGTGCCATTCCAAAAGACGGGCCCTCGGCCGGAATTACGATGACAACGGCTCTGCTCTCACTCGCAACCGGTCAAAAAACCAAATCGAACATGGCGATGACCGGAGAACTGAGCCTAACGGGCAGAGTTCTCTCGATTGGAGGTTTAAAAGAAAAAACCATCGCGGCGCGGCGACATAAAATTGGCCATTTGATTATCCCGAGTGGGAATCAGCAAGATTTGGAGGAAATACCGGACCAGGTAAAGAAGGGAATAGTCTTTCATCCGGTGTCGGAATACAACGAGGTGGTTCAGCTCACTCTGCCTCAGCTCAAACTCTAGATAACCATGCATCGGAGTGGCGCATCTGAATATCCAGTTTTTGCAGCATGTCTGCAAATCACAAAACGAAATGCTAAGGAGTTGGTAGAATGTTTTCGAAAGAAATAGACTTCCGCGGTTATGCTGAACTTCTAATCGACGCTGGCATTGCCCTTGGGCAGGGAGAGAAGCTGTTTATTCACCATGAACCCGGTGCCGCATTGCTTGCCCGACGCTGCGCGGAAGTGGCATATGAGCGCGGCGCATTGCTCGTCGAAACCCATTTTTACGATCCGCACATCCTTCGAGCGCGAATAAGAGCGCAGACTGAAAACAGCGAGGCTCTTGCAACCGTTTCCTCCTGGTGGCCGGCCTGGCAGGATGCGATAGTGAAGGAGTACTGGGGATACTTGTTACTGAAATCCCATGAAGATATGAATCTGATGGCCCAGGTAGATCAGAATGCCTTAATGCTGCACGAACGATGCGAGCGAGACAAAATACAGCTTTTCTACAATGCAATCACGAACGATGCGATTCCCTGGTGCATTGCAGCCGTTCCTGGACCGAGATGGGCCGAACATGTCCTGGGTAGAGGAAAAAGCGCCGCCGATTTATGGCGCATTTTGGTTCCCATACTTCTTCTAGACCGCGATAATCCTGCTCTCGAATGGAAGAAAAAATCCCAGATCCTTGAAGAACGATCGAGGCTGCTAAACAACCGAAGGTTTGATTCCCTACGCTTTGAGGACGAAGGCACCCGTCTTGTAGTGGGCCTGCTCGCAAAATCAAAATGGATGGGAGGAGAGACAATCGGTCGAGGCAATTTATCAAACATTCCCACTGAGGAAATATACACTACGCCCGACAGGACGCGTTGCGACGGTTTTGTTCGCATTACGCGAACCATCGAATTGCGTAACATCATGCTTAAGGATGCGGAATTTACATTCAAAGATGGCGTTCTGGTTGGTTTTGATGCTAAGGAGGGCTTAGACGCGCTCAAATCCTTTGTGGAGTTTTATGAGGGTGCACGCCGACTTGGCGAAGTGGCGCTGGTGGACGAGAGTTCCCCTATAGCTCAAAGCAAACTTCACTTCGGTTCATCTCTGTTCGATGAAAATGCCTCCTGCCATATCGCTCTTGGCGCTGGCTATCCTTCCTGCATCGAGTGTGAAGACAAGCTGGATACCGAGGAGAAGAAAATCGCTGCTGGATGCAACGTCTCGCTGGCTCATTTGGATTTAATGATAGGTTCGCCCGGTATGTCGGTATTCGGCTTGGATGCGGAAGGCAGGGAAACGCCCATAATTGTTAGGGGCCGCTTTGTTATATAGATAAACATGAGATTTTCTCATCTCGCATGAAGCTGAGCATGCCAATACACGATTGCGGAAATACTGGAGTCCAACTGTTTACGCGCAACAGAATCTAAACTAGACTACTCACCGTGAAAACCTACTTAAGTGCGCCTAGCTTCGATCCAATACTTCTGGACTTACCGGGTCCCCTGGCAATCAGCTGGTACGGTTTGATGTACCTTCTTGGATTCTTATTCACCTATTACTTTGTAAGCTACCATATTAAAAAGCGCAAAATTGTTATGACTTCGTCCGAGTTCTCCAACATCATTACAATAGCTTTCCTGGGGGTTATAATTGGAGGTCGCCTGGGCTTTGTATTATTTGTCCATCCTGCTTACTATCTCAGCAATCCTCTGAAAATCCTCTTGATTTGGGACGGAGGAATGTATTTCTTTGGCGGCTTAATCCTGGCGATGTTCTTGCCCTGGTTCTACGTGCGCCGGACTAAGCTGAATTACCTGGATGTAGCGGATTTGATTATCATCCCTGTGCCAATAGCACTGGCCTTCGGCCGCTGGGGTAATTTCATGAATGGTGAGTTCTGGGGAAAGCCAAGCCGTGTACCCTGGGCGATGATTTTCGATTCTGTACCGAATTCGGAGCGGTTTAGCAATTCGGAGGACTGGGTGGCATCGTGGACAGCGGAAATTGGAATGGATTCTACGGGATTGGTTAACCTTCCTCGGCATCCGGTGCAACTCTATGAATTGCTTTTTGAAGGAATTTTGCTGTTCGTTATTCTCTTGCTCTTCAGAAGTAAGACAAAGCCCAGAGGCTCTGTTTTGAGTATGTTTTTTCTAATTTATGGGGCCTTGCGATTCTGGATTGAATTCTACCGCCATCCGGTTAGTCACTCGACGCTTATTCTGGGTAGCGAGTGGTTTACCCTGGGCATGCTTTTTTCCATACCAATGGTGATTTGCGGTGCTCTTGGGTTAGTCTTCAGTTTTAAGCTCAGAACAAAGAACGAACTATATAGGGCTTCGAAATAAGGACAATGAGCGTCCCCTTCAATTGGAGTCTACTGCTGCATCAAGCATGGCACTCGATTTTCGCCACCAGGGGGACACACCGCCGCCTAACTCCTCATCGTCTAAGGGTACTGATTATTTTCTGGGTGCTCTTTATTCCTCACCAGATAGTCACCCGAATTTGCCTCGCTCTTGACAATATATTCTTTAGCGAGTGGCGCAAGAGAGCAATCAAAAAACCGATATTTATAACCGGCCTGTTTAGAAGCGGCACTACTTATCTGCACCGAATGATAGCAAGCGATGTTGATACGTTTAGCTCGTTCAAAACCTGGGAAATCTACTTGGCACCTTCAATCGTACAGCGGAAACTGCTGCACCTGCTGAGGCGCATCGATGCGCTTATAGGGCAACCGATGTATCGCCTGCTATCCCATTATAATTCAGGGAAACTCGGGGATATTCGCTTTCATCACGTCGGACTGTGGGAAGAAGAAGAAGACGAGGGATTGTTCCTCTTCCTTTGGGATTCCTTGTTCACCTGGTTCTTCTTTCCCGATGCAAGAGGGATGAGGGACTATTGGGATACTAAGGGCAGGAGAAATAAACGAAGTATGGAATTTTTTAGAGACTGTGTGAGAAGGCATCTTTTTTTCCACGGGGAGACGGCCATCTACCTGTCCAAAAACCCGGCTTTTACGCCGATGTTGGCGAATTTGAAAGAAGTTTTCCCCGATGCTCGTGTTATATACTTGCTTCGAACTCCGATGGAGGTGCTGCCTTCGCAAGCCGCTTGGCTTTCGTTCTGCTGGCATTATTTTGCTTCACCCATCGAGAAGTATCCGTTTACAGCCGAGCTATTGGAAATGACAGCTATCTGGTATTCCTATCCCCTGAAACTCTTCGATAGCTGGCAATTGCAAGACTTCCTTGTGGTTAAATACACAGAGTTAATCCAAAGTCCGATCGAAATGATAGAGAAGATTTATAAACATTTCAGCCTGTCGATGTCGGAGAGCTTTCGAAACCGGCTACAGGTAAAGACTAGGGGTACAAACAGACACTCGATAGGAATAACACTTGATGAAGTAGGCTATGATAGACAGGAGGTGTTGCATAGCTTCGCCGAATTATGCCGGCGCTTCGACTTGGCGGACTAGTCTTGTGTCTGATATTGGCGGCCTGGAGCTTATAGGCGTGCCAATTCGCTTGACCCAGCCACCAACATCATCTAGGCTCTTCAACAATGGTGGGACTTAGAGAGCAGGTGGATCTGATTAGGGAGGTTCTCACCTACTCGGAGCGTTTCTACGGCACCACCTTTGTGATTAAGATTTCTAACCAGATAATAGACCGTCCGGATTTTCCTCAGCATGCGGCCGACTTGGCTCTCTTGCACAAGGCCGGCATTAGGATTGCCATAATTCCAGGTGCCGGGAAAAAAATCGACGAGATTTTCAGCCGTTACGGTATTGAAAAAAAATACATAGGCACTATCCAAGTTAGCAACCCCGAAACAGTGGAATTAGTGAAGATGGCTGCCTTCGACATGGCTCATCGGGTGATGACAGCTCTTTCGGGTCATGGCATAACACCCCTAATCGGCGATTGGATTAAGGCCCGATCACGCGGTATACATCAAGGGGAAGATTTCGGAAGCAGCGGCATTGTAGACCGAGTTCGCATTGAGTCAGTAATTCGATCGCTTGAACTTGGGCATTTGCTGATTTTTCCCTGTATCGGACATAACGATATAGGCCGGCCTTTCAATCTTTCTTCGAATGAACTGGCGCAAAACATCGCTATATCCCTTGGCGCCAAAAAGCTCTTCCTGCTAACAGCGGATCCGGTAATGAAAGCCCCCCAGTGGAAGATGCCAAGCGGAGTGGAAATCCTGGAAGACGGGAGAATTTTTCGCATGCTGCCAAACGTGGCAACAGAACTTGCCGCCATGAATCCCGATAAACCTGAGCGAATCAATCTCGATACCGCGGCAGCGGCATGCCGGGCCGGAATCGAACGCTCACACATTCTTGATGGCTGCCAATCTGGAATTCTACTGAAAGAAGTCTTTTCCAACCTGGGAGCCGGTACAATGGTTTTTGCCGATGTCTATGAGCGAATCCGCCGTATGGAAATTTCCGATGTATCCGACATGCTCGAAATAATGAAGCCCCTTGTTGTTCAAGGCATGCTAATTAGGCGCACCCGAGAAAACATCGTAAAGAAACAGAACGACTACTGGGTTTACGCAATGGATGGAGTGGTGCACGGTTGCGCTGCTCTCCATATACATAGCGAGCTAACCGCGGAAATCGCCGGAGTGGCGGTAGATTCGCGTTATGCACAGCTTGGAATAGGCAGAAAGCTCATCGCAAAGCTTCTCGAAGAGGCGAAAAAAATCGGCAGTCAAAAAGTGTTTGCTCTTAGTTCCCGCAGTTCCGACTGGTTCCTCTCCCAGGGATTCCACGAGGCTTCGATATCCAGTCTTCCGGTCAAACGCCAAAAGGAATACGACGCGGTCCGTAAACCCAAAATACTGGTAAAAGAGCTTTCCGGCTGAAGCCCGTCACTTCTTCTCGAGAATGACACCTTTCGACTGTGTTAGCATCCACATCGTGAATCTCCATCACTTATGCCCCCGGCAACTTCTCACACAGATTTTTTTCGTATCAACCCAAGCACTGCCCAAATTACGATTACGCCGCCCAGGAGGACTAGAAAAAGCTTAAGAGGCAACCTCATCGCGAGGCTCACGCTTGCCACTTCCACCACCAACGAAGGGATTTTCCCCAGTGTACTGGCCGTCGTGAAAGCAAAGATATTCATACGACTCGCGGCGGCGGCAATTGTAACTGCCCCGGAGGGCATGTATGGTAAGAGTCGGAATGCAAGTACTAAAAAAAAAGCGCGGATCGGCGGCGCCTGGGATAACTGGGCCATCCGTTTGCCAAGGGAAGTAGAAAATCTGCTCTTACCCCTCGAGAGCTTGTTCAATCCCTTTCGATACAGCAAAAATGCCAACACCGCACCTAGCGATTCTCCGGCGATTGAAAGTATGGTTCCCCACCAGATACCAAAGACAGCCACATTGGCCATCGTTATGAAATAGCTTGGAAGCACTCCCACAATCGCTATTGCAATTTCCAACAGCAAACTGAGGGGTATTGCAATGGGACGGTAGCTAGTCAGCAGGCCACTGAACCATATCTCACTCATAGGTGATTATGTCGTATTTCTTCGTTCGCAACCCAATCATTCATAACCCGACATCAGTGATTTGGAAGCCATGTCCATCCACACTCTCGAACGCCCTATGGAAGACACCTGAGTCTGCCCAACCAGTGCCTGGTGCATGCCAACTCGAACTGAGTCTGATTATCCCTGCTTGAAAGAATGTAACTAAGCTTCAGTCACACAAAAAGCCCTATCCAGTGGCATACCCTCTATTCGACAGACATCGAATAACATCCTCTCGAATAATTGACCATCCACAGGCTTCTGTCTAGACTGAGTTCTTCGCGGTGTGCGGTAATACACGAAGCTTCCGATACCCCAAACAAACAAGGAAAATGGTGGGCAAATCATCTCCAAACAACAACACTGGATGGACAAATGTAAACGGACTCAAAATTCGGCCAGGCAGGGCGCATCCTTTTGGAGCAATAATCGATCCCGGGGGCGTTCAGTTCTCACTTTTTTCAAGACACGCCCAATCCGTATCTCTGCTGCTCTTCGACAACGAACGAGATTCTGCACCTGCCCATGAAATCAAACTCGATTCCGAACTCTACCGCACTGGAGATTGCTGGCATGTGCTCGTAAAAAAAATCAAACCCGGACAGCTCTATCTCTATCGCGTAGACGGGCCTTATCAACCGCTTGAAGGTCATCGGTTCAATAAGCACAAGGTTCTGCTCGACCCTTACGCCAAAGCCTTAACCGGAAATTTTCGATGGGATACCAGCAGCGCCTTCGGATTCATACCTAATCATCCAGATGCCGATTTATCCTTCTCAACCAAGGAAAATATCTCGAATATTCCCAAATGCATTGTAGTTAACGATAGCTTCGACTGGGAAGGTGATAAACCTCTAAATCACCCGCTTTGCCGAACAATAATTTACGAAACCCATGTTGTAGGCCTTGGCGCCCATCCGGGGACACAGCGAAGTTTCAAGATAAAAAATCCAGGCACCTTCAGCTCAGTCACCCAGATGATACCCTATCTAAAGGAATTAGGTATCACCAGCATCGAATTCCTTCCCGTCGCTGAATTCGATGCATTCGAATACCAAGACAGAATCAATCCAATCAGCGGCGAATTTCTCGAAAACTACTGGGGATACTCAACCATTGCATTTCTCGCCCCAAAGGGCAGCTATGCTTGTTCCAGCGCCCGTGGCGAACAAGTCATCGAATTCAAACAGATGGTGAAGAATCTCCACCATGCCGGCATCGAGATAATCCTGGACATCGTGTTTAATCACAGTGGTGAAGGCGACCAAATGGGCCGCACTCTCTCGTTTAGGGGTATAGACAACAGAATCTACTACATGCTCGCCCCCAATCCACGCTTCTATATGAATTACTCGGGGTGTGGAAACACACTGAACTGCAATCATCCGGTTATGCAGGAATTCATACTGGAATGCCTTCACTATTGGGTGCAGGAAATGCATATCGACGGATTCCGCTTCGATCTTGGCTCCGTCCTCGGACGTAATTCAGATGGCAAGTTAATGGATAATCCACCTGTCCTGGAGCGCATCGCTCAAGATCCCGTCCTTCGAGATACCAAGATTATCGCCGAAGCCTGGGATGCCAGTGGCGCATATCAAGTGGGACAATTTCCCGGTGGACGATGGGCAGAATGGAACGACAGATACCGCGATGATGTACGAGCCTTCTGGCGCGGCGACCCATATAAAACCAACTCCTTCGCCACCCGCCTGGCCGGCAGTGAAGAGCTCTACCTACAAACTGGCCGCAA
>UWYT01000020.1 GCA_900608495.1 Olavius algarvensis spirochete endosymbiont | reverse complement strand
GGCTTTTTGGGTGCAGGTTCGAGGGGAGAAGGGATGGGGGTTAATACTCGAATAGTTTTTCGTAATGTTTGTCGTAGTAAGGCTGGTAATCAAAACCAGAGTATCCAAAGGATTTATAGTATTTAGTAGCAATCTTTGTAGTAATCTTTGAAAACCGCCCCTCATCATCGTATTCATAGGTGATGATTGATTCCTCAATCTCTGCACCGGGATCGGGGGAAACTGACTTCTCATAGACTAGCCTTCCAGCCTCATCATATCTACGAGTCGTTTGTCTGGTGTATTCGCTGTCTCCGTACTTCCAAACTATGTTTGTTTCATTATCGGCATACGAGAGATATATAGTGATATCGTTATCATCAGTTTCAACTCTTACCAGCTTTGTCCCCTCATAATAGTAGAAGTTAGTAGA
>UWYT01000025.1 GCA_900608495.1 Olavius algarvensis spirochete endosymbiont | reverse complement strand
AAGATATCTTCCGGGGACTGGAGTCGGTTTTGGGGATGTAGTCTCATCAAATGGACATATCGGGGGGATAACGGAGTTTAGAAACAACGGCACATCTACCGGCGTCACCCCTGGTGGAGTGAAGACTCTTTTTGCTTCCAATGGACGGGCGGATAGTACGGAAACCGAAGCGCCATCCGGCTTTCCCGATCCCAGTTTCTCGGGCAACCTTAGTTTCAGCACCGTAGAATCCACTCAAAGAGCCGGATTTGTCGATATCAAC
>UWYT01000273.1 GCA_900608495.1 Olavius algarvensis spirochete endosymbiont | reverse complement strand
GGGGGTTTTGATAAGCCTTGTGGACTTTGGCTTATGGGGTTAGATGAGTGATTTGGCCAGTAGTCTTTTTCTGCAAGCTGATACCTAAAGGCCCTGGATGAGCCGCTTGGGGGGGAGGAAGTTATTCCTTGGGATAGAAATCAATAGAATCTATTTTTCTTCTCCTTTGAGAAAACCATCAATAGTCTGCAAAAGAGATTTTTGTTTTGTATGAGGTAATTTTTCAATTCGGTTCATTCTTTTAATCAATCGTAGGGAAGGTATCTCTTCAGGAGTTGTCTCTGTTTTTAGCCCAAGAATTTCATCGGTACTGACTTTTAATGCACTAGAAAGTTTAGAAAGGATAACATCATTTAATCGTAATTTTCCTCGTTCATAGTCTGTCATCAAAGTCCAGGGGATATTCATAATTTTGGCTAGCTCTTTTTGAGTTAATCCCCTTGCTTTTCTCAGACGAGTGATTTGTTTACCAGGGACAATTTGTTGTTCTTCCACAAAGTTATTCTAATTTGTTTTCAAAAATCCCGATTTAGTAACTTGACAAAAACGGTGTATAACCGTATTTTATAATATAGAAATTTGTCAGAGGAAAAAGGATTTTACCCTTGACACACTTTTGCAAGACCCCGCTCTGTTAGGGCGGAACAAGAAAACGGCCCATCCTTAGAAGTTAGTGGC
>UWYT01000048.1 GCA_900608495.1 Olavius algarvensis spirochete endosymbiont | reverse complement strand
GCATCCGGAAAATCACGCCGGCGGGGGTGGTAACCACCTTTGCCGGCACTGGCACAGGGAGTTTTGCGGCTGGCGCCGGCAATGCGGCAAAGTTTAACTTCCCCTACGGCGTGACTGTGGACTCATCCGGAGATGTCGTCTATGTGGCAGATCGACACAACCACCGCATCCGGAAAATCACGCCGGCAGATAGAATAGAAGATAGAGTG
>UWYT01000282.1 GCA_900608495.1 Olavius algarvensis spirochete endosymbiont | reverse complement strand
AATAAGGCGTGTTCTGTTTAGCCCCATGGCCATGGATGGCCTAAGGCGGCCTGCCTTGAGGGTCTGCGCAGGTGGGGGCGGCTGGGGGGACACGAAAACATGGGCAAGAAGAAAATGCGCGAGCCTCTCGAGATTAGTGCGCAAGCTTGTGCCGGCATTTTTAATTCTTATGGTGAAGTGAATATCGTAAGCTCAGGAAGATATGAAATTTCCTTCATGGAGAGAATGCGCGGGGTTTCAGGGGCTTAAATGGGGTAGGGCAATATGCTTTTTAATCTTCGATTATTATACCAGCAACTCCCAAGCCATCGGAAAAGTATAATGTTAAATCATATTTAATTTCCCCAAGAACTTCACCCTCTGAATTAACATAACCCTTTTTCCCGTCTAAACTCACCTGAAATTCATTTCCACTAGAGAGAACAATGCTGTCGTACATAGGTGGAACAATGTCTTTCTCCTGCGATAGATCATAAACCCCTTGTTTATCATTTAGTCCAATAAAAACAGCATAGTCCGACCATACATGTCTCACGTCCTTATCTGCTAGAATCTCATTCCCTTCGTAGTCTACAACAATATCATTTCTTCTAATTGTGACAAGAGCACCCCATTTGGAAACTGACCAAATTGCTTTATATGCTGGCTTCAAAAGAATTTCCCCTTCCCAAGTAATAACACCAAAGCCATCCTCTGTCCGTGCTACTATTCGCTCACCGAAACCTACTATATCCTTGAAGTCACCTTTGTTCTCTGCGATTTTCCACTGAGATTGATTAAGCTTAATAAAAAATGTAGTATTCTCATTCGGTTTCGATCCTATACCCTTACCAGGGTCATAACGAGAAAGCTCTACTCTATCAAAAATTATCGGAGAGGCATAATTCCCAAATAAATCAATTATCCTATATTCAAGATGGTGGGGAGTAGGTTCACTTGTATCACCAAAACCTACTACAGCATAGCCATGTACAAACTTTCCAATATAATCATACTGCTGAGGCTTTATAACTACCTTCCCATCCCTATTGAGGTACCCACGTTTACCAGAATCCCTATCATAAAAGCCAAGTCTATTATTCTGCATTTCTTCAAATGGTGCTAAACTGAAAGAGGATGAGCTGAATGTTTCTTCAAAATCCTCATTTAGGAACACTATACGATCTTTATACTTGATTACTAATATGCCCTCACTAAATGGTGATACAGATCGAGCATTGTAAACCTTATGCACAACATTGCCTTGCCTATCGATAATATCCCAGTTATAGTTATCAGAGTGAGCTTGGCAGATTAATACCATTGATAATGTAATCAGAATTAAAGTTTTCATTAATGCTCATACTCCTTTTTAGGTGCAAAATCCCTACCTCCATGGAAAGTGCCATCCTTATATTTAGGATACCCAGCTGTTTGGTTTCCCGTACCACCTAATGGATCTTTTTTCCCCGGGTCAATATAATTATGCTCCCCTTCATCATTCACCCACCTTCCTTTCTCATCTTTTTCTATTGCTTCATGATGCACATGAGGCCCAGTTGAGTTCCCATCCTCGTTTTCATCTTCTGAAATTTTGCCCAGATAATCCCCTTCTTCTACCCTATCACCTTTTTTCAAGCCGTTGTTTTCAACACTGTCTTTATCAAGATGGCCATAATTGTGCCAGTTATCCTCGTCATCCAGTACCGATGCATAATACCCAAGTCCACCTTCAGCATGATCCTCAGGATCGTCCCACTGTCCTCCTTTATACGTACCATCAACGGTGGAATAAACATTGTAACCATCGGGTTTTGGAGGTTCATCTGCGTTTTCTTCTTC
>UWYT01000122.1 GCA_900608495.1 Olavius algarvensis spirochete endosymbiont | reverse complement strand
CGGCAATATCTATGTGGCAGATGAAGGCAGCTACCGCATCCGGAAAATCACGCCGGCGGGGGTGGTAACCACCTTTGCTGGCACTGGGACAAGGGGTTTTGCGGATGGCGCCGCCAACACGGCAAAGTTTAACCAACCCTTCGACGTGGCTATAGACTCATCCGGCAATATCTATGTGGCAGATGAAGGCAGCTACCGCATCCGGAAAATCACGCCG
>UWYT01000030.1 GCA_900608495.1 Olavius algarvensis spirochete endosymbiont | reverse complement strand
CCGGATGCGGTGGTTGTTAGAATCTGCCACATAGACATTGCCGGATGAGTCCACATCCATTCCGTAGGGGGGATTAAACTGTGCCGTGGTGCCGGTGCCATTTCCAGAATCCGCTGTGCCACTGCCGGCTAAGATGCTTACCACCCAGGCTTTGCTGGTGTTCTCGGGAACCTTGCAGGACGCCAAAAGGATCATAAGAGCTAAAACCGAGATACTGGATATTTTATTCAAATTTT
>UWYT01000009.1 GCA_900608495.1 Olavius algarvensis spirochete endosymbiont | reverse complement strand
TGAAAAACTGGGATTTGGTTCCAGCGCAGTTGCGGCTCTCCTTTTTTCCAGGGCATTGAACCGGTCTGATGACAACTCAGACATAATGAACACCGCAGTACTGGCCCATAGGAAGTGGCAGCAGGGATACAGTAGTGGATACGATATCTTCACCTCCGCGAACGGGGGCGCCGGCTGTTTCACAGGAGGGCTATCACCCTCTTGGGGAAAGCTCAACTGGCCAAACTTGAAATACTGGCTGTTAAGGGGTCCTGTTTCGGTCAGCAGCGCCCGAGCGTTAAGACGCTATAAGGCTTGGAAAGAAAAACCAGGCAAACACTGGCTCGATATTCCGCTTCTCGCCGGCTACTACGCCTGCCTTCTCGAAACCATCAACCTCTTAGCATCGAAAGCCGGAATCACGGATGCGGGGATGTTTCTGGAAAAACTGCATGAACTCGCCAAATTCAGTTCAAAACTTGGCAATGTAATAAACCAGGAATCGACACCATTAATGCCCGCCGGATTCAGTAAAAGTAAAAAACCTTGGAACAGACTGGGAATCGCAGTCGCAAAGTCTCTGGGTGCTGGAAACGAGATAGTTCTGCTCGCCGGACTGGAAGATGGATTCACCCGAAGCGAACAATTAATTCTCAAGGAACTGTGCCGCACTAATCGCGCATTTCCCCTCTTGATCGAAACCAGGAGACTGAGCAAAGAGTTGCCGGAATGATTCGAAAAGGCATCGGCTCGGGAAAACTGATTCTCTTCGGCGAGTACGCGGCGATATATGGTTTTCCGGCAATTGGCACCTCCTTGCCCTTCCAGACAGAGCTTTACTGGATACCATCACAAACCACATCAA
>UWYT01000016.1 GCA_900608495.1 Olavius algarvensis spirochete endosymbiont | reverse complement strand
AAACATCTCCACATCCAGAGTGGAAGTCGATAGTACCAGTAAATCATACTTACGCCAGGATTACAAGAATAGAGCCCGAAATGGGGCTTGAGGAGAGCTCCAAGCGCTGTTTCTGCTTTGTAATTATCTATCCTAGCTTCCTATAGATGGGAGACTGATGGTTTCAATTCGCGTTTAGCGAATCGTTTGAGAAAAGGAGGCCGTCCGTAACCTCCCTTCCCCGGTTGAAATCCGAATGAAAATGGGCCTTAATCTTCCGCTCTCAAGATTTAATAAGTTGCTATTGCCTCTTCCTGGATTTCATCTGTTTCGGCGACCGTGTTTTCGTCCCCAATCATTTCGTCCGACTTCTTTGGCTTCTCTGATTGTCCAGCCCCGCTCTTCCTGGGACTTCTCAGAAAATCTACATGCTCTCCAACGATTCGAATACGGGAACGGGATTCACCTTCGGAATTCGTCCAGCGATCTTGCTTCAACCGTCCAACTACCCGAACTCCACGGCCCTTGCTCAGATATTCCGAGCATATTTCCGCGAGTCGTGACCAGACTTCGACATCGAAGTAGCTCACTTCACTTTGTCGTCCTTCCTCGGTTTTATAAAATCGGTTCGAAGCTACTACGAAATTGCACACCGCAGTCCCCTTGGGGGTTTTATCCATCAATGGGTCCTTTGTTAGATTGCCCTCCAGAATAATGGAATTCAGATTGTTCATCGCTACACCTCCTACAGTAATTAGCTTAATGGTAGTTACCGCTGGAACCCAGGTATTGCTTGAGTTGAACGGAGGGAGTCACTCTTTTTTCCGACAAGCTGCAAATACGAAAAAGACCTTCCTGAGAACAGGTGGTCTTCGATATACCATCCCATTATTTACAGGACCATCGGTTGTTGTCGGAACCTTGCCAATCCTTTCGAAATCGAGCTGTTTCATGATAGCCGGAATGCTACGCCCCAAAAAATGTTTGGCCGTGTCCATCTTGATTTCAGATTACTCCCTTAGGAACTCTTCATCTGAAAAATCTTTCTGAAACACTTGATCCGCTGGATATCCGTCATCAGATGCAATGACCATCTCTTCAGTTTTATGAACATTGCCAGTAATTCGTCGATGGACTTTCCAGCACGAGTACGCTCGAAACTCCTATACAAGTCACAGCTCATGTAAGAAACGATCGTGCGGGTTATTGCTCTACACCTCCCGTTTCCTGCTCTTTGTACAACGACCCAGTTATCATAAATGTTCCCCGAACACAGTGGACACCATACCGGACAAATTCGAATCCCCGGGGAAGCAGAATGTTGTAAATCATGGCGCCAATCATACGCTTGTACTGTAGAACCTTGCCTGTTGCGATTAGTCGTTCTCCGAAAGTTTGTTCGATCTCCTCATTGACAGCATCAACGGCAGCCCATTCGCGTCGAGATGCCTTCTTAAGACTCTCAATAACCTCTGTTCTGTTCAGAAATTCCCACAGCTCTTTGCCTTCATCGGACTTAGCAAGCTTAAAAAAACGAGGGTCATAGAAATCTATCATATATGCCTCCTTAGACTCT
>UWYT01000277.1 GCA_900608495.1 Olavius algarvensis spirochete endosymbiont | reverse complement strand
CCAAAGCCATGAACCACCCGCAATTTACCTCATAACCACATCAATCAGAAGCAACTCGCCGAGCGATGGGGCGTTTCCCAGCGTACCCCCTGAACGCTGGTGAGCCATCGGATGGGGTCCGCTGTTCCTGAAGATCGATGGCCGCGTGGTCTACCGGGCAGAAGATATCCTGGCCTACGAGGAGCAGCATCTGGCCGACTCCACCCAATCACGGGTTTACACACCCTCCAGACACCAAATATATATATATGGTGCCGCTGGCGGTTACCAGTAAGCCAGGCTTGGGTGGTTTTTGGCGATCCCCTCTCTTGCATTCGCCCTCCACCCAAAAACTCTTCCTATAATAGGTGTTTCACCGACATTCCCAGCCTTGCTTCTTGATTGATGCCGATTTTTCCCGTATTCTCTCAGTTTAGCATCACTGTCCCTATATTTATGAGAATGCCATGACTAGCGAGATTATAACCATTAAAGAGGTCGCCAGTTATCTGAAATTGACTGAGAAAACGGCCTATCGTCTGGCAGCTGATGGGAAGATCCCGGGATTCAAGGTGGGTGCCTCATGGCGGTTTCGCAAAAGTGAAATCGGCCGCTGGATCATCCAACAAGAACAGAAGACGGATCAAGGCTAAATAACTGACGAGCACACTGAGAAAACCCTATGAAAACTGCTGAACAAGAATTCCTGAAAGCCCTCGATGATAAACTCTGGAAGGCTGCCGACAAGCTGCGCAACAACCTGGACGCGGCCAACTACAAGCACGTCGTGCTGGGTTTAATCTTCCTGAAGTATGTCTCGGATGCCTTTGAAGAGCGCCAGACCGAGCTGCGCCACTTGTTCACCGAAGATGGCAGCGACGATAATATCTACTACTACATGCCGCGTGATGGCTACGGCAGCGACGACGAATACAAGAAAGCCGTCAATGCCGCGCTGGAGCTACACGAGTATTACCAGGCGGAGAACGTATTCTGGGTTCCACTTCGCTCCCGCTGGAACACCTTGAAGCAAGCCGCAGCACGGCCTATCGGTTCGGTTATCTGGCAGGAGGATAACGGCAATGACGTGAAGCTACGCTCCATCTCGTGGCTCATCGATCAGGCGCTGGAGCAGATCGAAAACTTCAAGATTGACGACCAGTCTGCCGGCCAGGCAGGCAAACTGGTCAACCCCAAGCTCAAGGGCGTGTTGCCCCGCATCAGTCAGTATCAGGTTGAAAACCACAATCTGTCGGAGCTGATCAACAAATTCTCCGACACCAGCTTCAGCAAGCCCGAATACAACGGCAAAAAGCTAAATCTGCACAGCAAAGACATACTCGGCCATGTCTACGAATACTTCTTAGGCCAGTTCGCCCTGGCAGAGGGTAAACAGGGCGGTCAGTACTACACACCCAAGAGTATCGTTACCCTGATTATCGAGATGCTCGCCCCCTACAACGGCCGCGTCTATGACCCGGCGATGGGTGCCGGTGGCTTCTTTGTCTCCAATGACAAGTTCATCGAGAAGCATGCCGGCGAGAAGCACTACAAGGCCAGCGAGCAGAAAAAGCACATCTCCGTTTACGGCCAGGAGAGCAACCCCACCACCTGGAAGCTGGCCGCGATGAACATGGCCATCCGGGGCATCGACTTCAACTTCGGCAAGAAAAACGCCGACAGCTTTCTGGATGACCAGCACCCGGATCTTCGCGCCGACTACGTCATGGCCAATCCGCCGTTCAACATCAAGGACTGGTGGAACGCCAGGCTCGAAGGCGACGTACGCTGGAAATACGGCACCCCGCCTCAGGGTAACGCCAACTTCGGCTGGATACAGCACATGCTGTACCATCTCAACGACCAGGGCTCTATGGGGCTGCTGCTCGCCAACGGCTCCATGAGCTCCAACACCAACAACGAGGGTGAGATTCGCAAGGCGCTGATCGAAGCCGACCTGGTTGAGTGCATGGTGGCCCTGCCCGGGCAACTGTTCACCAACACCCAGATACCCGCCTGCATCTGGTTTCTCACCAAGGACAAACCCAACGGCCTGTCACTGGACAAAAAGAAGACCGACCGGCGCGGCAAAACCCTGTTTATCGATGCCCGCAACCTCGGCTACATGAAAGACCGGGTACTGCGCGATTTCACCAACGAAGACATCGCCAAAATTGCGGACACCTTCCATGCCTGGCAAGAGGATGACGGCTACGAAGATGAAAAGGGATTTTGTTATTCAGCATCGCTCGATGACATTAAAAAACATGACTTTGTACTGACACCCGGGCGTTATGTGGGCGCAGCGGACATGGAGGAAGACAGCGAGCCCTTTACCGAAAAGATGACACGCCTTACCGCTCAGCTG
>UWYT01000055.1 GCA_900608495.1 Olavius algarvensis spirochete endosymbiont | reverse complement strand
CATCCGGAAAATCACGCCGGCGGGGGTGGTAAGCACCTTGGCCGGCAGTGGCACAGCGAGTTCTGGGAATGGCACCGGCAACACGGCACAGCTTAACTACCCCGCCGGAGTGGCTGTGGACTCATTCGGCAATTTCTATGTGGCAGATAGTGGCAATCACCGCATCCGGAAGACAGAGTACAAGGTGCCCTAGGCAGCGACGCGATGGCTCCTCATGTTAGATGTGGTATCTTTTAGAACTGCCCCGAACGAAGGCCGGAGCGGATTATCGCTTTG
>UWYT01000107.1 GCA_900608495.1 Olavius algarvensis spirochete endosymbiont | reverse complement strand
GCCCGAGGCAGGTGAACAGAATACTCCCTTATTTCTCGTAGGACGTGAATGTTAAACGTGCTAAAAATTACTGAAACAAACACTTGAAAACACCAATTTAAACATGAAAAACACACACTAAAAGAACACACTCATGTTAAAAACTTAAAAAGGCAATTGATGACAAAAGAATACGTATGGAGATTAAAGCTACATGCGGGTAACTGGAAGAAATGGCCTCGGGTACTAAGCACACGACTAG
>UWYT01000316.1 GCA_900608495.1 Olavius algarvensis spirochete endosymbiont | reverse complement strand
GGATTTACCGAAGTAAGGGTTGTATAACCGCACAAAGGACGTTTTTTTGTTTGGATTTGCTGAGCTCTACCATAGGCAGGCCCCGATTGTTGTTGCGGAATTAGGCACTTCACACCAGGGCGATCTGATGCGTGGCTTCGAACTAATTGATGCGGCTTCGGATGCCGGAGCGCATGTTGCCAAGTTTCAGGTGATATTCGCCGAGGAAATTCTTCCACCGGAGGCCGGGTCTGTACAGCTGCCCGGAGGCGCCGTTCCCTTATTTAAGGTTTTCAAGTCGCTGGAACGCCCGGCGAAGTTTTATGCGGCGTTGAAGGAACGGGCACTCAGCCGAGGCTTGGAATTCTTAGCCACTCCTTTCGGGAAGAAGGGCTTTGAGCTGCTTGAAGAGATTGGAGTTGCGGCATGGAAAATTGCCTCGCCGGAATTGAACCACGAAGATTTGCTGGAGACACTTGCGCGAACGGGCAAACCCCTAATCCTCTCCACAGGTGTGTCGAAAATTGAAGATATCAGACGAGCTCTTGAAATTGTGGAAAATGCCTTTCGGGGGGAGGGACAGCAATCGGTGGCCTTGCTTCACTGTCTAACCAGCTACCCCGCTCCCGAAAATCAGGCTAATCTTCGCACAATTCAAACTTTGAGGAAAATATTCAATCGGCCCGCGGGTATTTCGGACCATTCAAGACATACCGTGCTCATACCAGCTCTCGCCTCCGCCCTGGGCGCCGCAATAATAGAAAAGCACATAACTCTAAGCCATGGCGCCGGCGGACTAGACGATCCGATAGCTCTCAATCCCGAGGAATTTGCCAGAATGTGCGCCGTGGTGACTCGATACGCGCCTCCACGGGAGCAAGGATTCGAGGCTCCGGAATTGCATCTTGTCTCGACAATCGAAGAACTGGCGAGAGAATACGGGCGAGAGAGGGTGGAGGCTCCGCTTGGAAACGGGATGAAATGTCTAGCTCGTTCAGAAATTGCGAATTATCGCCGCAGCAACCGCTCCCTCCATGCCATAGGAGCGCTCCCCGTCGGAACCGTGCTGAGCGAAAAGAATGGAGCCATCCTGAGAACCGAGCATAATCTCAGGCCGGGAATTGAACCCCGGTACCGACGCCGAGCATACGGACGCCGGCTGGCGAACAGCATTCCGCCGGGCGAGGGCATTCGCTGGGAAGATTTGGAACAGGCGAAATGAGCAGTAATTGCAGCGACAAGGAGCTTCGCACCGTCCTGGAGCAAATGATCCTTTCCCCCTCCGGATGGCGGAAAGTCTTCGCGCCGGATGGCGAACACGGCAGAGGCAAGATACTGTCGTTTGCCGATCGCTGCCTGGCCGCTGCAATGGGCGTCACTTTTGGGCGCTGGCTTGCTGCAAACTGCGACAAGAAGAGACCGGCAGTTCTTGTGGCAACCGATTCCAGACCCACCGGCGAGGCGCTTTCGGATTTCCTGATGCGAGGACTTTGCGCCACCCGATGCAGGATTATCTTCATCGGAATCGCCGCTGTGCCGGAAGCAATGGCATTTTGTCGGAATACTGGAGGCATCGCCGGCGTAGCCTATGTCAGCGCAAGCCATAATCCGCTCGGATACAACGGGGTAAAATTCAGTACGGACGGCAGCGTAATCGGCGGTTTGGCCTCCGCGGCGCTTGTCGAAGAATTCCGCAAACTCGTAATGAACGAAAGTGCGGCGTTGATGAAACTGGCATCGGGGGAATTCCCGGAAATCAGATTCAATGACAAGCAGAAAAAACGCTGCTTGAGAACATATGCCAGGCAGCTAAGCCTGATCGCCGGCGGCCCGGAAAGCGGAACCGGCAGGGAAATCGTGCTGAAGAGTCTTAGGCAGGCGCTATCCGAGAAACCGCTTGCAGT
The DNA here is from genome assembly GCA_900608495.1 of Olavius algarvensis spirochete endosymbiont. Taxonomy (GTDB): domain Bacteria; phylum Spirochaetota; class Spirochaetia; order DSM-2461; family DSM-2461; genus UBA2779. Next base: position 4,932 of record UWYT01000316.1, on the reverse strand, counting down.
GGTTGCCGATTTAAACGGAAGCGCCCGCTGCCTGTCTGCCGACAGGATGCATATCGAATCGCTCGGGGCGAAGCTTTACACCTTCAACAAAAGGCCAGGCCGGATTGAGCATGCCATCCTGCCCGAGGGGCGGGCTCTAGAGCCTTGCAAGAGATATCTTGAAGAGCTTCACGCGCGCGGCGCACGATTCGGATATGTTCCGGATAACGACGGGGACAGGGGCAATCTAGTAATCTGGGACGATTACGCCGGAAGCGCGCGCATCCTGGAAGCGCAGGAAGTTTTCGCAATTACAGTTCTGGCAGATTTTGCCTGCGCCGCCTGGATGGGAAACAGCGCGGGCCAAAATGTCGCGCTGGTGGTAAACGGTCCCACCAGCCACCGCGTACGCCCAATCGCCGAAGCTTACGGTGCATCTGTTTTCGAGGCCGAAGTTGGTGAATCCAACGTGGTGAATTTGGGCCGCGAACTGCGCAGGAAAGGCTACATAGTTCGACTGCTTGGCGAGGGCTCAAACGGAGGCGTCATCGTCCACCCGGCACAAGTGCGCGATCCGCTTAACACCGTCTCCGCCCTCCTCAAGCTCCTGCGTCTGCCAAAAATGTCCGGACACCCAAATCCCTTTGAGGACTGGTGTCAAAGGAGCGGCCAGAGTGCGCTATATAGGGAAGATTACGGAGCTGCCGACATATTGGCCAGCCTGCCGGCATTCACCACAAGCTCGGCCTCGGCCGAAAATTCGAAAATGAAAATAGCCTGCACCGAACATGGAGTTCTCAAAACCGAATGGGAGGGCATATTCAATCAGCAGTGGGCCATTCACGGCGAAGCTTTGCGGGAGGTTTATGGATTTTGTTCGTGGATTCAACTGAACAACAGCGGTATAAACAGCCGCCAAGGCTCCGGCCTGCGAAAACCCGCATTCAACGGCGGCCTCAAAATCATCTTTCGCGACAGGATGCAACGCGATGCCGGCTTTCTCTGGATGCGCAGCAGCGGAACCGAGCCAGTATTCAGACTGATGGTTGAAATCAGGGGAGCGCGGCCGGAGGCAGAGGCAGCGCTCATCGTTTGGCATCGTGCGATGATATCCGAAGCCGATCGGCTGGCCACAGGCGCCAGGTTCAAAGAAATCCCCATCCCAGGCCCCACCAATCCCGTGCAGACGGAGGCTAACACTGAAAGCTCCGCGAGAGTTTTCCCCTAGCCCACTCCAATTGCGCGTCTGAGGCGCCGGATGGTATTTGCCGCAATCCGTCTAGCCCGCATTGCACCTTCGGTCAAAATTGCATCAATACCCTCAGTATTCCTTATCAGTTCATCATATCTTGCCCGCATCGGCGCAATCTTGGAATTGAGCAGTGCGAAGAGGTTCTGCTTCGCCTCCCCCCACCCCATCCCTCCTTTTCGATATCTTTTTGCCAAAGCTCTCTCTTCAGTTTCACTTGCAAAGAGTCTGAAAAGCGCAAAAATATTACATTCCCCAGGGTTTTTGGGCTCTTCCACGCCCTGACTGTTAGTGACAATTTTCATAACAGTTTTCTGCAGTTCCTTCTCGGGCGCAAAAAGCGGGATATGATTATTGTAACCTTTAGACATCTTGCGTCCATCCAGGCCCGGCACGCTCATCAGCTCCTCATCGATCCTGCTTTTGGGTATTACAAGTAATTCTTCCTCATAGTTGCGGTTGAGAACCCCCGCAATGTCCTGGGCCATTTCTATGTGCTGTACCTGGTCTTTACCCACTGGGACATAATCCGTATCGAAGAGCAGGATATCGGCCGCCATCAGCACAGGGTAGGTGAACACTCCCATGTTAATTCCGTGATCGTCGTCCAGTCCCTTCGATCGATTCAAATCCACCGTTGCCTTGTAGGCGTGCGCCCTGTTCATCAGGCCCTTTGCCGTAAAGGCCATCAGGATTGTAGTCATTTCGAAGATTTCCGGCACATCTGACTGCTTATACAGAAGAACTTTGTTCGGATTTAAGCCGCAGGCAAGCCAGGCTGCCGCAACTTCGTAGATATAGGAGCGCAGCAGCTCCGCATCCCGAACCGTATTTAGCGAATGATAGTCGGCTATGAAAAATCTCGCCTCGACATTCTTCTCTTCCGCCATGGTTAGCGCGGGCCTGATAGCCCCAAGATAGTTTCCCAGGTGAGGCATCCCCGTGGGCTTTATTCCTGTTAGGATATTGCGCATGGACTTACAGTATATCCGTGCTTCCGGGCGGGGGAAACCCATCGCTTGGGATGATGCCCCAGACACAGTCCCTATCCCAACCCCGGTTTTCAATCCGACAAGAATTGAGTCTGAAAAATACACCAGGGGGCGCTTGCAGTATTTTTGAACTAGTCATTTTTTTCGCAGAAATTTTAAAACGCGGTTTTCGGACTGGCAGATGTTTTTGAAGTCGGTTTAGAATAGCATCATGGCGTATATCTTCGTGGTGGAAGACAGCGAAAGAGCCGTGGAGGCTGTTAGCGGGTATTTACAACTCGCCGACCACGAGGTTTCCAGTTTTGAAACCATTGACGGCACGCGCGAAGCCCTGAAAGTTCGCAAGCCGGATTTAATACTTTTGGACGTGATTCTTCCCGACGGCGATGGTTTCCTTTTTGCCAAGGAGTTTCTCAGCAAGGAGCAAATCCCGATAATATTCGTGTCCGCGCGCGAGTCTGAATCCGATCGGATAATCGGCTTTGAAGTTGGCGCGGATGACTACATAGTTAAACCATTCAGTCCAAAGGAGCTGGTGCTCCGGGTGGCGGCAGTGCTGAAACGCAGCCTGGGTAGGAGCAGCTTGAAGATGAAGTGCAGCTGGACGATCCGCGGGCACCGGCTCACGACGGACGAGGAATCACACAAGGTGGATATGGATGACGTCCCCCTGAAGCTTACCGCGGCCGAGTGGAAAATCCTGCTGTATATAACTTCGAATAACGGCGCCGTGGTAACTCGAGAGCAAATTTTGGACCGCTGCCTTGAATATTCATTCGAGGGCTACGACCGAACAGTCGACACCCATATCAAGAATCTGCGTTCGAAACTGGGTTCTCCCGATTGGATTGAAACCGTTCGCGGTTATGGCTACCGCTTTGCCGGTACGCCCGAATAGATTCCATCCCGGGGAAACAGCGTCGCTGCCCCAGTCCATATTTCGGGCATCTCTATCTTCACCTAATCTTCATATTTTTAACATATATTGCACACAAAACTCGGCTACTATCTCCGTATTTGCTTGTTGTTGGAAACTGCGCCGGGTTCCGGCGTTTTTGAACAAAAATTATTACAGGAGAGAAAGTAATAATGAGGAAATTTATTTTGTTGGCCCTAGCGGCCTTGGTAGCCGGGACTGTCTATGCCGAGACTTCACCCGCTTTTTCTGGTAGTTTCGAATTCTTGTACACTATGGATGTTCTCGATCTTGACAAAAAAGGTAGGGACAACGGTGAGGCGCTTGAAATCAAGAATAACTACGACACCAAAATTGCCGTCAACGGTGTTATCGATGAATGGACAACGGTTAACGCCGAAATCACGAAGAAAAGATTCGAGGTTGCGGAGCGCATTATCAGTGTTAAGGATTCGGCCGGAAACGACAAAACTACCGGCACAATTGAGGATGGCGATAAAATCATCACCGATATGGATTCATATACAATCGACAATACCGGAGACGATAAATTCGGGGAAGATATAGCCGATCTGATTGATTCTAACAAAGAGGATAACGTTTACGACACCGACGAATATGACACCTTGGTGCTGAATGAGTTCACGATGACGAACAATCTCACCGGTGCACTTGGCTTTGCAGATTCCCCCGTGGGCGTCTCCATTACCTGGGGAAAAACAAGTTTATCCCCCGCATCCTTTCAGGGAGTAGCCAAAATCGGATACCTGGATCATGACGCAACGGATTCTTACTTGGGAGCCAAAGTTGCACTTACCATCCTGGAGAAGGTTAAGCTGGTTGGGGGTATCTTCCCGTCCACCTATATGTCCGACTTTTACGAGGAAGGTAGGGACAAGGCCCCTGTTTACGGTGTTGATTTGCAGCTGCTCGAGCTTATCGAAGGTTTGAATTTCAATCTCTTCGTAACAATGGATGCCAACAAGGATACCGATGATGATTCTAAAGAAACAAATGAAACAAAGGAAATTGGTTTAACGGCCGGCTATAGCGGCGTGGAGAACTTGAATATAGGTTTTGCGACCTCCTACGATCTCTTCATGAAGGAGTTTGATCTTGGTGCTTCGGCTTCATACGGTTTTCTGGAGGGCAGGCTGGTCCCCGCCTTGGCGCTTGTAGCAGAGCAGTTTGGCACAGATAAGGAGATTGAATACGCAGATGGTAGTAAAAAAGATAATGAACAGCCATTTAAGCTCTATGTTGGATTGGATGTAAGATTCAAAGCGGTTCCGGACGTACTTGATATTGTTTTCAACCTGAAACTCCCCATGAGGGGTAAGACCCCTAATGAAAAGGAATTCGACTTGGAATTCGACTCGGGAGATTATATGAGCAAAGAAGTATCGTTTGATGCTGGAGTCGAGGCTTATCTTGGTTCTGTTACCTACGGCCTGGGATATGAGCTCCGTGACAGGAATACATACTCCCCGAATGGAGATGATTCCACCGGTGTCTACTTCAAGGTAAAGGCGTCCTTCTAGGTTAGCCGTCTCTCTTAATACAGCTTACTACAGCCCCGTGCGGACCGCGCGGGGTTTCTCTTTATAGCTGAAAAGCGGGAAACTCTTGCTTGACATATTGAGCAGCTTGGAAATAAGATGAAGATGACATTCCGGGTTATATCCTGTTCCAGGTTATATCCTCTTCTAATAGTTTAGCCCCGCGCGGCTTGCACAAAGTTTTTTAACTGAGAAGCGAAAAATTTGCTTGACATGCTTGACATATTAAGTGACTTG
>UWYT01000096.1 GCA_900608495.1 Olavius algarvensis spirochete endosymbiont | reverse complement strand
CGAGTGAAACAAATACCCGGAAAGATATCAGGATTAGAAGCATTGCTGGGAAATGGAGCAAGAAGAAAAGACCAGTTTCAAGAAGTTCGAATAGTTTGTTTGGCAAGTGGAACCTCGCCAAACAATGTTTACACTCCAGCACTTAACAGGGCTATTAATTTTGTTTTCTGACAAACCCGTGAATTATATTTCTATATCTTCTATCTTCAAAATTATGCCACTTCTCCCAGCCATTTTCTTCAAATTTTTTTATTAAGTCTTTCTTGGGGACATCAGAAATTAA
>UWYT01000018.1 GCA_900608495.1 Olavius algarvensis spirochete endosymbiont | reverse complement strand
TTAAGGAATATCAATACTGGCTGAGTTCCGATCCGTTTGATTGCGGCATGACCATTTCGACCGGGCTGCGCGGTAATCCAAACTCGGACAGTCAGGCCAATGGAGCGATGATGCGGATCTGCCCCCTCGGTATCTTCGGAGCCGGATTTGAACTGAATCAAGTTGCTGAATGGACGATGCAGGATGCGGCGCTCACACATCCCAACCTGATCTGCCAGCAGGCCAATGCGCTGTTTGCCATGGGGATTGCCCACGCCATTCAGTCCGGCTGTGACCCTAAAGAGCTATATCAGCACATCCGGCAGTGGGCAGCAGACATGCCCGTTGAACCTGCCTTGCTGGATACCATCGAGAAGGCCGCCGATGAGCCGCCAGCGGACTATGTCCACCAGCAGGGCTGGGTATCGATCGCTTTTCAGAATGCCCGGCACCAACTGCTCCATGCGACAAGCCTTGAAGCCGGTGTTGTCGACACCATCATGCGCGGCGGTGACACCGATACCAATGCTGCCATTTGCGGGGCACTGTTAGGCGCTGTCTGCGGTCGGGAGGCGATTCCGGCCCAGTGGCTCGACTCCTTGCAGAACTGCCGCCCAGAGGCCGGACATCCACGAGTACGCCACCCACGCCCGGAATGCTTCTGGCCGGTGGATGTGTTGGAACTGGCAGAGAAGCTGATTAGGGATATTGATTGAGGAGGAAGTATGGACGATTTACAAATACAGCTTTTGATTGATCTGCATAGATCAAATTTCAGACAAGGTCCGGGAGGCGAAGCTGAGACCAAACAGGCTTTGATGCTGGCCGGGCTCGATAAATCACGCCCTTTGAAGATTGCGGATATCGGTTGTGGCACCGGCGCTTCGACCATCCAGCTTGCAAAGGAACTGGATGCCGAAATTACCGCCGTGGACTTCCTGCCGGAATTTCTTAAGGAGCTTCAATCCAGGGCCAAGGAACACGGTGTGGCAGACAAAATCACGACCTTGAGCTGCTCCATGGATGCGCTGCCCTTTACCGATGAGGAGTTCGATGTCATCTGGTCGGAAGGTGCGATTTATAACATGGGGTTCGAAGCCGGAGTGTCAGCTTGGAGAAGCTTCCTGAAACCGGGTGGCAAACTCATCGTTTCGGAAATCACATGGTTGACCGCTGAACGACCGTCGGAGCTTCAATCCCACTGGGATGCCGAATATTTCGAGATCGATGTTGCCTCGGCAAAGATCGGAGTCATCGAACGACATGGCTTCATTCCTGAAGGTTACTTTTATCTACCGACGAGCTGCTGGATCGATAATTACTACCGGCCCATGCAGAACGGTTTTGATGCCTTCCTTGAGCGTAACAGCGGAAGCGATCAGGCAAGGGAAATTGTCGAATGTGAAAAGGCTGAAATTGCCCTCTACGAAAAGCACCGGGACCACTACAGCTATGGCGTTTACATAGCCAAAAAGATCTGAGAATGATGTATGGGAAGGCAATCAGACATGAGTTGTAAAACACACCACCGGGTATTCAATCGGGAATCGAACCCACGTCCGTTCTCTGTTTCGGGAAAATGCAGAGAATTTAATTTCTCTCGGCGTCCGACAGTCTGAAGGGGTTTGATGCTTGGTAAAGTGTTGAATAAAAAGAATTTATGGGTATGATTTGGTTTGGAGAACGAATTGGGGTAAGGCTCCGTGTCCTCCACCATTTGAAAAAAGACGACCCGTCTCTCCGGGATCACACTCGGGGGCGACGGGTTTTCTATTTCCCCCTGTTTTCAAAGGGTTTGGGCGTTTTTCACATCGACGACAGACCCCTCTCCACCCGCCTCATTTCCACCATTCTCCAGCCTTTCATTTTCTGTTCGACCCCGGATTCTCTGTTTTCTCAGGACGAGGTCAGAAGCTCGTCCGGTGGGACAATCCCTGTTATTTAAAGGGCTTGAGCCGACCGGCCTGTTTTGGGTGTTATGGGAACACGGCCTGTGGTGTGAAAAAGCACCCGAATTTTAGAACCAAAAGTCCCTCGCAGGATTTGAGAAGCAGGATTAATGTGGATTTCCCGGCATCCAGTTCAGTATTGTTTGGGAAAATAATCCTTGCCCGCCTGCCATAGATATTTGTCGACCTGCTTCAGGGTAAAAGCTCCAAGCCCGTAAAAATTGCTGAACTGCATTAAGATCTCACGATAAGTTGGGTAATGCTTGAGGTCGTCCTTCTTGAACTTGAAAAACTTATCCTTCCTCTTGAAGTGCATGAGCATTTTTTCCACAAAGCTATCATATATTGGATAGTCTTCTGGTATGTGATGACTGCAATATCTGGTGGCGAACGAGTAAAAATTTATGGTTTTAAGGCCGTTAACCTTAACGACAGCGATGTCATTCACAAGAGAGAAGTCCCGATCCGAAAGCCGCTGAGGTGATAGGCCATCCTTGAGGGATCGACCGTTCACGTTCGCGTAAGGAGGCGAAAATATCCTCGGCCTTTCAGATCTCCACTTCCTTTTGCGAACCACCTCGGAATATCTGGTGCTCCTTGAGACGCACCCAGTCCATACCGTCGATATCATCACACAGCAGGGAGTCTTCGCCGACCTCCCGAAGCGGATCGAGTGTGAATTTACTTTTGCCGTTGAAAAAATCACTACCGCCGAAAAAATGCTGACCGAACTTGGTGCGGTAGAGTTCCTTCTCGCCCTTGGTTTCGGCGTTCATCCGGATTTCCCCAAGGGCCGGGTTGTACACGATGACATCGAATTTTTCCGGACGGAAATACTGGCTGGCGGACTCTCCTGCCTCGATAACGGATTCGCGGGCATAGGGTTTACCGTGACGAACCAAAAACCAGGTGTAATCGTCTTTTGGAAACACATAGACCTTCGAGTGTTTCTCCCTGCGTTTCTTGGCGAACCACTCGTCAAGATCGGCCTCCAGAGCCCGAATCGTTTCAGTCGGAGGCTCTTCAAAATCCGGAACAGAACCGTTGTCGGTTTTGAAATACTCGAATGAACGGGGACGGAATAGGAACTGTTCGGCGTGAATCCGTTCAACGAGATCGCGGTCTTGCATCCATACCTGAATAGCCAGATCTGCGTGGGCGGCGTTCTCACCGATTACCACATCCAAGTCGGTATCAGCAATGGCGTCCTGGAGGGAGTCGAATCCTTCCTGCGTGGACATCTCGTTCACGTAATACAGAGCTTCGGCCAAATCATCCGGCGTGGTTTGCATTCGGGTTGAGCAAAGCCTGGCTCAGCGCATTGTAGTCCAGCTCGTCTCCGTTATCGGGCGATGGCAACTCCAACTCCACACCGCGACCGGAAAAATAGTCCGCATGAGGTTCAAGAAATGCGATCAGGTGCTCCGGATCAATTCTCCGGAGCATTCCCGGCTTCGAAAAGCGGCGCAGATTGAAAGTTGCCATTGTCGTCTCCTACCTTAAGTTTGTCAGTCTTCCTTCATAGGGCGCTCTCATTTATGTTTCCGGCCCACAACTTTACCCAGTATCCGCAAATCATCCTCCGGCCTGACTTCAACCGGTGCCAGACCGGGACTCTCCGGGACGAGTTCGATTCGTTTATCCTCAAGCCTCAACCGTTTCACGGTGGTTTCTCCATTCAACACAGCCACGACGATGTTCCCGTTTTCCGCCAACTGCTGACGTCTCACGATGATCAAGTCGCCGTCGTTTATCCCTGCTCCCGTCATGCTGTCACCGGAAGCGCGGAGCGCGAAAAACTCTCCGGACTTGACAGTGACGGCGTCAATCAGCACTTCGCCGACAATGTTCCCCTCAGCGAGGACGGGTTCACCCGCTGCGACTGTCCTGACCACGGCCACCGCCACCAGATCGGCCGCCATATCCTTTGGCCGCTTGACCACGGTCAATCCGCGCGCCTTACGGCCTTCACGCTTTAAGTATCCCTTTCGAACCAGCTGGTTGATGCGTTCATGCACGCTTGAGTGGCTGACGCCAAAGATCACGCTCAGTTCCTTCACCGTTGGCGGATATCCCTTTGCGTCGATATAGCGGCATATCTCTTCAAGGGTTTCCCGCTGCAACGGTGTAATTTTCTCTGTCTTACTTCTGCCCATGGCTCATTCCATTTTTCAGAAAGAGGAAAAGGCCCACTGGGCCGCATAAAAGACTAATATACAACCTGATACCTATCAGGTCAAGAAGTCTTATAAAACCGGATTTCCGACAGTCGGGCATTGCTCTCGGTATGTAACCACCGACAGAACCGGGCGTCGCGCCCGGACGAGCAGTTAGAAACCAGACAGCTGACCGGGAGCAGAGCTCAGGCGGTTGTGGGTGCCGGCAACCACGCATCCCAACCGCATGACGGTATCCCGGCATCCACACCGACAACCCGGTCACATTCGCCGGAGGAACCGATGTTGGATGCCGATTTTGCCATTGAAACGACCCGCTCCATTCCTTTTGAAGCAGACGTACCGCCCGATCCGAAGAGACTTTCTCCTGGCAACAGGCTGGATGTCATCGCCTCCATTCTGGCGGTGGCCGTACTGCGCTCAAAAGTCCGTAAGGCAGTTTTCAGTAATAACTTGGAGGACATCGAAGAATCTTCCGGAACAACCGGAGAAGGACTTGATTAGCTGCGGGAATCGAGCGTTCATTCATGACAAACGCGTCCGAAACTTTGGATAAGGAGTTGTATATGAATGAGTTACAAGAAACAGCCCGCAACGGGAAAAATAGTGAGCGGTCCCGAAATTCCGTTCTACGGCAACTGGCAACACTCCAGACTCTGACATTGGAGCAACTTCGCGAGAAGTGGCCCGACCTCTATGGCAGCGACCCACCCCGCTACAAGAAGCAGTTCCTCATCAAGCGCCTGGCCTATCGCATCCAGGAGCTCTTTTACGGTGGCCTGTCGGGAACCGCCAAAGCACGTCTGCGGCAAATCGCCCAAGATGATCCGGTGGCCACGGTCGAAGGCAAGGTGTCCGAGGAGCGCAAATCCAATGAAAACATTCTGCCGGGAACACGGTTCGTGCGGGTCTGGAATGACCGTCGATATGAGGTCACCGCCCGGGAAAAGGGCTTTGAATACGACGGTCGGATCTTTCGATCACTCAGCGCGGTGGCTCGAGAAATCACCGGCACACGCTGGAACGGAAAGGTCTTTTTCGGCCTGAAAAAAAGCTACGGCAAAAAAGAACAGAGGTGGCAAGAATGCTTGATAACGTCAATACAGCATCCACTCGGAAGAAGCCGCTGCGCTGCGCCATCTACACCCGCAAAAGTCATGAGGAAGGCCTTGAGCAGGAATTCAACTCACTGGACGCCCAGCGGGAAGCTTCAGAATCATATATCGAAAGCCAACGAATGCAGGGTTGGCTGACCGCTACGACGATGGTGGATTCTCCGGCGGCAATATGGACCGACCGGCGCTGAAACGCCTCCTTAGTGGATGTGGACGACGAAAAAGTGGATGTGATTGTGGTTTACAAAATCGACCGCCTTTCACGTTCGCTGCTCGACTTCATGAAAATGATAGAGCTGTTCAACGAGAAGGGTGTCAGCTTCGTATCGGTAACCCAACATTTCAACACCACCGATCCGACCGGCCGGATGTTTCTCGGCATCCTGATTACCTTTGCGCAATACGAGCGTGAGGTCATCGCCGAACGTATCAGGGACAAGGTGGCGGCGGCGAAGCGACGGGGCAAATACTGCGGCGGCCCGGCCATACTCGGATACGACGTGGACCGGGAAAACAAGAAACTGCTGACCAACCCGGACGAAGCGCCCCTGGTTCTGCACATCTTCCGACGATTCACACAACTGGCATCGGCCAGAAAGCTGGCCCAAGAGCTCAATGAACAGGGATACAAAACCAAATCATGGACCACGAAGATAAGGAAAAGAACGGAAAGGGGCCGAATGGAATACCGGCCATATCTACCGCTTGCTGGGTAACCGCATATACAACGGCGAAGTAGTCCACAAAGGGAATAGCTATCCCGGAGAGCACCAGGCCATCGTCGACAAGGAACTGTGGGACAAGGTCCAGTCGATTCTCTCTGAGAATACCAGGGCCAAGCAAACCAAAGCCCGGAGCAAAATGATCTCACCGCTGCAGGGAGTGATTCGTTGCGGTCATTGTGACATTTTGGGGTGTCGGAATATTACCAACCTATCCCGGAATTGGATCACTGGCTAAGAAGACGCATTCGCATGTGTTACTGGAAACGCTGGCGTTTTTGTCGTACGGAAGTGCGGGAGCTTTGTAAGCTTGGCACATCGTTAGATGCTGCTATATCAGTTGGCTTAAGTCGGAAAGGCCCGTGGCGGCTTGCTCGGACTTTAGCTACACAATCCGGTATGACGAATCAGTGGTTGAAGGAGCAGGGACTACTATCTATTAAAGAACTATGGGTGAGCATTCACTATCCGGCTACGGCCCGATAAGTTTTGTGAACCGCCCGGTGCGGACCCGCTTGCCGGGTGGTGTGGGGGCTGGGGGAGAAAAACCCCCGACTACCCGATTATATTCTTTATTTTCATTTAGGTCTTGCGTCTTAGAATCCAAATACAAACTGGAATTAAAACCAATTCCAAAGCGATATAAAGGCTCAAGAGAGGTGATGGTATCCCATCAACAATTACGCTCAAGATTCTCCCTGACGCAAGACCACCGGAAAATATACAAACCACCAGAATTCCTGCATCGCGGTATTTCTCAGAAAATGCACACCAAAACCAAAATAGCCCAAGTGCTATGTAGAGCATCATGAGTGCTCTTAGGATATGAGATTGGTCGACGCTTGGCGGTTGAGGGGTGGCTATTAAAAACCTCTCGAAAAACCAACTTGGGAAAATTCCATAAAGAGCCCCAATAATGCTAATGGCAAAGAATGAAAATATAAGAAATCCTTTTTTGAGAGCCATTTTTGCTACCTCCGATTCCTGATTGGTTATTAAATGAATATAACAACGTTATATGGTTTCTTCATAACACCTTTGGGCCGCGAAATCGCGGCATAAGACACTGCCTGCTATTCTGTCGTAACGCCAGTATTTGCAGAAGGTTAAGCCATTTTCTGCAATGAACGCGGGGGGATATATGGTTTCTATATAAGACAACTTGGTTTCTCCATTACAAATCGTCCACCGGACTCTTGACGCCCTTGCCGCCCCGGTTCAGGACATGGGTGTAAATCATGGTGGTCTTCACGTCCTTGTGACCGAGAAGTTCCTGGACGGTCCGAATGTCGTAGCCGCTTTCAAGGAGTTGTGTGGCGAAGGAATGACGGAAAGCATGGCAGGTGGCCGTTTGGCCAGCCCTGCCTTTCTCACCGCGCCGTTGACAGCCTTCTGGATGATCGACTCGTGAACGTGATGCCGTCCCTCATCGCCGGTCTGTGAGTTTTTCCAACGGTTTTCCTGGGGGAAGACCCACTGCCAGCGCCATTCCTTCGGGGCGTTCGGGTATTTGCGGTCGAGCGCATTGGGCAACAGCACACGACCCCAGCCGTCGGCCAGGTCGCGCTCGTGGATCGCCCTGACGTGCTTGAGGTGTTCTTGCAGCGGCGCCTTGAGCGATTCGGGCAGCATGGTGATCCGGTCTTTTGCGCCCTTGCCGTCGCGGACGAGGATTTCGTTGCGGGAGAAGTCGAGATTCTGGACGCGGAGGCGCAGGCATTCCATCAGGCGCAGGCCATCGCCATACATCACCGAAGCCATGAGCCATTTGTCGCCGGAAAGGTTCGCCAGAACGCCTTTCACTTCCTCGCGGGTCATGACGACGGGCAGACGCTTGGGCTTGCGGGCGCGGATGACTTCGCCCAAGTCGCCGACTTCGCGTCCGAGCACATGGCGATAGAGAAACAGCAGCGCCGACAGCGCCTGGTTCTGTGTCGAGGCGGCGACCTTCTCCTTCACCGCCAAGTGCGTCAGAAAGGCGTTGATTTCCGGTTCGGCCATCTCGGCGGGATGGCGGACATGGTGGAAATGGATGTAGCGCTTGACCCATTGGCAATAGGTCTGTTCCGTGCGGCGGCTGTAGTGGCGGGAACGTAAGGCTTCGCGCATCTGGTCAAGCAGTTTGGGCGGGCGGGACCGACTCGCCGGCTTATCCACCATGGACGCCAGAGATTCGCCATCTCTCACAGAAATACGAGCCTGGCTCGTGTTAGTACACGAAGTCATTATCTACGCTCCTCAAGGGAGGCCAGCTTGCCGGACTTGAGCCACTTATCGGGTTCCTTCGCATCGAACCGCCATTGCCGCCCGACCTTGTGGGTGGGCAGTTTGCCTTCTTGGGCCAGCTTATAGACGGTCGATCTACCCATCTTCAGGTATTGCGCCGCTTCAATGACTATCAGCCACTTGGTTTCCATCAATCTCTCTTTCAAACACATCCAATGGTACGTCGAGTAACGTCGAGTAACTTAAATAAGCAGGGTGGCTTTGTCAAGCCCCGATTCAATTATTTTTAGCCGCCCGAAGCGGCCCCCTCCGACACTTTCAGACGGGCTCCGGCAGATATCACAACGACAGGGCTCTTCGCCCGTCCCGCGGGCTGCGATCCGCGGACGGAACGAGCGCCCCACCGGAATGAACCGGTTTGTCGCGACATGACCGGAGATACGAATGAATCTTTTTGCCACCGACCGTGACCGACTGGCGTTTCTGCTGGAGACTGATACCGCTCTTGATCTGGACTTCGAAACCCTTGAAGCCCAGGCCAAGGAGGCTGTCACAGATGAGACATCCCTTCAGATTTGTCTGTCAGGAACAACTGAAGGCGGATTTATGATTGCGGAAGGCGGATTACTTACGGGAACGTGCCGTTTTGATAGAAGCCACGACCATGGAGAGAATCTCATTTGCTTCATTCTTCAAATCGATCAGCAGTTTCCCTTCCATCAGCCCTGCTTCAACAATCAGTTCCATCCAATACATACTTTCGTCGCACTCTTCCTCAACAATTCCCATTTTGGCAATGAATTCGGGGTTGGAGCGAGCACGGCAGGCAGCGCGGTAGTTGGCACCAACAGACGTTCCGCACCTGAGCAGCTGCTTTCCAATCACATTTGCCGTCTGATTCTTCGGCAAAGCTTCAGTCAGTCGAATAACCCTCAAGGCAAAAGCCTTTGTTCTGTTTTTGAAATCTTCAGTATTCATGGAGGTAATATATGATGCGAAAAAACAATCCCCAATCGGAAATCAATAATCCACAGTCCGAAATCCCCAATCAGCAATTGTTAAGGCTTTTTGTCTATGGAACCCTGAAAAAGGGATTCTGGAACTTTGACCGGTTCTGCACGCGGGCCATCAGCATCGAACCCGCCACCACTTGGGGCAGGGTCTACCTTCTGCCAGCCGGATTCCCGGCATTGGAAGTCCCGGAGAGCAGCGTACTGGCCACCGGCACCGCCGATCCGCTGGCCGATACCCGAACATAGAACGAAACCAAAATTCCGCAATCCGCATTAAAGCTGTTCTCAAACAATCCGCATTCCGAAATCGCCAATCCTCAATCGAATGACTGGGATTTGGTCCACGGGGAGCTGATGACCTTCGCTAATCCCGGTTTCGATCTGCCGCCACAGACCGGCTGGAGGCATTCGACCCGAATGGCCGCTGTGTTTATAAGCGGGTTCTGGTGGCGGTGGAGACCAACGACTTGATCCGGCCCGTTTGGCTGTACAATTACAAGCTCGGCCATAATGCGGAGCGGTTACCTCTGGCGAATGGAGGTGAAAGTGCAGAAATGGTATTTATGCAAAAAGGGTTAACAAACAAGCTCGCATATTCGTATATTATACAGAAATAACATTACAGCATATTGTAAGGTGATTGAATGAAGATGAAAATAAAAAAACTGGCAACCGTGCAGATGGGATACTCGTTCAGGTCTCGCCTCGAAGCCTCTGAAGGTGGCGGAGTTGCAGTTATTCAGATGAAGGATCTTCTGGATGACAACACGGTGGGCTGTGATGGTTTGGTCAGGATCAATATGGAGGCTATGAAAGATCACCACCTTGCGCAAAGAGGTGATCTGGTATTCAGGTCTCGCGGGCATGTGACCACGGCAGCGGTTCTTCTTGAAGATCCGGGCAAGGCTGTTGTCGCTGCACCTTTATTAAGGATAAGGGTGACCAAACCAGACAAGGTTTTGCCCGAGTATCTGAACTGGTATATCAGCCAGCGGGATGCGCAGATTTTTCTGACCAGCCGGGCCAAAGGGACGGTT
>UWYT01000231.1 GCA_900608495.1 Olavius algarvensis spirochete endosymbiont | reverse complement strand
GTTGCTTCTGATTGATGTGGTTATGAGGTAAATTGCGGGTGGTTCATGGCTTTGGTTCCTCTGCGTTGTTTTCGCCCTGAACGCTAGCGAGTTGTATAGTGCTGATTTTTTAACTGCCATCGTTTTTATCCTCTCAGCAATAAGGCAACGACAGATTCGCTACTCACTTTCAGCCCCTGCAAGTCGATCATCTTCAGCCTTGTGCCCAATATCCAGCGCTCCCAGACGACAGGCATCCGTACCGTCACCAAAATCCCAATCCAAGCCATATTCCTTGAGGCCGCGTTTTCAAAGCTTTCCTGCAGCATCATGAGGCTGCCACAGGCGAAGATAAGTGCCAGATTATCCCGTTTTCGCCGGGTAAGGCTTTCCCCGCATGCCTTGCCGGATGATGGTGATTTGTCCTTCGATGTGGAGGGCAACCTGCTTTGCCCGAACGGCTTGGAATACCTGTTTGGAGTCTATTATTTCAAGGATGGTGAGAAGCTGTTCAAGCTGTTCTGGGCGCATAACCACGTAAGAATGAGAAAGAAACCTTCTATATGGGCAAGCGGGCGGGTGCCGTGGCGACCGCTGCTGACAGCATCATCGTTTACAACGAGTGGCGCGAAACAGGTGCCGATGAATTGCTGCAAGAGATTTCTGATTACAACGAGGTGGATTGCGTTTCCACCCACTTGCTACGCGATTGGCTGCTGACCCTCAAGCCAGAAGATGCACCATGGTTTAAGGGCCTGCCTGAATATGCCGAAGAAGAAGAGCTACAGCGCAAAGACTGGGAAATCGAATATGAGGATTACCAAACCCGGCTTGGCGTGACCGAGGAAAACCCGCCGCCGATCAATGAGCGGCTATCGCATCTGCTGGAGTTTCATAACCGAGAAGCCAAACCGCAATGGTGGAGCAGCTTTGAGCGTCAGAACAAGTTTGAAGATGAGCTGATTGATGACACAGAGTGTCTTGGTGGCCTGCAACAAGTTGGCAGTCCCGAGCCTGAAAAACGTTCTCTAATATACGGCTACCGTTTTCCATCACAGGAATACAAGCTCAAGATCGGTGCTCAGGCCGTTGATATTGCGGTCATGGAAAATGCTAGCACGATAGTTGGATTGATGAGGATGCTTGCATCGTCAAAATCAAACGCGGAGCCAGCAAAGAGCCTCTGCCTGAGAGCCTGTCTATTGGCCCACCGGGAGACCGATTGACAGCAAGATTATCCGTTCAGCTATTTACCGCTATGCCGATCATGTATTGGAAGCGCCGGAAGGCACACATGCCGCTACCGAACTGTTGGCGCGAAACGTGCCGCGCATTCAGGGCAAGCAAGCAGGTGAAGCGGTGATCACCTCTGACGACCTGCAAGGCGATGCGCTGGAAGCCATTGCTGCGTTAGAAAATAGTTATCTCTTTATCCAAGGTCCTCCGGGTGCAGGTAAGACCTATACCAGCAGCCACATAATTGTCGACTTGATCAAGCGCGGCAAGAAAATCGGGGTTACCTCCAACTCGCACAAGGCCATTCATAACCTGTTGGAAAAGGTGGAAGCCGTTGTCGCTGAAAAAGGCGTGAACTTCCATGGCATCAAAAAGGCCAGTGGCGGCAACGAGGAAACCGTCTTTGACGGGCAGTTCATCCGCTCAGAAATAAAAACCGACAACATGAGCCTTGGTGCTGATCTGTTCGCTGGAACGGCTTGGACCTTTGCCAGCCCGCATTTTGATGGTCAGCTGGACTATCTGTTCATTGATGAGGCTGGACAAGTTGTCACTGCCAATGTGGTCGCCATGGCTACATCAATCAAGAACATCATTCTAGTGGGCGATCAGATGCAGCTTGGCCAACCCATCCAAGGCACCCATCCGGGCGAAGCTGGATTATCAGTGCTGGAATTCTTGCTGGGTGATCATTCCACCATCCCGGCTGAGCGCGGTATCTTCCTTGGTCAGACCCGCCGCATGCGCCCGAGCATCTGCCAGTTTATCTCTGATGCTTTTTACGATGGCCGCCTGACAGCCCATGAAAGCACCGCCGAGCGTAGCCTGAACCTACAAGGCGTTGATCTGCCTAATGAGGGGATTGTCATGATCCCGGCAGAGCATGAAGGCTGCTCACAAAAGAGCGTAGAAGAAGGCGAGATCATTAAAACCAAATATGATGCCTTGCTCGGTCAAGAGTTCACCGACCGTGATGGCAGCACACGCCGGATCACCGAGGATGATATTCTGGTGGTTACCCCATATAATGTGCAGGTCAATTATCTGCGCTCCATCCTACCGGAGAATGCGAAGGTTGGCACCGTTGATAAATTTCAAGGCCAAGAAGCGCCTATCGTGCTAATTTCCATGGTGACCTCCAGCGCCGAAGATTTGCCGCGCAATATCGAGTTTCTCTACAGCAAAAACCGTTTGAATGTTGCCGTATCCCGCGCACAGTGTTTGGCAGTAGTGGTCGCGAATCCAAAGCTGCTAGAAATTCCATGCGGCACTGTGGAGCAGATGAAGCTGGTCAATACATTCTGCTGGCTGGATGAGTATGTTCAAGCATCTGTCTGACCATATTGCTGACCTCGGCAAAATGGTTTTTGAAATCGAGATGCGGTGAATAATAGCCTTAATCACCGCATTAGGTGCGGTGATTAATCTTGACCTTGCGGTGAATAGCTCCTATAATCACCTTAAATAATGCGGTGATTAATATGTGGATTCATGAACATAAAAACTGGCCAAACTTTACATGGGATGCAGAAGCCCTTGCGTCCAAACTGGCCGATATTCGACATCGCCAAGGTCGTTTGCTTGGCCGCATGGAGAGCTTAGGCTTTGAACTTAAGCGTGAGGCTTCTCTGAGCACGCTCACCAATGACGTTGTTAAATCCTCGGCCATTGAAGGCGAGAACCTGAACCCGGAAGAAGTTCGTTCGTCTATTGCGCGCAGGCTCGGAATTGATATTGCCGGGCTTATTCCTGCAAGCCGTGACGTTGAAGGTATCGTGGAAATGATGCTGGATGCCACCCAGCAATTCTCTAAGCCGCTGACAAGGGATCGTTTGTTTGACTGGCACGCTGCATTGTTTCCAACGGGGCGCAGCGGCATGCACAAAATCACCGTTGGTGGTTGGCGTTCTATTGATGCAGGCCCCATGCAGGTTGTTTCTGGGCCTATCGGCAAAGAAAAAGTTCACTTTGAAGCTCCTAGTGCCGAGCGTCTTGAAAAAGAAATGCAGGCGTTTCTTACATGGTTTAGCAATGGCAATGGCATTGATCCAGTTATTAAGGCAGGCATTGCTCACCTTTGGTTTGTCACAATTCACCCCTTTGAAGATGGAAATGGACGGATTGCCCGAGCCATTGGCGATATGGCGCTTGCTCGTGCGGATAGCACACAAGACCGTTTTTACAGCCTTTCATCCCAAATTGAAGCAGAGCGGAAGCATTATTACGATCAGCTTGAGAAACAACAACGAGCCACTCCCGACATCACAAATTGGCTATCATGGTTTTTAGACTGCCTTGGCCGAGCCATTGGCAATGCCGAAACGACGCTTGGCAATGTGCTGTTCAAGGCACAGCTCTGGGATACGATCAATCAAAAGCCTGTAAATGATCGCCAGCGATTAATTATCAACCGTATGCTTGAAGATGATTTTGAAGGTTATATGAACACCTCGAAATACGCTAAACTGGCCAAGTGTTCGAACGATACAGCGCTTCGGGATATTCAGGAACTGAAGGAAAGAGGCATCTTTATTCAGAATCCCGGTGGCGGACGTAGTACTAGTTACAGGTTGCCAGACAGCGAAGGATGATGCGTTTCCAATGAAGGTAAAGCGGGATTCGAACCTGCGGTATGGTACCATACTTGATGAACTAAAGGACGCAATGCTACCCAGTATTTAGGGTGGAAACCGTCAGTACCGTAGCAACAAAATCCTTGCCTTTAGTGATTTTCAGGACGATTATTGTTGCAACTCAATGGTAGGTGTAGAGGATTCGATCTCAAAGGGGTTCAATACACCGCCACTAATTTTCAGCATTCTGACATCGCCTCTATAAAAGCACCCCGTTTTTTCTCATAATTTTCCTTAAAGCAGGACACGCAAGCTTGAGCTTCAGCGGATCGCCTGAAGAGCTGTTTAGTACTGCCTTGGGCGGTGGGGCGCGAGCAGCGCTCAACGTTGCGTCGCAAAATCAACCGCAAGAAACATGCAGAAGTGCCGGAGCAGTTCATGCGCTGGGCCTGGACTGGTGGCCGTAAACTAAAGGGACTTATCCGCCGCAGGGATGCAGGAAGCCAACTGTATCAGTATTTCCAATTTTCGTGAGCTAGGGGTGAGCGGTTCAGATTATTTCTGAAAGTTTGCCATTGCGGCATAATACGGTTCATGTGAGCTGCAAATTGCTCATTATGAGTGCGTTCTAGAAAATGAACCATCTCGTGCACAACGATGTATTCAAGGCAGTTAATTGGCTTTTTTATAAGCTCAAGGTTAAGCCATATCCTTCTATGAGCAGGATTGCAGCTTCCCCATTTTGTTTTCATTCTCTTAATGCCGCAGGAATGCACCTGCAGCTCTGATTTAATTTCCCACTTTCTAATAATATCGGGTAAAATTCGCTTCATTTCTTTGCGGTACCAAACAATGAGCAGCTTCTCACGTTGCTCTAGCCCAGTCTTTTCATTGATGCTCAAGACCAGCGTCTTTCTATTTTTAATCTCGATAAATGGGCGTTTTTCAGTATAGGCAATATCTAGCAAATATCTTCGCCCAAGATAGTAGTGGCTTTCCCCCGTAATCAGCTCTCTTGCGCTTTGCCTTGGTTGATTTTCAAATGATTTTATTTGGCGCTTGATCCAGCCAAATTTTGAGATCACCGCTAATTTGACAGCCTCATCGTCAATTATTTCTGGAACAGCAATTCTAATCCAGCCATCAGGTGGATATACTGCCAAGTGAAGGTTTTTAATTTTCTTTCGAACAATCTTTACAGGCAGTTCATTTACAGTAATCGTGCTCTCATCAGTATTCACTTTGATTTTTCACTATTTCAAAAACTCCATTCACCATAGTCTCAAGATTGTAAACAGCAGTTTCCTCATGTACACCGTCCAAATGAGATTGGTGATGCTCCATAAATACAGTTTTAATCGCCCTTTTTATTTCTTTTTTCTTAAAAGGCTTACCACGCCAACTGTCCTTTTTTGTTTCCAGTATTTTTCTATCTATCTCAATCGCTAATTTTTCATCTCTCCCGAGGTTGTCAAACAATGCTCTTTTAGCTGATGAGCTCAGGGATTTTGGGTAAGAACTATTTGTTTCCGGGCTCGAAACCTTTCCCGATAAATCGATAATCTTCTTGAGATAATCTTTATATTCAGTAGCTTGCTCTTTGCGCTCCCGAATAAGCGCATCAAGGAACTCTGACATTTTCTCGTAATATTTTGGGTTTACCGGCTGCTCGTCAATGATGACTTTCCGGATATTGTTCTCAATAGTTTCTGCAACTGCTTCTTCATTGTTTCGAATGCCTTCTGGCAATTCTTTGATAGCATCCTCTCCGCGCTCAACAAAAAGCTGGATAAGGCTGAGATTATCAAAAGCTGATACTTTCTGGCTTCCTTCTGCGCGTATGTATGAGTCAATCATATAGCGCATAGAAGGCTCGTAAACCTTCATATCGATGTAATCACCACTTGCCATTTTGACTTCTGTACGCACATTCAAAAAATATTGAACTTCGGCCTTTATCACCGCAATCTCCTCTGGCGAATAGTCAGCCTCAGCTATTTCGTTGGCTAATGCCCCATAAGCGTGCATGAAAGAGCCACTCTCTTTATATAGGGCCAGCCTGCGGGATTCATTTTTTTTCAATGCATCCTTATCAGATGTATCTGCTGCACAGAAATACTGAATATAGGCTGCTGTATCCTTCGGTGAGGCGACGTTTTCACAAAGAGCTTTTACCGTTTCGCGTGTTTCATCCAGACGCTCTTTTGCTTTGGCTAGGCGGTCTTCAAGCAACCCAGCAACATCTTCCTTATCGTATTTATCAAATGCACCCGAGGTGTAATTCTGTATTGAACTCTCCAAGCTGTTGAACAAGTCTTTATAGTCAATTATGTAGCCGTATTCCTTGTCGTCATCATCCAAGCGGTTGACGCGGCAGATAGCTTGGAAAAGTCCATGGTTTTGCATCTTCTTGTCGATGTAGAGATGAGTTGCCGATGGCGCGTCAAAGCCTGTCAGCAGTTTGTCGACAACAATGAGCAAACGCATTTGACCGGGGTTTTCGACAAACTTCTTTTTGACTTTTTTTTCAAATTCTTCGACGCGATTGACTGCTCGATCTGCAGGTTCATCAAAGAAGTCGGCCAGCATTCTGCGGTAAATATCGTACTGGTGCAGTTTCTCGGTGTAGCCTTCACCGCTTTCCTCATCCTTAATTTTTTGAGGGGAAGGTTTGTACGAGGTGACAACTGCACATTTACCAGAAAGATCAGTCTTATCGAAGAGTTCGTAAAATTTGCATGCCTGATAATGCTGCCAGAAACCAGAATGGCATTACCGCGACCATCAACGAAACGGCCCCGTGTTTCCATGTCCAACAGGATGTCGCTCACAATTTTTTCCAGGCGTGACTGAGAACTGAGAACCTTTTGCATGGTTCCCCATTTTTTCTTCAACTGCGCCCGAGCAAAATCGTTTAATCCCCTTGTTTTAGCTTCAAACCAAAGATCAATTTTGTCTTGAGACGTGATGTTTTGATCAATATCCCGCGCTTCATAGCGCAGATCCAAAACCACGCCATCTCATAACCGCTTCATCGAATTTATAGGTGTGAATGTATGGGCCAAAGACTTCAAGACTGGTTAGTTTATCATCTTTCAGTAACGGGGTGCCTGTAAAACCAGCGAATAACGCGTTTGGCAGAATCTTCTTCATGGCTGAGTGCAACTTGCCGGATTGTGTCCGGTGACACTCATCAACAAACACGTATATGTCGTCCTTCGTTTCGAAGTTGGACAACATGTTTTTCTGAATTTCCTCCACGAATTTATCGACATCTTCATCCGATAATTCGTCGTTATCTGAAACACCAAATTTATGCACAAGAGAGCAGATTAGCCATTTATCGGTTTTGTTCAGGGTATGAACAAGGTCTCTACCGCTGGCCGTACGATAAATATTTTCATCAACCCCACGGAAGACTTCTTCTATTTGTTCGTCCAGCTCAGCACGGTCTGTGATTATCAGGATACGGGAATTTTTTACATTCTCCCATATCCACTTGGTTAGCTGTAGGGAGTCAAGGCACTTACCCGGGATGATGCCGGGTTGTCAGTGCCTGAATTCCCGCTGGGTGCTCATTCCACCATTCCGGCTAAGCGTGGTATCTTCCCTGGTTAGACACGGCCCATGCGTCCAGGCATCTGCCGGTTTATCTCGAGGATGCTTTTTATGATGACCGCCTGTTCGCCCGCGAAAGCACCGCCGACCTGCACAATGTAAGGAATTGCGGTTATTCCCAGCCGAATAAGAAGACTGCTCGCAAAAAAGCGTCGAGGGAGGTGAAATGAAACTTGATTTGAATCCGCAATTCAAACAGGCCATCAGCCTGATGGAGGAAACCAGCCAAAACCTCTTTATTACGGGTAAAGCGGGAACAGGAAAATCCACACTTCTGGATTATTTTTGCAATAACACCAGGAAAAAGCCTGTTGTTTTGGCTCCAACCGGCGTGGCTGCGTTGAATGTCAAAGGCCAAACCATTCACCGCTTCTTCAATTTTTATATCGATGTGACGCCTGAGAAAATTCGCAGCAAAGATACAAAGCCACGTGAACCGGAACTGTACAAGAAGCTGAAAACCATCATCATCGATGAAGCATCTATGCTTCGGGCAGATTTACTGGATTGCATTGATGTTTTCTTACGCATGTATGGGCCGGATGCCACGCAAGCCTTTGGAGGTGTACAGATGGTTTTTGTCGGGGATTTATATCAACTGCCGCCAGTGGTTGGCAAGGAAGAACGCGATATCTTTCGCACACATTACGCCTCGCCCTATTTCTTCAGCGCCAAAGCATTGGAATCTGCGGCACTGGAGGTAGTAGAGCTGGAAACCGTCTATCGACAAAAAGATGAACAGTTTGTCAGCCTGCTGAACAAAATTCGCAATAATTCGGTGGAAGAAGCGGATATTGAAGAGCTGAACCAGCGCAACCTGCCGGATGCAGAAACGTCGGAAGAGGAAGCATTCACCATCAGCCTTACCACCACCAATGCCAAAGCCGATGAGGTTAATGAACATCATCTGAATGCCCTGGATGGCAAAATCCATTCCAGTAATGCGGAAGTGTATGGAGATTTCGGCAAGGAGTATTACCCGACCGCTACCAATCTGCAATACAAGGTAGGGGCACAGATTATGCTGCTCAACAACGACCAGAAAAAACGCTGGGTGAATGGCAGTGTCGGCATCATTGAAGCCGTGAAACGTAACGAGGACGACGAAGAATACTTGCGTGTCCGGTTGCATGATAGCGACGAGTTGGTGTCAATTATGCCCTTCATGTGGGAGGTTTATAAGTTTTCCGTTGAGGGCGGTGCGATTGTCTCTGAACCGGCAGGAAGTTTTACGCAATATCCTTTACGCCTGGCGTGGGCAGTAACCATTCACAAGAGTCAAGGCAAGACGTTCGATCACGTGGTGATCGATATAGGACGCGGCACCTTTGCCAGCGGTCAGACGTATGTCGCGCTTAGCCGCTGCACCTCTTTTGAGGGCATCCAGTTGAAAGTACCCATCAAAAAACAGCATATTAGAACAGATCCGCGCATCTATAATTTTCTGACATCACACGCTTATAAGAAAGCGGCAGAAACACTATCTTTTGATGAAAAGATAGAAATGATTGAGCAGGCTATTGACGAAGAAGCAAAGCTGGAAATCACCTATCTCAAGGCAAACGACACAAAATCAAAACGTGTTATTCTGCCATTGACGGTGGGAGAAGAGGAGTATCAAGGTAAGAAGTTTCCCGGCATGCTGGCCTATTGTACCAAACGGAATGAAGAACGCATGTTCAATGTGGCACGCATCCTTACTTTGAAAGAAGTGTGATTGATTTCCCTTTTTGTAAACTGAGCGGTTCGCATCAGTCTATGGATGGCAGAGTTTTTTTTCAAACTTGCGCTTAGTACAATTGGCCAGTGCTACCAGAGAGAGCATCACTGGCACCTCCACTAGCACGCCAACTACTGTAGCCAGAGCCGCGCCGGAGTTTAGCCCGAACAGGCTGATAGCCACGGCAACGGCCAGCTCGAAGAAGTTGGATGTGCCGATCAGCGCCGCAGGTGCAGCAGTGGAAAACGGCACACGCCACAGATAAGCCCAGCCATAGGCAATGATGAAGTTGCCATAACTCTGGATAAGCAAGGGTACGGCAATCAGGGCAATCACCAGTGGTTCATTCAGTATGGTTTGTGCCTGAAAGCCGAACAGCAGCACCACAGTGGCCAGCAGTCCCAGAATGGAGAATGGTTTTGCTTTCGCGGTGAATCGCTCGATGCGTTCATGGCTATGATTCCTGTTCAGCTTGCGACGCGTGATGTAACCCGCAGCAAGTGGAATAACAACGTACAGAACAACAGAAAGCAGTAAGGTTGCCCTCGGCACAACAATATTTGTCACGCCCAATAAAAAAGAAGCAATCGGTGCGAAGGCGAAAATCATGATGATGTCGTTGATCGACACTTGTATCAGCGTGTAGTTGGCATCGCCGCGTACCAGCTGGCTCCAAACGAATACCATCGCGGTGCATGGCGCAGCGCCGAGCAGGATCATCCCGGCAATGAATTCCTTGGCGGTTTCAGGCGAGACCAGCCTTGCAAACACATGCTCGAAGAACAGTATGCCAAGCGCGGCCATTGTGAAAGGTTTGATAAGCCAGTTAATGACCAGCGTGATGCATAGTCCCTTCGGTTTACGGCCGATATCTTTGATGCTGGCGAAATCGACATTAACCATCATTGGGTAAATCATTACCCAGATTAATACGGCCACCACGAAATTCACGCTGGCATATTCCAATCCGGCGATGGTCTGAAAGATGGAAGGTACGGCGATGCCAAGCCCAACGCCTGCGGCAATGCAGAGCGTTACCCAGAGGGAAAGGTAGCGTTCAAAAAAGCCAAGAGGAGAATGTACTTCAGTCATAATAATTCTTTTCAATGCGTTGTTTCGATAGATTGAAGGCTTCATCAAAGGTAACGTTGATTTCGCTTTCTGTGCCAGTTGCCCTGGCAGGGTAGGGGATGCTCCAGTGTAGCTTCTCATGCTTGCCGAGAAATGTCGGGCAGCTTTCGGCGGCGGCATCGCAGACGGTAATCATCACATCAAACTGCAGATTTGCAAATTCATCCCATGATTTACCTTCGTAAAAACCGTGGCGTTGCAACGTTTCGATGGATTTGGGATGCACATACCTTGCGGGATTGCTTCCGGTGCTGACAGCTTCATAACGGCCTGCACCAATTTCGTTGACAAGCGCCTCGGCCATGATGGAGCGACAGCTATTCCCAGTACAGACGTTTCATCATCGAGTCTTGAATATGCAGTCGTGTCATTTTTTGCCTCGCTGGTTGAGTTGCAGTCTGTATCGCATCTTTCTTCGAGGATGCAGCAATTTTCACGCAAGAGATAGCCGATCAACTCTTCAATGGATGTAGTGTTCGTCGCATAGATTATCAAGGAGCCTTGCTTTCGGGAGGTGATGAGCCCCACCTGCGTGAGGTGAGATAAATGAAAAGACAGCGTGTTATGCAGAATGCCCAGGCGATCGCTAATCGTTCCAGCAGCCGTACCGCTGCATCCATATTCAATAAGGAGTTTGAAAACCTTCAGCCGTATTTCCTGTGAAAACGCCGCAAAGACATTGACAGCGTGTTCTAAATCCATTCGTCCATAATAGTAGACATATTTAACTCGTCAAGGGATATCGATGCCGCAGGACATATCAGTGGCTTGCAAAAGGGATGTTGTAGCATTTTTCACTCTCGCCCATGCGATAACCGGAAACTTGAAATGTGCGTTTGAGCTTACTGCCCAGTTCCTGCTTTGTTCTTATCAGGCGATCAGTGGCGCCGGTATCTTGCCAGGAGAGATTCCCATTGACTGCGGTCGGCGAACGTAAGCAATGCTTGGGTGAATTGAATATCTATTCAGATAAAATTGGCTATTTGCGGGTATTTTTATGGTACCTGTCGGAGTTCAACAGCGAAAGCTTTGAAATAAATGTGTGTTTATGGATATATGCCCCATTTGCTTGGATATTTTGCGGATATAAGATGATCGCTTACATACCTCGCGTGAAAACTTTCTGGCGAAAGCCTTTTAATTCAAAAGGGTAAACCAGCCCGGCAGGGTGTGTGGATAGAAGCCTGTCAGATATTGAGAATGCGGTGGTTGAAACAGACGATCCAGTATGAGTGGTCAGGTTCCCGACTTATCCGGGTACTCCAGGTAATCCGGAGGGATACCTTGAAAAACCAGTTATCTTTTGGGCTATGCTTCCAGTATTGCGAGATAATTCATGCAATTCATTGGATAGACGTTCCATTTGATCGGATATTTTGCGCATTTGTAAACACATTTCGTTCATGATTTTGAAGTGAGTTTTTAAATTCTCTTCAATTTTCTTTTGATCGAGCATTTTTTCTCCTTAATCTAAGTTTATTCTATCCTGACTCTCAGCGTCCGGAAAACAGCAAACTAGGTTTTTTCATCAGCAACTGGTTGAAGAATGCTGTTTTGATTGCCTTCAGTGTCTGTGAATGAGATATATTTGCCAATCTTGGGAATAGTCATAGGTTCTCCTGCCACTTCACCACCAGACTCACTGATTCGATTCATAGCAGCCTGGATATCTTCAACTTCGATAACGAATGTGGGATATTGCATAGGCTTTTCCGGCTCTATGGGAAACAAGCCGCCTTGAATAGCGCCGCGAGGTTGATCAGGGCGTGCATCTTTTTCAGCCGTTGTTACAAGCAAGTAATGCCCCATCTCTTCTCCGAGAAGATTGGTTTTCCAGCCAAAGGCTCTTTCATAAAATTTTGCCGCGCGCTTGGCGTCACGGTAAGGCATTTCAAAATGCACAACTGGGTTCATGGCTTTCTCCTATCAATTGATTAATTACATTGTCGGGGCGCACAAACGGGGCGCACAAAACGACTCGATTTCGTTCTTTCTACACCAAAGCAGGGCTCCCCGTCAACCAGGTGCCCTGGCTGTGCTTATGCACAAAGGCAGAGCTTGGAATCCACCAGATACTGCTGGCAACGTTGATTCTGATGCGCGCTGTGGTGGTGTGCGCCAGTATTCCGACGTAAGCTAAGCAACAACTTTTTTACCAGATTTCAGTTTTCCTTTCTGAAACATGCGAATCACGCCATACTTCCCATCATACCCAGGCTGACAGCTCACTTTCCCTTGACGCAGGCGCGAAATGGCTTCGGCCAGGA
>UWYT01000311.1 GCA_900608495.1 Olavius algarvensis spirochete endosymbiont | reverse complement strand
GGGATGAGGGGAAGGATAGGAGGCCGGCAAAGGGGTTCACTATCATTCTGGGCTTGATGAGCCTCTGGGCCGCCTGGTGGCGCTCTATGATGGCGGGCACTGCCTCCTCCCTCTTCCTGTAGGCCCTAAGTGAGTACTTCTCCCTCTGGCGTCTATGAATGGCCTCTGTCTGACTCTGGCTCTCATCCGCCGAGATGAGAAAGGAGCGGGAGGCGTTCTCCTCGTTGATCCGGCTCATCGTGGTGCTCATCACCATGGCCACTCTCACCTTCTTCTTAACCATATGACTCACCATCCTGCCGCTCTTCTCATCCTTGGTGGTAACAAGACGGCTCAGCTCTCCGCTGGAGAGCATCTCTCTTAGCTGGTACTCCACTGACTCGGAATGGACCGACTCTCCCAGGGTTAGGAACTTGCCCACCAGGGCATCATCCTCCATGTAGTTTAGAGCCTGATCCGAGAGGCTGGTCAGGTTAAGCGCATCTTCTGGAGGCATGAGCCTTCTCACCGTATCTATCAGGTAGCTCTTGCCGCTGGCAGACTGGCTGTGAACTATGATGGAGATTGGGCTCTCCATCTTGCGGCTTGATGCTGCGATGTACATGAGACGCTTGTTCACGCCCTCGCCCACATAGCCAAGCTCTTCCAGGTCCTCTTCGATTCTCTTAAACAGGGCAGGGTCTCTAAGAAGGGCCAGCCCCTCTACCCTCTCCCTGGGGCCAGGGGTGAGCGGAAAAGATAGCCTATTATCTCTTCCTTCATCCTCCTCATTTGCCTCCAGGTATTCCAGGATGCAAACCAGCTCCCTCTCTATCCTGGCTGGCTCCAGGGTTTCAGAAAGCCTTGCAAGTTGGTTTGCAAAGAGGGAGCGGCTCCTTGCGGAGAAGAGATCCACATTGTCTATGATGCGCCGGCCATCAGGTTGGAGTTCGGTGTTTTCATCGGAAGCAGCCTCATCGGGAGGGCTCGCCTTGGGAAGCTTCACCAGGGAGGCCCTGATGTTCACTTTGAAGGATGCGCCCTCATTCATCCTGATAATCTTGTAGCTAATCTCATTAGAAGTCGCCTTGCAGCTCCCCCTCTTACCGCTGAAAGTCAAACCCAAGGGAGCGGCGGCCATCAGGGTGGCATCCCGGATCAGACGCTCTATATGAGCCTTCTTATCTTCAGATGGGCCGCTACCCCGCAGATACTCGTTCCAGTCCTTAAGCGGAGGGAAGATTCTCCTACTTCTTATGCCCTCCCTTCTTAGCCTCTCTGCTATCGTGAGCGCCCCCCTCCTTCCAGCTTCATCGTTATCCAGGGCCAGGATAACCTCCCTTGTGCCAGCCCCCTTTAAGGCCTCTATGTGGGTTTCAGTCAGGCCCTTTGCGCCATAGAGAGCATCCAAGTTCTGAAAGCCGAGAACCATCAGGCTAAGGGCATCCAGGATGCTCTCAGTTAGAATCATCCTCTCCGGGTAGACTCCATAGGTTTTGGGGTTTAAGAGACCCTGATGGGGGCCTCTCATGTAAAGATGCTCTAAGCTCCCTCTCTTCTCTATCCTGCGGCCATAGAGGCCTACCGGCTCACCTTGGAGGCTCCTTAAGGGAATGGTGATGCAGCCTAGAAAGTGTTCCTTCCCCCTGGCATTCAAGATGCCCATCTCTTCCAGGGCTGCCCGCTGATCTTTACTTATCCTCCCCTCCAGAGCTCCTGATGCGAAGCCCACTTCCTGGCGGCCAAGTATACCCGGGTGGTAGAGCCCGCGGCTCTTGAGGTAACTTCCAGCTTCCCTGGATGTCTCCAGGTCTCTCCGGTAGGCGGCTATGACATCCTTAAGCGAGGGGCGGTTCTGTAAGTCAGGCGATGACTTGGGCCCTGGGCCTCTGCAGGCGCTGGAAGCAAAGTCCTTCAGAAAGTCTAGAGCCTCAGGGAAGCTTAGAGTCCGAAGCCTCATCACAAGGTTGAACACATCACCGCTCTCACCACAGCCGAAGCAGTGGTAGAGGCCCTTGGACTGATCGACGCTGAGCGAGGGGCTCTTATCCTCGTGGAAGGGGCAGCTCCCCATCCAGCTTGAGCCCTTCTTCTCCAGCTTAACTCCAAAGGAGCCAAAGAGGGCCACGATGTCCACCCTGGACTTCACCTCGTCCTTGCTGAACTCTTCTAGGAACCCTATTCCCTTGGAAAGGGGGGAGCGGCCCTTGAGACGGCCTCTCATGATGCGCCCTCATGAGTGCGGACTTGCAGCCTCATCCTCACGGCCTCTCCCAGGGCCATCACTTCCTCTCGGCTCTTACTCCAACCTGATCCTGCAAGGTCAACCAGGCCCTTCCTCTCCGCTATGGCCTCTTCAAACCTCACCGAGCGGCCAAGCTCTTCTTTGAAACAGAGCTCACCGAACACCCGCCTAAGCTCCCCCACTAGCTCACGGCCAATGATGGTGATGCCGCTGTAGGCGTTTACGGCCACGCCCAGGAGGGTGAGATGGGGGTTTAAGGTCTTCCTCATCTTCTCCATGGTTTCAAGTAGGTCGCTGGCTCCCTGGAGGGAGTATTGGGCCGGCGATATGGGAATCAGGAGCAGATCGGCCGCTGCCAGAGCGTTGCCGGTGAGGATGCCAAGAGATGGAGGGGTGTCAATGATGATAAGATCAGGGCCACCAGCCCAAGGGGCGCAGGCCCTCATGAACTCCTCGCTCTCCAGGAGTCTTTTTAGCCTGAGATAGCCGTCTATTTCACCCACCAGGCTCCGCTCTAACAGGGAGAGCCGGATGGAGCCTGAGAGCAGCCTCAGGTTCTCCCTCACCGAAGTCAGGGTGATGGGTCCATCCAGTATGGCCTCATAGAGGCCCCTCTCAGGTTCATTCTCGAAGAAGCTC
>UWYT01000057.1 GCA_900608495.1 Olavius algarvensis spirochete endosymbiont | reverse complement strand
AACTAGTGTGGAATTCTACAAATTTATTGCTGTTGGAATTTGGTCTACAATTATAGGTAGTGGTGTATCGCACATCTTACTTGAATTTTTAAATGTGAACTACTTTATAGCTTCTGCCGCAGGTTTTATTTCAGGTGTATATGCTGGTTATGACTTCAATAGGAAGTGGACCTTCGAAGTTAAACAAGAAAAAAAGTATACAGAGATTATAAAATACTATGCTGTTCATATAGTGTCTTTGATATTGAGTTTGTTGGTTATTCCTGTATTTGGAATTGAGACACCAATAACTGTTGTACTGATGGTAGGGATACCAATATGTACCAATTTCGTGGGAATAAAGAAGTTTGTATTTAAACGATGATTTCTATAG
>UWYT01000181.1 GCA_900608495.1 Olavius algarvensis spirochete endosymbiont | reverse complement strand
TTTTTCCAAGTGCTGACGCGCGAGTCGCACCCCTCGCGGGTGCGTGGATTGAAACGACCGAGGTCAAATAGTGCCCTGCTCATAGCTGTCGCACCCTCATAATCTGGGAAGAGCACACTGTTATGCTGCGTCAATGAACTCGAATAGCTAAGCAATAGGCAAATTTTATCAACGGCAGCCCTCTTAGCGATGCCAATGCCGGTATTCGAAAAATTCGGGAAGAGAGAGGGATGTGTTTCAGGATTCTGGACTTCTCCCGCACAAGAACGTTCTCAACAATATTAGCCTCGCGCCTGCTAAGGTGAGGAAAATGGCAACAAGGCTTGTGAACTGTCGAGTTGGGCTTGAAAATAAGGAATCAACCCTCCCAAACCAGCTCAAGTTGGATACCGAGATGCTCAAAAAAGTTCTCGATGTTATGCTCGGTTTTGCAAAAGGAGGGATAACCATGATAGTGGCTTCTCATGAAATGGGCTTTGCACGAGCCGCGACAGATCGGGTTGTTTGCATAGACAATGGAAAGATGTTGAGTTGGATGAACCCGAACGACACCAATCCAAAAAAATCACGAACCAAAGAATTCCTGAAACACATTCTTTAACCGATAAACCTTCCCCACGCCAGGCTGGATTCACTTTACCACATTGGTTTTTAGTCCTATTTTAGTATCATCGGAATTCTGGAAAAGAAGGAGCACAAAGCTAGTTGCTAAAGGAATTTAGAACACTCAAACCATATTTAATCTCATATAGATGGTTATATATTCGCGGACTTTCTTTTCTAGTACTAACCGATGCTGGGCAGATTCTTATTCCAAGGCTAATGGGCAAATCTGTCGACTTAATCGCAAACGGCAACAAGAGTGGTATCGGCAAGTTAACTCTAACCATCGTGGTTTTGGCGATTCTGATTGCGGTGGGTCGTTACGGATGGAGAAGCTACATTTTAGGAGCGGCTAGGAGAATCGAAAACGATTTACGCATATGTCTTTATGATAAATTGTTGTTGTTATCCGAAGCTTTTTATAAAAAGCGCAAAGTGGGCGATTTGATGGCTCGAGCGACAAACGATGTTCGCTCTATCAGAATGGCAACCGGAATGGCCCTAATTGCCCTTGTTGATGGAGTTTTCATGACTCTAGTCATCCTGACAGCATTGTTTATTGGATATGGAAAACTTGGTTTTCTAATTGTAATCCCATTGCCATTGATTACTGTTATGGCTATTTTCCTCGGGCGACTTATAGGCCCTCTTTTTCACAAGGTTCAGGAAAATTTCGCGAAAATCAGTGAACATGTTCAGGAAACCTTTGCTGGAATTCGAGTTCTCAAATCTTTTGCAAGAGAAGGACACGCGCTCAAAATTTTTTCTGAAATAAACATGAATTACGGACATGCGAACATGGCTTTGGTTAGATTCTGGGGGATTCTTTTCCCGGCTATGGGCTTTGTCGCGGGTTTGACGATTTTAATGCTTCTTCTCTTCGGAGGCCAAAGAATAATCTATGGACAACTCAGTCCAGGTGACTTTCTGGCAGCGCTTGCCTACTTGGGAATGCTGCTTTGGCCGGCCATGGGGGCCGGTTGGGTAGTCAACATGATACAACGAGGGGCTGCCTCAATGAAAAGAATCTCCTCGGTGCTTGATGAAATCCCAGATATCAAAGATCTCCCGGGGGCCCTTGATGATTTACCCTCAGGATCGCTCGAATTTCGATCTTTGCAATTTTCCTATGATGAACGAAATGTAGTATTGCGCGATATCAGTTTTACAGTAGGTAAGGGCAGCTCCATGGGCATACTTGGCAGAACCGGATCGGGGAAAACAACGATGATTAGATTGATTTCCAGAATACTTGATCCTCCTAGCGAAAGCATTTTCATAGGAGGACAGGATATACGGAAAATTAAGATATCCAATTTGAGATCTGTTCTTGGAATAGTGCCACAAGATGTTTTCCTATTTTCCGAAAGTATCAAAGATAACATAATTTTCGCCAATCCCGATGCGACGGAAGAGATGATTAACCAGGTGGTTGACACCGCCGGGCTTTCCGCAGATCTCTCTTATTTCCCGGATGCATTGGAAACCGTGGTCGGCGAAAGGGGTGTAACCCTGTCCGGCGGTCAGAAACAGCGTATAGCGATCGCACGAGCGCTAGTTGACAACCCGGAAATTTTGATTCTTGACGATGCACTCTCGGCAGTGGATGCGGATACGGAAGAAAGAATCCTTAAAAAACTTTTCGGAATTCGACGTAATAAGTTAACCGTAATGATATCGAACCGGGTTTCGGCACTATCATACTGCGATGCATGTATTGTACTTGAAGATGGTAAAGTGAACGCTTCGGGTACTCACGAAGAATTAGTTGCCGGTGGCGGATTCTACCAGGAAATTGCAGAATTGCAAAAACTTGAGGGTATTGAAGAAGGGAACAAGTGAGCAACTCGGCAGACGAAGTGAAATACGGTTATTCGCCCAAAACCATGAGACGTCTGCTTGGCTACCTTAAACCATATAAATTCATTTCTGCGTTGGCATTGCTCGCCCTGATAATAGCGACTGGAGCAGAGCTTTACCTTCCGGTGATTCTCAAAAGAACTCTGGATGAAAATCTCCTGCGCCGCGAAAATCGAGTTACTCTCCGCTACGTGAAGAAAGCTTGGGAGGATAACGGAACTTCAATGCTTGCGAAGGGAATTGCTGAGTCTCTTATGGAAAATGGAGTGGAAATCGATGGCAGTCTCTTTGTGAATCCCCAATTACTCTCGAATCTCAATGAACAGGATCGCAACACCGCGATGACTGCCGGCTGGCTGGATAGCGATGATTGGTACCTTATTCAAAATCCTGATGATGCTGCCTTGAATGTAATAGAAAGCAATCCACGTCTGTTTCTCGTGGAGAGTCAAAATTCAAGCTATGCTATGCGAATTATCGATAGAAATAAACTTCCCGTGGCAGATCAACTAATCTTGCGGTCGAATGATATCGTGAGGCTGAAATCGAGGTCGCTTCAATATCTGTTGTTTCTTTTAGGGGTTCTGTCTTTTAGTTTCGTTCAGGTGTATCTGGCATCTTGGATTGGCCAGAAGATAATGGCAGATATACGCCAGGGACTTCTTACACACCTGGTACGTCAATCTCTTCATTACCTGGGAAAAACCCTAATAGGTAGTCTTGTGTCGCGAATAGCCAACGATGTCGAAACAATCAATGAGTTTTTTACCAATGTAACGATTTCACTTATGAAAGATGGAGCAATAATGATAGGCGTGTTTATCGCCCTTTTCCTGCTGGATAGCCATTTGGCGTTAATTGCCTTAGCCGCATCGGTTCCAATACTCATACTTTTCACAGTTTTTCAGAGGAGTATGAAGGAAACTTTCCGCCAGGTTAGGGCGAGGGTAAGTTCTGTGAACGCATATCTTTCGGAAAAATTAGGAGGTATGTCGACAGTGCAACTCTTCAATGCACAGAGCCGCAGTCGAACGGAATTTCTTAAGAAAGGCAACGACTTACTCGACGCGGAGCTCAAACAAATCAAGATAATGGCGATATTCCGCCCAATTATCGATCTTATAGCATCTATCGTTATTGCTCTTATAATCTGGTATTTTGCAGGACTTCACAACAAAGGCCTGATTAGTCTTGGTGTACTTATCGCATTCATTGAATTAATCCGAAAATTTTTCCAACCAGTCAGGGATATTGCAGAGAAATTTAATATCCTTCAATCGGCCATAACAGGTGGTGAGAGAATTTTCGAAATGATAGACACTGTTGATTGTATTAAAGATGAAAATTCCCTAACCACTGAGCTGTTAACCGGACAAATCAAATTCGAAAATGTTCATTTTTCCTATGTCCCCGGTGAACCGGTAATAAGAGGACTGAGCTTCCAAATTCAAACCGGTCAGACGGTAGCGGTAGTGGGAGCCACAGGCTCTGGTAAAACCACTATAGCAAATCTTATCACTCGATTTTGGGATCCCGACGCAGGACGCATACTCATGGATGGAAGGGACATACGAAATATTTCGCTTTCTTCACTGCGACAAATGGTTCAGCCAGTTCAGCAGGATGTGTTCCTCTTTGCGGGCTCAGTGGCTGACAACATCAATCTCGGACTAAATATGAGCAAGAAGAAAATCATTGAAGCCGCCCAACTTTCCAGAGCAGACCAATTCGTAAGGGAGTTACCAAGGGGCTATGATACATCAATATCCGAAGGTGCTGGGAATCTTTCAGCTGGCCAACGACAACTCATCGCATTTGCGCGGATTATCGCCCACAATCCAAGAGTAATAATCCTCGACGAGGCAACTGCGAATATTGACACGGAAACTGAAAAGCTCTTACAGGCGGGAGTGGAAAACCTGCTCAGAAATCGAACGGCCATAATTGTGGCCCATAGATTATCAACAATTAAGTTGGCTGACAGGATTATGGTGCTTGGGCATGGGATATTGATTGAAGAGGGTACCCATGAGGAACTGATTCAAAAAAGAGGAGTTTACAGTAACCTCTACAAACTTCAATTCGCAACGGACGCTTAAACTCATGGCCCTGAAGCAAATCTCATTGCCAAACACCTTATGAAAAAACACCAGTCTGGTTCGTTCACTGACAGGAACTACCAAGTGCCTGAAGATGAGTTTATTTATGCAACGCAGTGTGAAAAGCCGGCAATCATATAGTCTAGAAACTCATCGGCCAACTCTGAGGTTTTTTTGCTGGTTTCCTGGGATTGCAAAATGCTGTTTAACCCAAAGATTATTGACGATGCTATTGGATCGGCGAGTTCGATATGCCGCCCGCTCCTTTGCATAACTTCGACTACGCAATCTTTAAACTTCTGGTGGATTTCATCCGCTATTTCTTTGTATTTAGTCCCCGTGTTTCCGCCGAACAAAATCAACCATTCAGAAGGATATTTTTGTTGGAGTTCTTTGAAATTACTCAGAAAATATGGAAGCCGTGATTTTGGGACTCCAGGAATACCGGCTATCAATTTCTTTAGTTCGACTATAAGTACATTTATTATGGAACCATACAATTCTTGCTTATTCTTATAGTAACGATAAAGATTGCCGACAGTCATATTTGCATTCGTCGCAATCGTTCTCATTGATGCCTTTTCGAAGCTCAACTTCCTGAACTCTTTTTCGGCAGCCTCCACAATGTCTCTCCTTGTTTTCTCCTTTAGTACCTGCATTTCAAACCTCTCATTCACATTTTTAACTTCTTCTACACTATCAATGAACGAGTATATATGCAAGCTCAGGAGGATAACTCTTATTCAGCGCAGGAATGCACAAAAACTAAACAAAAACTCAGTATATAAAACTCAAGAATAGCAAATATTGGATGCTTGTGTGTTTATCTCCAACTATTGATCGCTAACTTGACAGTTCGGCTATCTCATAGTGCCGGAACTCTATGTTTGCGCTCACAGCATTCACAATATAAGCACAAAAAAAACAACGAAACAAAAAACGATTGTTCTGGAAAGCTTCTTACCGGCTAAGCTATTTCTTCATAATTCGAATTTAATACTACTGGTCACGTTGCCTGAAGCTACTTATACTCATGAAGGTTTTTGCTCATGAAGACAGTGCTGGTGTTCGGTACATTCGACAATCTACATCCCGGCCATCGGTGGTTTCTAAAAAAGGCTTCATTATATGGTGATCGTTTGGTTGCTGTGGTTTCGAGAGACGCGTTTGTCCAGGATATAAAAGGCTATACTCCTGCTCAGAACGAGGTTACAAGAATCACCGAACTTGAATTTTCCGGACTTGTGGATACAGCGATACTGGCAGATAAGACTATACGAACTTATGGGGTGATTCGAAAAATCAAACCGGATGCAATCTGCCTGGGGCACGATCAGTTATCGCTCTTAAACGACTTACAATCCTGGCTCGCGCAATCAGACGAAATCTCACTTGAACTATATGTATTGCCGCCGTGGAAACGGCGCAAGTTCAGTTCCACGAAACGCAACAGAGTACGCAACAAGGTTTTGGACTCTCCTGGCATATGCTTTCGATGACAATGATATGGCTGCGGCCGCGCCTGTCTTGGACAGACGGCAGGCATATGAGTCAGCACCCCTCTTCCTAACAATGTCGATTCCCGATTTGTTCCCTTTATCAAAATAGGCA
Organism: Olavius algarvensis spirochete endosymbiont; assembly: GCA_900608495.1. Taxonomy (GTDB): domain Bacteria; phylum Spirochaetota; class Spirochaetia; order DSM-2461; family DSM-2461; genus UBA2779. The sequence continues at coordinate 60,330 of UWYT01000181.1, read as the reverse complement.
ATCGTATAACCTGACGAAGAAAACCGTCGGGAAGAAACCTTTCGAAATCATGGGAATCAGGCATAGCTACTCATCCTTGCCGAGTTTTCGTATCCATCTCAGGTTCACTTCCAAATCACCTGCAGTCGATGGCCCACGGTGCCAATCTCGTACAAGATCGCGCATATTGATCAACATGATAAACCGGTTATCCTCGATATTCCAACTTCCCTTTATTTTGAAATCCAGCAACAATGAATTGGCTGTCTCATGCAACTTTATGAAAGCGTCCAACTGCCACAAGTCTGTTATCGGAACTCCACCCTCAATCTTTGCATACCACCCCCCATTTGTTTTGACAGCACTGCTTAGTGCAAGACTATGAAGCTTCCTATCCCAGCCGATCTTCAGTTTGATTTCTCGAATCAAAGCCTCTTCATATTCTTTTGAGAATGCATAGTTCCAATCGCTGCTCAACAAAATCCTCAATTCGGAGAAGTTCCAACCAAGTCCTATTCCACCCTTATCGGTGAATCGCCAAGGATTGTGGAAGGCTCTCTCTAAACCTGCCTTATAATCCATGCGAAACTGGAAACCCCTCCTGGGTTTGAATTGCAAAACAAATTTACCGCCAACCGGAATATCAAGTCTCTTTCCTTCCGCATTGTGAAAGTATGATGATGAATAAATGCTGCGGAAAAACAAACCCCAAGGACCACTTGATGTACTGAAGGACCAGCCAGCTAAATAACCAACTCTGAGGTGGGTACCTCCAGAAACGATAAATGTCATTCCCATATCAGACTTCGAAAATGAATATCTGAGTCGACTCGAAACAATGCCAAGTGGGCTCTCAGCACGTTGCAACCTTCGCGGATACCAATAATCGTCACTAATCGCGGAACGAAGCATAGCAGCCGTTCCGAGCACCTCGAAATTCCACGAATCGGTTAGAATTGGCACCACCCAGATAATCCCTGCATCCACATCTTTTCGCCTCTCCAAAGCAAGACCCATTCGCGAGTCTAATAACATCAGGGCAATCCCAATTCTTGAGTTTGAATATGAACGCAAATTAGCTCTGTATCGAGTCTTCTCCACAGATCTCAAAGATGAATCGTACGCCGGATTTCTCACTTCAGCGGCTAAACCCATATCTCCCAGACGACCCGCGGCAAGAAAAGCTGTATTAAAGCCAAACATAAACGTTGGATTGTTATCTTTTGCCACTTTGAAAGTGAGCGCCCCGGAAATTTTCCGTCCTGAATACAAAAATAAGCCGTTCCATTGGTGAATGCCGTGCATCGTGGCCGAAATTTCGAAGCTTTCGGAACCCTGCAATTGAAACACCACAAAAAATAGAAAAATGAGCATCAATAACTTCATGCAATGTCTTACTGGTTGTTATTGTTTATCACTTCAACTGTAATACTTGCCCTCAATCACTCACCATGTAAGAATAGCGACGATTGAGAACCTAATCTGTGCAGTTGGGCCCCGGACAAAGCATTGATTGGCTTCATGAGGTAGTATCATGGCAATACTCACATTGAATTGCGGTAGTTCCTCCGTTAAATATCAAGTGTACGATTGGAAAGAGAAACGCATTCTGGGTGTTGGTGTAGTAGAACGAATCGCCGAGAAGTCATCAAGACTTAAACACAAATCAGCCAGTTACGAAGAATATGAGGCGGAAAAAAGTTGTCCTGATCACAAGGACGCGATCGCCTGGATTTTGAGGATTTTGACCAACCCTGATAAAGGCTGTTTGGAATGCACTGATTCGATCAGAGCTGTTGGACACAGGATAGTGCATGGCGCAGATCTATTCACCAAATCAGTCATTGTCGACGATAGTGTTCTTACTAAATTCGAAACTATTTCTCATCTGGCGCCGCTGCATAACCCTGTCAACATTGCTGGTATTCGCGCCGCGCAAAAAATTCTGCCAAACATTCCGCACTGCGCCATAATAGATACCGCCTGGCACCAAACCATGCCTGCAACTAGTTATATGTACGCTCTTCCTTATAACTGGTATGAGAACTATAAAATTCGGCGCTACGGCTTCCACGGAACAAGTTACATCTATACTGCAAAAAGAGCCTCCGTACTGCTCGGAAAAAACCCCATGAAAACTAATCTGATAATTGCTCATATAGGCAATGGCTCGTCAATATGTGCGGTAAAAGATGGAAAAAGCTATGATACTTCGATGGGTATGACACCCTTGGAAGGACTCATGATGGGAACTAGGTCGGGCGATATTGATCCAGCGATAATGCTGTTTATGATGGCACAGGAAAATATCAGTCCCGGGGCCATGGATTCGATTCTGAATAAAAAGAGCGGCGTGTTGGGCGTAACTGATAAATTCATAGATCGCCGTGATGTGCATGCGGGCGTGAAAAGGGCTGATCGGCGCTGTATACTCGCCCAAGATCTCGAAACATATCGCATTCGAAAATACATCGGGGCATATTATGCAACTCTTGGCAGTGTGGATGCTGTGGTATTCACCGCCGGTGTTGGGGAACTAAATCCAGCATATCGTCTGAAGGCACTGAGAGGACTTGAGAAGCTCGGGGTGGAAATTGACGAAAGGAAGAATGCAGTTTCAAGAACCAGAAATGCTGAAACTTGTATTTCCTCAGACAATTCTTCTATTAAAATTCTGGTAATCCCCACCGACGAGGAACTGGTGATGACTGAGGATACTCAGGCTCTAGTTGACGGAACATATGATATACACACCGCATTCAAGTATTCATTCCAGAATCGTGATTATCGGAATAAATTGAGAGATTCTGGCCTGCCGGCCGACATCGAAAGCAATCCCGAACTCAGGAATGTGCTTATACAATGAAAACTATACAGCCTATCAAGCTCCATCTTCCCAATATTTTGACACTCATCAATCTGGTACTCGGCACCCTGGCCACTATGGAAGGCTGGCACGGCAGATACATGCTGGCAGCCAGATATGTGCTGGTGTGTATCATTCTCGACTTCTTTGACGGATATGTGGCGAAAAAGCTCAAGGCATTCTCTGCGATGGGTGAACAGCTCGATGTCCTTGCCGACCTGGTGAGCTTTGGAATCGCCCCCGGAGCAATCGCCGCAGGGCTGCTCAAAATCGGATTCACTAACTATCAATGGCCCTATTTCCTACTTCCGCTAAGCTACGGATTGCCACTCCTAATCCCAGTCGTCTCTGGCATACGCTTAGCAAAATTCAACGTGGAGCAGCATCATGGAAGTCACTTCAAGGGTATGCCTGTACCGGCGAACGCCTCTTCATATGCCGCGCTCGCATTGATACATGCAAATCCAAGATTCGAAATAGCGAGCAGCATATTGCTGCATCCACTGTTTATTATCGCTTTGATTGTTACAAACTCATTTCTAATGCTTGCACCACTGCCAATGTTTTCGTTGAAATTGGGAAAATATAGTCTGGGTGCAAATATATGGCGCTATCTCTTCGTGGTAGCAGGTATCGGTCTGGCAATATGGCTGCAGGCATTGGGTCTGTTCGCAGTGTTTGTATTCTACATATTTACGTCCATTGGAATGAGCATAAAACTGCGCCACAGAGAAAAATGATTCTGTAAACTTTCGAACCTGCGAACAATGTACATTCACGGCGGGATTTGCCTGTCATACAAGCAACACTGATTTCGCTATCTTACTCGCTTCCATATCTCCCAGCAGATACCGGATTATTTCGATTGAAAATTCCCCGGCGGTACCAGCCGCCCGACTGGTAATGAGATTGCCGTCCACTACTACACGCTTACTCTGAAACTGCCCATCGGAAACCTGGTTTTCCATCCCCGGGAAACAGGTAAACCTCCTGCCTTTCAGGACTTCAAAAGAACCAAGCGCCAGCGCGGGCGCTGCGCAAATTGAGGCTACGAGCCCTTTAGCCTTCATCACTTCACGAGTTATATTGGCCACTGCTTTCGAGTTCGCAAGATTCGTCGCACCAGGCATGCCTCCGGGTAATACGACACCATCCGGTAAGGACCGCACTTTTTCAACGAGCTTGTCGACAAATATTCTAAGTCCATGAGAGCCAACAGGGTTCTCTGAATTTACTCCGATTAGGGTTACATCGATATTGGCGCGCCTAAGATAGTCAATCGGGGTTATCGCTTCAACTTCTTCAAATCCATCTGCTAAGAATATTCCTATCTGAAGCATGTATCCCTCCTACAATTGCAACTTACTCAAAACTACAATGCTTTGCCATGATTGCCAGCTAAGTGAGAAAACTTCAAGTAACACCATGAGATTAAGAGAGGTTCTCTTTCTTAAACAATCTGGCAAGAATCCCTTTCCTTTGTTTGCCATTTACAGGACTTGACTCCTTCTCGGTTTTCGAACCAGTCGTTGTATTGTTTTCAGCCAGTTTGAAGTCTTCGCCATATTTTTCTCGATAGTAAGCCAATCGCTCGTTCACACTGTTTTTTGAACTCATACGTACTTCTTCCATTGTTTCCTGAGCAGGAGGATATCTGTGTTTATCGTTTCCGTGTTTGGATGAGCGTGATTTCTTAGTCGTACTTCGAATTCGATTGCCAGTTCCGGCACCCGCCACTGAAGAGACTGCTGATTGTATGCTGGCGATTCTGGGGTTTGGCGGCCTTTTTGTGAAAGACCCAGGCAAAGGCTTCTGCGATGATGGATTGTTTGACCTTCCATCGGCTTCTCGTTTATTTCGCTGTACGCGCTTCATTCCATCGCGATTGAAAGAATCATTTCGCTCACCATGCCGCCGCAATCGCCGCTGTTCTCTGTCATTGCTTCTCTGTTTGGTGGTTCTCTCAAATCTGGCGCCAAAGGGAAAAACCATCCCTTCACTTTTATCCTCGGCGATTAAATCTTCTTCAACCCAGCTTACAGGAATTTTGTGCCCGAGTAATTGCTCAATAGGACCAAGTCCATAAACATACTCCTCACAAGCCATGGTTAGCGTTTTGCCCTCGCGGCCCGCACGCGCTGTTCTGCCAATTCGATGAATGTAGCTTTCCGGTTCTAAGGGGACATCATAGTTAATCACCATTTCCAAATCGTCAATGTGTAAACCGCGGGCCGCAACATCGGTGGCAACCAGATATTTATGGTGTCCTTTTTTAACTTCATCGACAATCTTAAGACGTTTGGGCTGTGGTAAATCACCCACAAGATAGATAACCGAATGGTTATTGATTTCGAGCCGTTTTGCGACTTCCCAGGCGCTATGGCGAGTGTTGGTAAATACTATGCCATTTTCAGGATTGTCGCGTTTAAGTATGCCCAGTAGCAGCTTCATTTTTTCGCCTTTTCCGACGTGATAAAGCTCCTGGGTTACTGTATCAACCGTGAGTTTTTCCGGTTCAATGAACACTTCACCGGGATTATTCATGTATTCCCAAGCCAGATTCGCCACCCTTGTGTTGAGTGTCGCACTGAATAACAAAGTATGACGTTCGTTAAACGGTCTCATTCTCTTGATAATCCTTTTCAAGTCCGGGAAGAATCCCATGTCGAAAAGTCTATCGGCCTCATCTACTACCAGGAATCCAAAAGATTTCAAATCAGCTTTGCGCTGTCTGCTGAAATCAAGAATACGACCCGGCGTTCCAATGAGTATATCTACCCCGTCCGCAAGCATTCTCTCCTGTTTGGCATATCCCACACCACCATATATCGATCCAATATTGAACTTGAGATATTTGGACAACACCTTCCCCTCGCGTTCAATCTGTACGGCCAATTCTCTGGTGGGAACGACTACGAGAGCCTTTTCACCCCTGTATTTTTCTTCGGTCAGGAGGAGTTGAAAGATGGCAAGAAGGAAGGCAGCGGTTTTGCCTGTACCTGTTTGAGATTGAGCATATACATCTCTGTTTTCTTTGATTAGCAGGTTGAAACACTGCTCCTGCACCGGCATAACCGTCTCAAAACCAATATCATCAATGCCCCGTTGGATTCTTTCATCAAATCCAAAATCTTTAAATGTCATTATATAGAAGCAATCCCTGATTATAGAAACAAGACAATGGCCCTTGTATCAAAAGTCTTTCCTGCGCACTTCCAGTGGTTTCATCATGCAAGCCCACCTACCTGACAACCCAGCCTCCATAGATACAAACCAGGTTACTGTTTTCTAAATCTACAGCATGATATGCTGATTAAGCTATGCATAGAACCCGAAATGAATCACGGGCTTTATTTCAGAGTCTACTAGATATCGGTAGAATAGACAACATGCTTTTGGCAACTACCCTACTTCTTCTATTCACCAGCACATATTCGTGGTGCTCAACATGGCAGTTTGCGCCCTCCACCCCATCAGCCGAACCCGAATCGACCGCCACTTTAGATTTTCAGCATCTAAATGAGGTAGTTGATTCCCGTGAACTTGTTGTTGGAAACGATAGTTGGCTTTGGTTGAAGAGCGACATCGAAATTGCACCTGAAGACAATGCCATGCTTGTTTCTGGTGCAAAACTCGCCTGGTTCATATGGCTTGACGATATATTTCTCGCTTCCGAAGGTTCCGGGCCGCCCTGGTGGGCGCCATCACCGCCGATACCAATGCTTCTCCCGCTACCGGAAGATATGGATGGCACCAGAACCATCTTAATGAAAGTATACCTGCGCAAGAATTATGCTGGAATACCCACGCCTATACTTGTCGGCGAACGGGAGGAGCTCGCCAAACGACAACTGCACTCAATTCTAACAGAGCTTGGCATTCCGATAATTACCGTCCTTCTCAGCCTGCTGTTACTTGTTGGAGGAATTGCGGTATACACCAGTAGCAGGAGTCGCCCGAAAAATACACTCGCTGTTTACGGCCTGCTGATGGCCATAGTTTATATTGAACCGATTCTCACACTGATTCCAAGCATTGGAAGCTATATATCCTGGAGTGCAATTCCCATAATTACTACTGCGGCTCTCCCATATGCGCTGAGTTTCTGGCGTAAATTTGGAACTTCTTTCGGAATACGAGAGAAACGCATTATCAGTGTGATGGATTTTGCCATCGCGACTGCAATTTCCCTGTGGTTAATCCTACCTCAGCTGCAATTTCCTCTTATACCGGAAAAATTTCATCCATATTTCGATTTCAATCCCGTTCCTATTTATGCTCTGATATCTGAAATAGCCGCACTGACAATCTGGTTGAGCTGCAGTGCAAAACACTATGCGGGAAAAACAAGTTCACTGCTGATTTTCCTGATAGCCGGATTCCCGTCGCTTATTTCCCTTTTTTCGCAGTCGGCACCTGAAAAGATGTATTTGGCCTTCTTGAATTACGGACTCCCCCTATCCATTCTAAGCTCTCTGCTAACCGTTATTTGGCAGGGTAGGAATTCCATATCATCGAGATTTCGTATTAACAGGCAATATCAAATCATTGAATCCAATAGACGAAAATCTTTGCTCAAAAAGGCAAATAGAATACGCTTAGATTCAAAGCTACCGGCAAACGAAGTGTTGGCCCGGAACATCAGAGCGATACTTTTCCCGAAGTCCATACCGTGGGATCCAAAATGGCAACTTCTTTCGGTTTGGCAGGGCGCCAATAGTCCTTCTAGTGGATTTCACGATTTTTACCTTTCCGGAGATGGTAGTCTTACCGGCTTCTCTATTATGGACACAGGGACTGAAAGTCTTAGTTCATTAATCTTTTCATTTATTGTGCGGAGCGAATTAAAAACCTGCTTCGAATCGACTACAAAGATTCAAAACATAGTCAGCAGAGTTAACCGAAGAGTAACCGGCGCCGCAAAAGCCTCCGAGCAACAAATGGTTGGGTTAGTTGGACAATTTGAAGAGGGCTATATAACATTGTTCCCGATAACCTGGCCGGCGCTTCTGCTGAAAAGAAAGGCAGGCAACAGAATAATCTCGATAAAAACATCGAAACAGACTATCGAGAATCCGACCATCGGGGGCACCATATTCAGTATTGACAAACTGAAACCCTTGAATGTACCGATGTATCACGGGGATATAATTTTAATATACACACCCAAGGCTTTTGAATTGAAATCGGTTTCCGGAAAAACACTGGATATCAAACGCCTGGCGCTGGCCTTGCAGCAATCAGAAGGAAAAACTCTGAAAGAAGTGGCAACCAGCATAATTGGCGAACTACAGTCCTTTATCGGCACCAGCCAAATACCCTTCTCACTCCAATTGATGATTATCAGGTATGCCTGACAATTGGGTATATCTACCCCGAGTCAAACAAAGCAGGGAAGATGGAGTTATGCAGCTGAATCAAATACGAAATTTCGGACAAGGCTCAAGTCCAATGCTGCATCATAGAATAAGAGCATCAACTTCTGCCCACCTTGGCATACTGATTGCCGCGCCCTTGCGGGTTACCGACAGAGCACCTGCGGCGCAGGCCCTGCGCAAGCCTTCCTCTCTACTCAATCCGAAAATCTCTCCAGCCAGCAAGTAGCCTATAAAGCTATCTCCGGCTCCAGTGGTATCTACGATCGGTCCGACATCGGGAAAGAACGAACGAATCAAACCAATTCCATCCATCCTTATAGCTCCTCTTTTCCCAAGGGTCATAACTATCACTGTTCCTGGGTAGCGCCGATGCAATTCGGCTACTACTTCCTCCTCGCCACCGTTCCCTCCCTGCTCATCGATATCTATTCCCGCCAATTCTCTACCTTCGATTTCGTTTACTATCAACCAGGAAAGATGCTCAAGCGGGTAGTCCTTAACCTCGGGTCCCATCGGCGCAGGATTCATGGCGATACGCAACCCAGCTTCATGGGCCGTCCTGATCAATTCAGGCAACATGTTGATTTCATTCTGAAGAAGAAGGATATCCCGGGACTGCACATCGTATCGTATCCGCTGGACATCCTGTCTACCCCAGTTTTGATTAGCTCCGCTATAGAGAATAATGGAATTCTCACCATCGGCAGCAACTTGAATAATCGCATGGCCAGTAGGCAGCTTGGAAATTTTTATCCCCGATACATTGACACCATTGTTCTCCAGAATATCGCGGAGAAATACACCATCTTCACCGATAAGCCCAATGTGCCGCACTCTCACCCCCGCCCGCGCCAAAGCCATGGATTGATTCAAACCCTTTCCACCGGCAAAGCGATTCATGGTTTGACTTGGAATGGTTTCCCCTGGTCGTACTATATGTGTTACCTGGAAAACATCATCGATATTGAGCGATCCAGCATTATGAAGCATCCTAAGTTCCTTTTAGATTGCGGCAGCGTTATTTCGATGAGAACGAAAATCCGCCATTACAGCAACGATAAGAACCAGTCCTCTAACCACTTGTTGGATGTAAGACGGTATTTTGAGCAGATTCAAACCATTGCCGATTCCGCCCATAATCAAGGCTCCTATCACCGGTCCAAAGGCGTTTCCATAGCCGCCCATCAATGAATTACCACCGATAACGACTGCGGCGATAGCTTCGAGTTCCAATCCAGTCCCCGCAGTCGGTTGAGCCGACCACAATCTGGCAGTTAACAGCACACCGGAAAAGGCAGCAGCAAAACCACTTAGAGCATAAACCGAAATCGTAATTCTGCCGACAGGTATGCCGGCCAAACGGGCGACATCCGCACTACCCCCAATAGCATAGATATGATGTCCATATCGAGTTCGGCTTAGCAGTACATGTGTCATAAATGTCAATATCAGAAGAAGTATCACCAAGTTGGGAATCGACCCTGAAGACCCAGAACCCAGCGCGATATAACCAGCCGGCAATCCTGATATCGGTTTGCCCTCAGTGTAAATAAGGGTGAGCCCTCTACCCACCGCCATCAGAGAAAGCGAGGCCACAAAGGGTGGGAGCCTGCCCAAAACAACCAACAAGCCAATTAAAGCGCCAATACCAATACCAATTAATAAGGCAAGTCCGATGGCCGAGAATACTGACCAGCCAGATCGAACGATCAATCCGGCTGAGATTGCTCCGGCCAAAGCTGCAGTAGAACTGACAGAAAGATCAATACCTCCCGTAAGAATGGGCAGAGATAAGCCGAGTGCTACGATAGCCGTAATTGAGGACTGCATAAAAATATTGACAAGATTCTGCATCCGGAAAAAAAGAGGTGATATCACAGCGAGAACCAGATAAAGTCCGATCAGTATCAGAACGGAATTGTAGCGTTGGATCAAAATATGGTTTCTCAGTTTTCGAAGTTTCAGGACTCTGCCCCAGCTGCAAGGTGCATAATGCCGTCCTGGGTTGCATCCTCACGCTGGAATTCACCAACCATCTCTCCTGCCTTCATTACCAAAATCCGGTCACTAATCCCCAAAATCTCCGGTAGTTCGGAAGATATGATGATTACCCCAACTCCCTCGGTGGCTAATTTATCGATCAGAGCATAAATTTCTGCCTTTGAGCCCACATCAATGCCACGAGTTGGTTCGTCGAGCACAAGAATTTTAGGTTGCACCGATAGCCATTTCGCTATAACTACTTTTTGTTGATTTCCACCACTTAGATGTCGTATGCGTTTAAAGAGCTCCGGTGGGCGGATTTTCAAGCGCTCGATTAATCCCGATGCCACCTCAGCTAGTCGTCGAAAACTGAGTAATCCCCAATAGCTTAATGAATCCAGCATATTGATTGTAAGATTTTTTCGGACGGAAAGCTCAAGAAAAAGTCCCTGAGTCTTACGATCTTCGGGGACGTAAACCAGGCCCCTGGCAATGGCTGCTCGAATACTTAGGCGTTCAATCTGTTTTCCCTCTATCTTCACTTTCCCAGAAATTACCGGGTCTAAACCAAATAGAGCTCGGGCGAACTCGGTTCGGCCAGCTCCCACTAATCCGTAGATACCTAGAATCTCACTCCGATGCAAAACCAGGGAGCAGTCTCGAAAATTTTTACCGCCCAATTTGTCAATTTCCAGCAGAATTTCATCTTTTGGGGTGGCAACTCTGTTGTATATATCCCCCAATTCACGTCCAACCATCATCTTGACAACTTCGCTGGGATTGGTTTCATTGATTGACTTGGTAGCAATCAATTGACCATCCCGAAGAACGGTGATTCGATCAGCGATTTCGAAGACTTCTTCCAAACGATGAGATATGTAAATCAACGTCATATCCCGTTCGCGAAGAGTTTTTATCATATCGAGCAAAATCCGGGTTTCGGTTTCAGTAAGCGATGATGTCGGTTCATCAAGAATAAGAATCTTAGCATTCAGGGACAGAGCCTTGACAATTTCCACCAACTGACGGACAGCAATGGGCAAAAAGGAAACCATTGCCATAGGATTCAGCTCCAACCCGAGTTGTTTCAAGTTATCCCGAGCAGTTTGGATCATCAACTTCCGGTTTACCAGTCCCAGGCCGGGCTCCCTTCCCAGCATGATATTTTCCGCAATACTGCGGTTGGGAAGAAGGGTTAGCTCTTGATGAATCATGCCAATACCCATCTGCTGCGCCCCCCGCGGGGAACCTAGCTCTTCTACACGCCCGAATAACTGGATTTCACCGCTGTCTTTCCTGTAATCTCCGGCTAGTATCTTCATAAGAGTGGACTTCCCCGCCCCGTTTTCTCCAACCACAGCATGAACCTCCCCGGGCCAGAAGGATAAATCAATTCTCTTCAAAGCTCGAACTCCGGGGAAAGCCTTGCTAATGCCTCGCAGTGTAATAGTGGCCATGTTTGTCGCGTTTAACGGCGGGGACCCACTGTTTAAGCTATCTGACTAGCGCCAGATCAACAGGAATGTTAGCTGAAACTGTTTCGCCCATAAGATACTTATATGCTGTTTCAACTCCAAGAGCACCAATCATATCAGGCTGTTGAGCAACTGTTGCGGCCAATGAGCCATCTTCAACAGCAACTATGGCATCATCTATCGCATCGAATCCAACAAAAACGATACCTGTATTCCCGGCAGCCTTTGCGGCCTCGATGGCCCCAAGAATCATTTCATCATTGTGAGCAAAAACACCATTTATTTCCGGTTGGGCCTGAAGTATGTTTTCAAAAACACTTAGGCCTTCAGCGCGATTGAAATTCGCGGTCTGGCGAGCCACAACCTCTATACCGGGAACCGCGCCAACGACAGCATTGAATCCCTCGCCACGATCCCGAGCGGCCGATGTACCTGCAATACCTTCCAATTCGACAAGTTTTCCAGAACCTCCGATGGCTTCCACAAGAAATTCCGCGGCCATTCTTCCACCGGCAACATTATCCGAAGCAATATGGGCAACAATTTCACCCCCTGCAGCACCGCGATCTATTGTTAAAACAGGTATGGCTGCAGCATTGGCCTTCATGATGCTTGGCACTATGGCATCAGCATCAGTTGGGTTTACAAGAATCGCATCAACCCCCTGTTGAATGAGGTCCTCCATATTCACAGCTTCCTTAGCCGGATCGTCCTGGGAATCCACAATGATTAAACTCACACCAAGTTCGGAAGCCTTGGCCTCGGCACCCTCCTTTAACGTAACGAAGAAAGGATTGTTCAAAGTCGAAATCGACAAGCCATAGACGGTTCCCTCTAAATCGCCCCTGGCAAATAGAACGCCTGAAATCGAACCCAAAACAAATAATAAAACAAGCAGTCTCTTCATTTATACCTCACTATATTCAAACCGACTCACGGTCGATTTTTCTTTCTTGAACCGAAACGCGATTGAATAGCAGGGCCATAGCAATCACTACACCCTTTACAACCTGGCCCCAGAATGATGGGATATTCAGAAGATTCAATCCATTGTTGATAACCACAATGAACAATACTCCTATCAAAGTACCCGCCAGCCCCCCGCTGCCCCCATTGAAGTTGGAGCCACCAACAACCACGGCAGCAATCGCATCCAGTTCATAGCCCATGCCCATAACAGGTTGGGCAGAATCCAAACGAGCAATTAGAATCTGACCAGCAAGTGCCGCCAGAACTCCAGCAACAGAATATACCACAATTATATATAGTTTAACAAGTATCCCTGTGAAACGAGCCGCAACCGGATTGTTACCCAAAGCGTACAGTTGTTCCCCTTGTGAAGTTAAATTCAAGAAAAACATACCAATAAGGAACACTGCCAACACGATAATAACTGGAACAGGAATCGGTCCTACAAAACCGGTTCCAAGAACCCGAAACGACTCCGGTAAACCGGTGATTGGCTTGCCCTGGGTAAAACTCAATGCCAATCCCCGTGCAAAGGTCATGGTTCCCAGCGTCGCTACAAACGGAGGAAGAGAAAACAACGTTACAAGGATTCCATTGAATAAACCAAGCAGCGCTCCAACGAATAGACCACTGAAGAAAGCCATTAGTGGAGGCAGGCCACTAACCAACAGTTGGGCCGTAATCACCGAACTTAAGGCTAATACTGAACCTACCGAAAGATCAATTCCCGCAGTAAGGATAACCAGGGTCATCCCCGCCGCAATGATTCCATTAATGGAGGATTGACGAAGAATATTTAGAGCATTTGGAAGGGTTAGAAATCGATTCGACAGTATTGAAAGAACAACACACAGAGCCAAGAAGGCCAACAGCAATCCTGAACGTCTCATCCTCGCCGCAAAAACAATGGCAAGTGACCCCCTATCTATCAATAACGCCCTTCTTCAATATTATATTGCCATATTTCTTCACCTCGCCGGTCATAACTACAGCAAATGCATTTTTAGCCTGCTCATAAAACTTAAAACGTTCGACTCGCTGTATAGGGGGTGTTTCTGGCCAAAACTTATTAACTACTCTGCGATAGGCGGCCTCTACACTCATGTCCAGCTCATCCTTTGCTGCCGGTTCCATCATAAAAAGTGGATTTGGAACGTAAGAATCCAGGGTGATTAGGGGCAGTATGCCTTCAAGAAGCAAGGGAATTCCGATTCCGTCTGCCCTGACAACACGTTTCCCGAAGCTATCTCCCGGGAAAAAAGAATCAGCCAAAACAATTTCATCGCCATGGCCCATTCTAAACAAAACTGCAAGCAGTTCCGGAGAAATCACCGGGTTGATATTTCGCAGCATAAACGCCTCCTTCTGAAGAGCAACGGAGCATTGATTCCATCAGTCTTCGCTTTACTTATGAAAAAAAGTGCGTACCCGCATGATACAATCAAACATTGAGCAATGTCACTTCAAGAAGCGATTCAATCCAATAAAACAATCCCAAATAGTTGATCAAAAACTGCTGAAATACCAAGATAACTGCATTATCAGTTTTTGGAGTCATTATATGAAAAGATCAATGCTATCATCCATCATTTTACTCATGCTCACAGGTTTACTCCTATCAGCCTGTTTTACCTATTCTGTCGATTACGGGGAAGGGCCTCAAAAATATGTCGAAACAGAGAAAATGAAAAACCACTACTTCATCTACGGTCTGGTGGGCTTGGATGAACAACCAGGAGTCGAGCCCAGAAGCGGAACGCAGGACTATCGATTGACTATAGAACACACATTTATCGATCTCTTACTCCAATATATAACCATGGGAATCTATACGCCAACTACAACAACTATCACGGAGTAACGGCTACCCTGAAGAGTGATAGCCTATCTCTTTTTGAGAAAAGAGCCAGTTCTCCTGCAGCCGGAAGACGGATGTTCCGCTCCGGCGGACATCCACACCTTCATAAGCCAAAGTGGAGACTCGAACTCCAGACCTACGCATTACGAGAACGCGACAACTGTTTGCTATTCTTTGTGTATCTACTGGTATTATAGCATTTTATGAGACATCCATCAAGTTTACATCTTGGTATCGTTGCGTATCGTTGCGTATTGTTGTAAAGAGTTATGTATCGATTGATAGCAAGAACCGGGTTACAGTTAAAATAAAGTACCAACTCTGAAGACTCTAATGTATTGTCAAGATAACGATTAATTATTATTATTACGAAGCTCTAAATAAAGGACATAACTATGAACATCTGGCGATTAATGTCACATCATGATGAAGATGACCAAAAGGAATCACTCAAAATGATGATTGCTAGAAATCGAATTGCGGTAGGATGGTCAAACTCTGGTGATTTATCAACTGCGGGGATAAATAACAAAGATGACATTTCGGCATTGATTACAAGAACTCATCCCGGCATCAGTAGTGTAGGTCACGGCAGAGCTTCTCTATGGAATCTTTACTCAGAAATGGAGATAGATGACCTTGTAATAGTAGTTGTTGATAATAAGGCAGAATCAGTTTTTCAAGTCATTGGAAACTACATATATGAATCAGGCGAAAAACAGATTATTGGATATTCTCATCAGCGTCCTGCTGTTCTTACAAATATTGACGCAGATAACTTATGGAGGGAGTCGGGAGGTCAATTTGCAGAAGGTCAGAATCGGCGATGGGCTTTAGCTCTCGTAGATAGTGGTAATATCGATAAAGAAGAAATTCAACATCAAGAAAGACAGCGATATTCTGTAACTTCTACAGTTATTGAACGGAATCCTAGTGCTAGAGAAGCTTGCATCACACACCGTGGATCAATATGTGCAGCATGTGAATTCAATTTCACAGATAAGTACGGAATTAGTGGCCCAGATCTCATACACGTTCACCATGTAAATGATCTTTCATTGTCTGACGGGCAACACAATGTTGATCCAATCAAGGATCTAATTCCACTCTGCCCGAATTGTCATGCAATGATACATACTGAACGTCCTGCAATGGATCTTGAGAAATTACGTCGTATTATCATTAACTGAATCAATCAACCCTCTACGCTTTAGGATACTGACAATTCGTTGTGCATCATTTCTTGTTAATTCTAAAGATTTTAAATGGTCGAGTGAGTTTTCGGCATCAACAGCACTTTTAAAAGATCGATGATCCTTGGTTTTGCCATCAGGTATACCGTTTACTAGCCAATCCATAGCCACCATTTCAGCAGCGTCACGATCAACCTTTCCTGTGCTTTTCCAAGGGAATCTGACACCTTTGTGAAAAAGACGAGCGTAATAAACTTGCCCTCGGAGCCTTAACCAAAAAAACCGGCGCATATTTGCCTCCCGTATCAAGAGGTTCTCACAAAAGGGTTACACCTCTCAGTCGTGAATAACAAGCAGTTCCGGTTTTCCAGTCACTATTCTTTACATTGTAATGACTTACATAAGCCACCAAGAGCCAAAGTGGAGACTCGAACTCCAGACCTACGCATTACGAGTGCGTTGCTCTACCAGCTGAGCTACTTTGGCAGTTGGCTGATTATAACTAACCGGCGGTATGGGTGCCAGTACCCAAAAAGTCCAATTTCCGTGGGGTTGCGCATCGACAGTGGCCAGGTTTTAAGATACTCAGGCAATCAGTTCTGATTCTTCTGAAAATTCCGGCGCGAATTCACGAACCTAACCAAATCGTGAATATTGGTTACCTCTATCCTGTCGTTGAACACCTTTATCCTTTGTTGTTCCTGAAAATGAATTAGAATCTGCCTGCATCTGTCAGCTCGCATACCGGCCCACTGGGCAATATCAGCAACTGAGTTATTATAAACCCTCTTACCGGTATCGCTATCCATGTATTCAAGCCGCCAAGTTTCCGCAAGCATAACGAAAACATCCGCAACACGAGCGTACTCGTCCGATAAAGTCAAAATAGCAAAGCGTCGTTTCTGATCGTATATTCTTTGAGCAAAAAGAGATAATAGTTTGATGGCCATCTGCGGATTCCCGGTCATCAAAGCCTCAAAATTGCTTCTATTGAACTCAAGGAGTTTGCAATTCTCCAAAGCGATAATCGAAGCGCTTCGTGGTGCATTTTCAAGCAAGGCCATCTCTCCGAAAAATTCACCAGGCTTCAGTATGTCGATGATTTTCTCGATATTCCCAATAATCTTGACAATCTTAACCCTTCCTGCCTGAATCAGATAAAAGGTATCTCCTGGTTCATATTCGCAAAAGATAATTTCATTCTCTTTGAAAGTACGGACAAATCGTTCAAATTTTGAAAGATCGAGGAGGTTCATGTATTTGAACCTCTCATATCCCGGACCTCCCGGGTTTTTTCAAGCACCTGTTTGTAGAGAGGCCCATCTTTCGGAATCAGATTTCCAGCCTTAACGAAAAAATTATACGCCTTCTCCATCTCCCCCAGTTCCTTATGGCAAAGGCCGATATAGAACAATTCCTCCCCGAGAAATGATTCATCAGGGTGTCGTCTGATAGCGGAAGCCAACTGACCCGCTGCTTCGTTAAACATATCCAGATGGTACAAACAACAACCAATTCGAAATTCGGCAATTGCCAAAATTGCCTTATCTTGCTCATTCTGGACTATGGATAGAAATCCCCTCATGGCTTCCTTGTAGTTCCCCATCTTATACCGCGCGTCAATTTCATCAAAATTTGCAGCGGGTGGGACAGGAGGTTCCAGGCTTTCTTCATTAGCTTCACTCACAGCTGGGGAGTTGCCATACAGGGATTTCTCAGCTATCCCAGCTTTCAAAGTTGCCTGCGGCGCATAGATACCCTTAGGCCAGTGTTGTAAATACTTCTTGAATGTATAATAAGCCTTCGGGTACTGCTTTTCCTTGAGGTAGTACTCGCCTATCGCGAACATACCAGCCTCTTGATTCGTATTAATCCTGTCTGTGGATAAAAGATTTTGAACCTGATGGTGAATTCTTCGCAGCTGTGTGGAAAAAACCTGAAGCATTTTCATTAGAATACGTGGATGCTCAGCTACAAAACTCTCGAATTCGGCAATAGAGAAGTGAATCACCAAACAATCAGTAATTGCCATCGCAATCTCATCATGGGGGTAATTGCCAAGCGCTGCCTTGACACCAAAAAATTCACCCGTTTTAATCGATTCTCTTATCTCCGCACCTGTTTGGATATCCTCGTATGCAAGCTCAATTTTGCCCGTTTTCAATATAGGTATTCCATCAGCCTTATCACCCTGAAAATAGACAATTGCATTTGCGCGATAGAACACTGTTTTAGGCAAGGAAATCTCCGTTATGCAAGAAAAGGATACGCATCCCAGTGGGATTCTGTCAACAATGCCGACAATTGTGTATTCTAGCCTGTATGATCGATCTTCACACTCACTCGAATGTGAGCGATGGCGAATTATCCCCCACTGCATTACTCGAATTGGCCAAGAACTCCGGGATAACAGCCCTCGCGTTAACTGATCATGATACACTGGCAGGCCTTGAGGAAGCGGAAAAAATAGCGAAACTTCTGGAAATTCGATTCATTCCCGGTGTGGAAAGCGAAGTGGAATTCGAACCTGGAGATTTCCATATACTCGGATTGGGAATTAAGCAATATCCGGACGGACCGCTAGGGGATTTTCTTGAGGAAATCCGCAGACGACGCAACTCCAGAAACAGTAGAATGGTTCATCTGATGAACGCTGATGGACTGAATGTTACACTGAACGAATTAAACAGCCTGGCCGGGGGCGAGGTTCTTGGACGAATGCATTTTGCCAGCTGGCTTATCGCCAAAGGCATGGCAAAAAATGTTCCAGACTGCTTCGAGAAATGGCTGAAGCCGGGTTGCCCCTACAATGTACCAAAAATTTCACCCAGACTCGAAGAATTTGTCGAAGTGATTCGCAAGGCAGGCGGTAAGGCCATCATCGCCCATCCGCTATCGCTGTGGATTTCATGGAGCCGCTTTGAAAAATACGCCCCTCTGTGGAAGGAAATCGGAATCGACGGAATCGAAGCCCTGCACTCCGGGGCTTCAAGAAGTGGGGCCGCAAAACTGGCTGAACTGGCAAAAAAAAATGATATGCTGATTACTGGAGGTTCCGACTTTCATGGAAGCGGACGACCGGACAGGCGCTTGGGTTATGGCGCCGCGGGAATCTCCCTGAATGAGGAGTTATTGCTGCCATTTGATGAAGCGTAAGATTACTATCTTCACATACCTTCTATTGTTTGTGCATGTAGTGACGGCAGACTATCCTCTTATAAGCTATACGATCAAATCACGAGACCCCCTCTATAGTCAGCATCAGCAAGATATCGAACTATGGTATTCGGATAGAGCAAAATCACAGCCGTTAATGATTTTCAGATATATCCCGCTACCATCTGAGGACATTTTTTCTGTTGCGGCCGCATTCAACGTGCCTTATGACACACTTGCAACTTTAAACAACTGGAACGCGCCAGATCTTCTCAAAGCAGGCGATGAGGTTCTGATTCCCAATATCCCGGGTGTGTTTGTGCCTATTGTGCCAGAGGATGAATGGGAAAAAAATCTCTCCGAAATCACAAGAAGTTCGGACGCAATACAAGTTATCATAAGATTAGAGGACAACAAAAACAGGATGTTCAGGTTTCATCCTGGAGATAAATTTAGTTCCGATGAACGAATAAGCTTTCTTGGAAGTTCATTCTCCTTACCCATAAGACAGGGCAATATCACATCCTCCTTCGGCTATCGTTCACATCCCCTCACTGGAGAATTAAGCTTCCATCCCGGGATTGACATCAGGACGCCAGTCGGTACTCCTGTATTTGCGGCGCGCAATGGGATAGTGCATGATATCGGTACGCTGAAAGTTCACGGTCTTTACGTTATAATCAATCATGATGGTGGGTATCAAACGGTTTATGCTCACTTGGATGGGGTTCCAGTCAAAGTGGGTCAGAGTGTAGGGGCGGGTGAACAAATTGCTTCTTCAGGCAATTCTGGACTTTCGACTGGCCCACATCTGCACTTTGAAATTCGAAAAAATGGAAAACCGACAAATCCTGCAACATTGACTGCTTTTCACGAGTTAAAATAACAGTATGAAACTATTGAGAACAAGTGCGGCCAGACTGTTTATCCTGCTTCTTCTGTCATCGATTACCCCTGTGTATTCCGAGAACATCAGGGGCAGAACTACAAAGACACTTCAAATCGATGGTTCGACAGTGGAATTCAAGCCGGAAGAGCAAGTAATAATAACCTATCTGGATGAGATTTCCGCTTTTCAAGAAGGTGTCGAAATACAAATCGAGATATCATCATCACTTAGAGAATTTCGAAATAGTTTTGCACTGATGATATATAAGGATGTCAGCCCTGTTTCGAAAGAAAACCGAGATGAATACAATGGCACAAGAATTCATATGGAACTCATCCCTGCCAGAGAGAAAACCTTCGTACGCATTCCCTTCAGTGAAGCACATGCAATAACGGGAGACGCCTTGACTTCTGTACTGTCGATACCCATTGATGTCGAACAGTTTCCACTCCTTGTAACCGTGCTGCCTATTATGAAAGGAATACCCGATAGAGCCTTTTCGGAAAAACTCATAATCAACGTGGCCTCAATTTGGAAAAATGAAGGTTCTTTAACTGTCAATATCACGAATTTATCTGAGAATACTGAAGAAATAATCGAGGTGACCGTGGATAAAACCGTGATCGAGTTAAACAAAGCAATGAAACTACCTGCTGGAATTCATAAGGTTAGAGTCGATAGCACTCACGCCCCGACAATCGAGCAATCCATAGCCGTGGAAGCAGGAGAAGAGATAATGCTGAACCTCGCGTTGGACTATAGTCCGCCTGAACTAACAATTCATATTCCGCAGGGTGCAATAATCCGGCTGGATGACAAGCTTATTGAAACCGATGATACGGTGGAAGTAATCAAAACGGTTTCCGGAGAGCATTCGGTATCATATACCCTCGGGGAACTGGAGGTGATCCGACACTTCACCACTCAACCTGGAAGCAGGATAAATATCAGTTTATTTGTCGACGTTGAAATTATTGAGCGCAGCAACAGCGGCGAAATCGGCGAAGATGGCGAATAAAGAGAACTGAACGACAATAACCTCACTGACTGCTCGGCGAATCTACCGAATCCAGTTACGATACATCAAATTTCAGATGACACAAAGCGCGGGAAACCATCAGGAGCAATCAGAGTGTTAGCTCAAGCTTGCCACATAGCTCTCTTTGGCACCTGGGCAAAAGGCCGGTTTGATTACGATTAAATTTTCCTTCCTGAAATCCTTGACATATCTCGAAGGCAGGCGTACCTTGAAACCGTGATTTTTACCGGCAAACGACGTGTGGTATTCATCGCTCTCAGTTTTTCATTCTTTGCATGCGCAATCCTATTCGGAATTTTTTTAGGGTTGAATCTCGCGGCCACATATAACGTGCGCAATATGGAAGAAATAACTACCTCAAAGCCGGCTATTCCTTCTCAGCTACTCGACGTCAACGGAAGGTTGATTACCGAATTCTTTTCTGATGAGAAACGCAATCTCATATCTATAACTGCAATTCCAAAGGTTCAGATTTATGCATTGCTTACCAGAGAAGATGCGCCTTTCTATAAGCATACCGGCGTATCTTTCGGAGGCCTCATACGCGCGATTATTAACAACATACTCTACACCCTTACTGATAAGGGATATTTCTCCGGTTTCAGCACCCTCACTATGCAGGTTGCAGGCACCAGACACGCGGATCGCACAGAAATTTCCATAAAACGAAAACTCAAAGAGATATGGTGGGCCTACCAGCTTGAACGCCGATTCACAAAGCAAGAAATTTTGGAACTATACTTGAATTCAGTCTATTTCGGCCACAACACCTATGGTGTAGAGGCGGCCAGTCAATTTTTCTTCGGACATCCGACCGCCGAAAACTCTCCTGCCGAAGCAGTAATGCTGGTAATACAACTTGTGGGATCCGATTTATACTCGCCGATAACACAGCCCCAGGCTGCAAGATTTCGGCAACGGGAAATATTGAACCAAATGGTTGCGGCGGGCCATGTGGATTCCGAAGCCGCCGACGCCTCATTCGAAAACTACTGGAACAATTTCGACTGGTCTCGCTCGGCCACCGACTCACCTTATTCCAGTCGCCTGGCCAATGACAAAGCTCCCTATTTCAGCGAATTCATTCGAAACGAAGTAGAGAAACATCTATTTGGTCAACAAGATATCTATCGGGATGGCTATACCATACATACGACATTGAACCTTGACTATCAAAAAGAGGCCGATGAACAGATTGAAAAGGGGTTGCAGATATGGAATCAGAAATATCGGGACCATAGAGACAACAGGAATAGATATGCTTCAAAGTCTCTAGTCGAAACTATAGAGCTTCTGTCGTTTGTCTTTGACATTCCCGACATACAGTCCCTTGAAGCTGAAAAGAAAGGAGCCGCTCGCAGAGTTGTGATAAATCAACTAACCTCGGTGACTGATTTAATGTCGATGGTATTCGGGTTGAACGATCTGAAATCAATCGCGAACATCTCTTACGAGCATGCTCTGACATACCAAAAAATGAACAATGTCGAGACTGCTCTAATCACTCTTGATAATAAAACCGGTTACATCCTGGCCATGGTGGGTGGAAGTGAATTCAGCCGAAATAACCAGTTTAATCGCGCCATGGAGGCAAACATAATGCCAGGCTCTGCGTTCAAGCCTCTCTACTACTCGGCCGCGATTAGCTCAGGAGACTTCACGGCTGCCAGCCGAATCCACGACGGCCCCAGAATTTTTATCAGTCCCGATGGTACGTCCTATATTCCCCGTAATTACAATGATACTTGGTCTGCCAGTGTGTTGCTTAGAGATGCGCTTGCAAAATCACTTAACATACCCGCTCTTATAGTTCTTGAATCCATCGGTTTCGACGCCGCAATAAATAGATCGGCAGAGCTTCTTGGAATTACCAGCACTCAGGAAATTGCCAAAACCTTTGATAGAGTATATCCACTGGGTTTGGGGACACTGGGCTTATCTCCAATACAACTTGCACGCGCATACGCAACAATGGCTAATGCTGGCTATGAGGTAGAGCCCATCGCAATCAGATACATTGAAGACCGTGATGGAAATGTAA
Organism: Olavius algarvensis spirochete endosymbiont; assembly: GCA_900608495.1. GTDB lineage: Bacteria > Spirochaetota > Spirochaetia > DSM-2461 > DSM-2461 > UBA2779. The sequence goes on along the minus strand of UWYT01000181.1, from coordinate 37,504 downwards.
TAGTAAACCCCGAACGCGAACTTCGAGAATCACAAGAAAGAAAAAACATGCAAATCATGTCGCCACAGACAGCATTTATAATAACCAGTATCCTGCAAAGTACTGTCTCTTCAGGCACTCTGGCCTGGGCTAAAAATACTGTAAATGGTTTTGATGGAATGCCCATGGCAGGTAAAACCGGTACCTCTCAGAACTGGGCTGATGCCTGGACTGTCGGCTTCTCTCCGTATCACACCACAGCTATTTGGATGGGTTTTGACAAGAGAGGCAATTCGCTGGGTAGAACCCAGACAGGGGCTACGTCCACGGGACCTGTCTGGGCTAGTTACATGAAGAAAATACACGAAAGTTTACCCAAAATAGACTTCCCCAAACCTGTAACCGGAATTGTTGAGGTTGTAATAGATCGTAGAACCGGTATGTTGCCCGGCAACGATACTCCCAAGGATCAGCTTCGATCCGAATATTTCATCGCAGGCACTCAACCCACGGAAATGAGTAATCTCATGGTTTTTGAAGCAGACAGGGATGAACAGCAGATAATCAAAATTGCAGTCGATTCATCCCGTACGAATCTCGCGAATCCGGCTGCCGACACAAGAGATCTTCTTCGAGAACTTAATCTCGAACCTCTGTACTTAGAGGAACTTGGCATTGATCAAGAGGAAAGTGCTTTGGACTATAGTATTCTGGACTGATAGTTTTCAGGGTTTTTAGTCGCGATTTTTCTCTTTCAAATTGGCGTTTGAAAGCTTTAGAATGCCACCCTCGGCCCCCTGAACGTATATTGAAGATTCGTCACAGGATATCGAAGTCCATGGTGTTATCGCAAGTTGACTAATCGCTGTTCTGTTCATGGTCGTATCGAATTTACCTAGACGCCATTCGCCTTTTTCAGTGGTAACCAGGTATATATCGCTGCCGTCCATCATCATTAGGGAACCAGGGAAAATATCATGCTCCCCCACCGATATTGTTTCCAGTGTATTTCTGTCGAGCAGCATTAATCTCACCTTGGAATTCGAACCTCTTCTCCCGGCAATAACAATAATCGAATCCGGCAATATAGCCATTGATCGCCCGCGCACGGCGGTAAGCTTACTTACTGCAAGTAATTCACTATTTTCGGAGTTGTATTTCACAACTCTGCCATAGGGAATACCATCCCCCTCATTATCAACAGTCAGAAACCAGATTGGTTCCAACAAGCTTGTCGATGTGGTTACATCCTCGTTTTCAGCGGCAATTCGTTTGTTCTCATCTTCGGAGATATCATCTCGCATTACGAGAACTTCCTTCGTCTCCTCATCCACCTTTTTCTGGAGTTCTTCTAGTTCCTCGATCGCTTTTTCAACGCTCGATTTATCCTTCTCCAGTTCTTCCCTTACCGCCCTTTCCTCCAAACCAGGTTCTTCTTTTTCTTCAAAGTCATCAAGTTTTTCCGAAATTGACTTCCGTTTGCTCTCCAATTCACCACGGAGCTTATCGAGATTTTCCTGCTCCTTGATTATTTCCCTTTCTCGAAGCTCCACCATACCTCGCCGAGAATCCAAACCCATATCCTCTTCCTTGCGCATCTCCTCCACTACCTGATCGTCTGCAATTGCCCCGGCATCCACGGAAGTGCCCGAATCAAATTTCGTGCCAAGAGGTATGAGCATCTGGGTTTTCCCCGCCCAATTTGAATAATGCGTGTCGAGCCCCAAGAAATCAGGATTCAGAAAATTGACAACCGGTTCTTTATAACGCTCCCTAACCATTTCCATGTCTTTCCTGTATACCGCATTGTAATATGTTATAAACTCGGCAATTAGATAGGCATCCCGTCTAGAGAAATCATAAACCGTTTCTAGATATCCAGCAATTATCGTTCTAAGATTGTTGATATGATCTACCGCCGCATCGTTTCCAACAATGAAAACATCTGAATCAAAACCTTGTTCAATGCTCGGCTCAACGATGTGAACAACCTCGTACTTCCCGCCAATTGAGTTTTTGCCAGAGATTTCAGGAGTGATCCCACTGCCCAAAAAACGGCCTATACCGAGAATCTGATCTGCCGTGTTTATAAACTCGTAGGGGCCAACATAGTTAATGAATTTTATTGACTGATCGCCAATACTAATCAACTCATCGCGGTCTACCTGAGCTTCTTGAGCATTCAAAGGCAAACACAGCACCGTCACCAGAAACATACGGAGAAATTTTCTTTGAGTCATTCTTCAAATCCTTGTAAGTTGAAATTGTATTCATCAATCCTTACGATGTCCCTCATTTTTATCCATCCGCCAGAATAAAGAGTAGCTCTTTTTTATTTACATTCGAAATATCGCTGCTTAGGAGTCTGTTGATCAAATCGATGCCTGATGAATCGCTTACACCGCCGTTATATCGAATCAAATCCATTAGAGCTCGGGCTGTTTCCAAAATGAATCTCTCTCCCTGCGGGCCTAAAGCCTTATAACGGCTGTATATTGTCCGCATTGATGCTCCATCCCAATCAGAACCGATGTAGCCTAGAGCTCGAAAACCGGCTGCCAGAGCCAATGGATCTTTTTCGTTTCGCAGACATTGAAGAACTAAACCTCGCAATCTGAAATCAATTCCTTTTGAAATTAATTGATAGCCTGCCGCACGAACTAAGGCATGAGAGCTTTTTACATCCACGGAGCGAATAGTTCCAATTGATACCAAATCCTCCAGCAGCAAATCCACCCAGGGGAGAGCTTTGCGCATTGTCAGTTCGTCGGTGTAGGACTCTATTTCCTCAACAAGCTTCATGCGCTGTTCCAGACTATCGGATACAGCCATCTGTTCGCGAATCAAAAATCTCGAATCCTTACGAGCAGTTTTCCGATCGATAACTGCTGATGAGGTGGGAAGTGTTCCCGATCTTAGGGGACCGCCTCTGAACTGAAGCCATCCGGAACCCGGCAAGCCAGCTTTCCAGGCATAGAGTATCCAATCCCTGCCACCTGCTATCAGCATACCTTGTTCAGTAAGCAGGGGTTCGGACAATGCGGAACCTACTTGGAGTTTGGTATGCGCATTTATCGCATCCGGGTGAACTACTCGGATACTTCCATCGGATACGGGAGCGAAAATTGTCCCATCGGTTGAAACTGAAGGAGCGCCACTACTAAGCGCTATTCGGAAACGTCCGGTTTCCTCCCCGTCTTCACTGTATGCAACTGCTTCGCCGGTGGCATAAAAAACTAGTCCCTGCTTGGAACTCGTTGTCAGTATCGCGGTAACCCTCGATGATTCAGTTTTAAGTCTAAATACAGGATCCAGTTGGGTTGAAGCTGATTGTGAATGTCGGCCGGTATAGTGTGGAAAAACCGAAATGGCGCCATCATATCCTCCAGCCCAAATCCGTTCATCGCCATCCAGGGCCAATGTTGAAACCGATTCGTCAAGGCTCACATGCGCTATCTCCTCCCCCCAGGTATCAACACAAATGATTTTCCCGCTATTCAATGGAATCCAAACCAAACCATCGGCATTGACAACTGGGGAGGCTGATGCCTCACTTCCCATATCTATGGTCCACAAAATCTCACCACGCCTGGAGACACATAACATTTCGCCACTGAGCAATGGCAGGAATACTCTTCCGTCTGAACTGCCCGCGGGCAGCACAGCCATTTCCGCACTCAACAGCAGTTTCCATCTTCCGGTGCCTCCCGGCGTAACCGCAAAGAATTCCCGCCTATCATTCTGAATATAAATTGTGCCATCCGCGCCAATCATCAAGAGGCTTCTGAGTTTCCCTCCTGGCCGATAAATCCAGTTTACTTCACCAGTATCACCATTAAGGCTGTGAAGGGCCCTGTCTTCCGCAACGATGTAGACATCGGAACCTGGGCCCTGAGCTGGAAAGGTGTTTATTTCCCCTCCAAACGCCCTTCGCCATATGGGTTTGTTGTCAAACCGCTCAAACTTTTCCGCGCCTGCCAAACTTACTATAGGCACAAGAAAAACGACGCATATAACACGACAATCCATTATTTGTCGCCGTTCACCGAAAATAAGCATCCTGGTTTTCACACACACGATTGAGAGGGATGAGAACCACCTTCTCCAGAACGGATGGGCGATTGCATAAGCGACATATTCATCTAGTATGTACCGGTTTTAGGTAAACCTTAGCAAGTAGATTATGTAACTCGAATAACGAAATGCACAAAGCGAATTTTGGCAAGCATACGTTTGGCATCAATCGTGTAATTGTCAGAGAGCAACAAGGAGGCCAGGAGTCTATTTGTTCTCAATCACGCTTATCGTGCGAGGGTTCTGAGGATTCTTGGTTATATCAGCATTAATTGCGCAAAAACACCTATATCCTTAGACGTTCATGGCGACCACCATACATTTCATCTCTGAACCTGGCTACATCCTTACTCTGTAGATATTCCTCAAGCGACATCCGGCGATCTATCACTCCGGCGGGAGTAAATTCGATAATGCGATTGGCTATTGTATTGATAAATTGAAGATCGTGGCTTGCAAAAAAAATCGAGCCATCGAAGTCGATTAGTCCATTATTCAGGCTCGTGATAGATTCAAGATCGAGGTGGCTGGTTGGATTATCCAAAATTAAAACATTCGCCCCGCTCAACATCATTTTAGAAAGCAAGCAGCGAACCTTTTCTCCTCCAGATAATACGTTAACTCTTTTCAAAGATTCATCTTGAGTAAACAGCATTCGCCCAAGAAATCCACGGATGTATGCCACATCCTGCTCGGTGGAATACTGCCGAAGCCAGTCGGTTATGGATAAATCACTATTGAAAAATCTCGAATTATTCTTGGGGAAGTAGTCAGAAGTAACAGTGGCGCCCCATGTGATTCTGCCCTCATCCAACTCAAGTTCTCCGGCTATTATATCCATAAATGCCGTTTTAGCCAGATTATCTGGCCCGACAAAACCAATTTTATCGCCCTTCTGGACACTCAAATCCCATGAAGTAAACAATATCTGTGAGTCGAAGCTTTTCGAACAGTTTTCAAGTTCCAAAATAACTTTCCCAAGTTTACGCTCAGAGTTGAAGCTGCAATAAGGAAATCGTCTTGAGCTTCGCGGTAGACTTTCCAAATCGAGTTTATTCAATTCCCTCATGCGGCTTGTTGCCTGTTTGCTTTTCGAAGCGTTTGCCGAAAAGCGCTGTATAAACAGCCTCAGTTCCGCAGCTCGCGCCTCGGCTCTTTTTTGACGATCTCGCTGCTGGGTCACAACAAGTTGGCTGGCTTGTTGCCAAAATGAATAGTTTCCGTAATAAACACTGATTTTCCCGAAATCGATATCGGCGATGTGAGTGCATACTTTGTTAAGAAAATGCCTGTCGTGGCTTACAACAATGACAATGTTGTTTAACCTCAATAAGAAGTCTTCGAGCCATCTGATGGATTCGATATCAAGATGATTTGTTGGTTCGTCGAGTAATAGTATATCCGGATTCCCAAATAGAGCCTGGGCAACAAGAACGCGAACTTTAACATCATCATCAAGTTCCGACATCTGTTTCTGATGAATATCATCGCTGATTCCCAAACCAGAGAGCAGTGTCGCTGCCTCGCTCTCAGATTCATAACCACCCATTCCCGCAAACTCACTCTCTAATTCCGCAACCCTTATACCCTCATCATCCGTCATGGACGGTTTGGAATAGAGCAACTCTCTTTCCTGCATAATTTCATAAAGCATAGGAAAGCCCTTGATAACTGCATGCAAAACTGAATACTCATCGAAAGCACTCCGATTCTGCATGAGAACTGCCACCCTCATTCCGGAACTAATAGCTACAGTACCTGAATCTATTTCCTGCTCTCCCGAAAGTATTTTCAGAAATGTCGATTTCCCCGAACCGTTCGCTCCAATTAATCCATAGCAGTTACCAGGGAGGAACTTGATATTGACATCCTTAAACAACAGACGCTTCCCGAAGGAAAGACTAACATCTGAGACGTTGAGCATGATTGATTCTCCGCGCTTCTGGCTGATAGTGACTAAGTGGGTATCTGAAATAGCATATACCTGTCTTGAAGGTCAATCCTCATTCGAGTATTAATCCAGTGCCGTTATGAATCCCTGCATTTCACTTTCAGCCGTTCTAACAAATCGCTCTTCCAATTCCTTCAAGGATAGCGTTGCAAACTCTCCAAAAGTGCTCGATGTATCAGAATCTATGTCGCGAGTATAACGGATGTAAGTAGACTGATAGAATGCAAGACGCTTGGCTGGGTGTATGCCGAACTCCAATATCGTCTGCGCCCCCTTTTGCAACAGCAGAAGCTTATCTTTGAGATCTTCGTCTGAATCAACCGACCAGACACCAAGATATATGGGATTGCTGTCAATATTCACATCGCCAACAAATTCCCCGCGAAGCAAGCTGTCCTTGTCGCCTCCAAGATAAGGAACAAAATCCAAATGTTCGGCGAGTTTCCTATCCGTCGCCAGAAAAGTTTTTTCTCCAGGGTTCAATGTGAAAATGATTACCTTATCAATCGACTGGCCATAACTCTTGAACAAAGCATCACGATGGTTTCTCATATCAACGTGGGTCGCAAGCATTTTGTGACTCCTCAGGATTCTCTTAGCGGTGGTAGACAGCCATCTATTTAGAGCCTGGTGTATTCCTTTCCATTTCCTTGCCTTAATTTCAAATTCGTTTTCTCTCATATTTCCATGGAAATACGAAAGGATAATTCGATATAAATCCCGAATATTGTGGTGGTGACTAAACTGTTCCAGAAGCTCAAAAAGGAATATCTCTTTTTTACGAACCCTCCAAATCGCCGAAACTATTTCGGTGCGGGTTGATTTATCAGAAATTCTAGTTTCATCTTCCAAACCCTGGAGCTCAAAAAAACGCCTCTGAAGCGATGAAAAGCGCTTTGTAAGCCCAACTACAGAACGCTCAAATTTAATTATCCATTCAGTTCCCTTGCCAATCTCGCTATGTACTTCGAGCCGGTTCGGGCCGAAAGAACTCCAAACCTGGGCTGTCCCCAGTCCCTCACCCTTCCCATCAGCCTTTGTGGATTTCCCAATGAAAGCCGGGCGGTTGTCCGGGCCACGCGCTAGCAGTTCCTGTGGAATGCCGCTGCCATTATCCGCAATTCGAAGCTTCACAAAGCCATCGTCATCCTCGTACAAAGAAATATTTAATCTGTTGGGTTCTTCGTTATCCGTCATCGCATCGATGGAATTCGAGGCCAAATTCACTAATGCTCTCCCAATATTCAGCCAATGTCCTAACACAACCGGTTTCTGAACCAGGAGATTAATCGACAATTCAATTTCTTCCTGGCTGGCGTTTACGTATGGAACCAGTCTTTCCAAGATTAACTCCTGCAAGTTCACCTCGTGCGCCATGGACACGGAATCTCGGTACATATTCAGCATATTTATAAGAGTGGTAGTTTCTCTATTAATATCCTCAATTATTCGCCCCGCATTTTCGGGCGCGAGTGCGTTTATCATTGCCATCAATGAACTAAGTGTTTTGCGAGCATCGTGTCGGGTTCGCCCAATTTCGTCGGCCGCTGGAGTTCTTCGACTCGCCTTCCCAACTTTTTTAAGCAAATCCCTGCTTATTGCGCTTAGCCGATAATAAACCATGTTCCGATAGACAATGCTATCTTCCACTTCGAAGCCGTTATGACGAAAAAACTCAACCGTATCGTGTTGCTTCTCCCATACATAGAGATAGATATTGGATTCCTCCGATATCTCCCTGGCCAGATTTTCGATAAATGTACTGCCAATACCCCTGCCACGGCCGTATGGACTCGTAACCAGCTTGTATATCAGATATTCCCTATGGTTGGATGAACTATAGGTGAGCAGATAGCCTAAAATCTCACCCTCTTCTATCCATGTATAGCTATGCTGATAATCCTTCGTGGCCGAGGGATCGTAAATGAAAGGAGAAGGAATAATGAAAGTGTCAATATTTAACAACGGATTATTGCGAATCCGACTTTCGTTTTCCTTAGTTAAAACCTGGATTGCTTCCCACCGCTGCATAGCTGTCTCCCTATCCGCTAAAACCATCATAGGAAGTTTCACTCCTTATTACAAATCTTTCCAGGCAACCAATTAAGTCTTATAGATTTGAGAAAAAATTGACGATCCCCCCCCTGCCGGTGTAAGGTATAATACATGGAGGAAAACAAAATAGTGAAACAGCAGTTATCGATTCGGGGAATCACCTGCTCATCTTGCGTGAATTTAATCGAAAAGGCAGTTGTACAATTACCAGGCGTTGAAAGAGCATCTGTAAATTTTGCAAATGAGAGACTGGATGTCACTTATGATGGGAATTTAACATCCATTCCCGTAATAGCGAAAACTATTAAAGATATTGGTTACGAAACAAGCGAGATTAACCCATTAAGGGAAATACTCATCCCAATCCGCGGCATGACATGCGCAGGCTGCGCCACAACCGTCGAAAGGGCAATATCCAAGCTTCCTGGCGTATCTGAGGTATTTGTCAACCTGACAACAGAAAAGGCTCTTATTCGATACAATCCAGGCAATACTGGAATTTCACAGATAAGGGCCAGTATCAATCATGCAGGTTACCAGGCAAAAGAAGTTGAACCCCGTGTAAACGAAGAAGTACAAGATAAATCCGAAATTGAAACGCTGCTGAAGAAGTTTATCATATCGGCGGCCTTCACTATCCCCCTTCTCTACCTTTCAATGGGGCACATGATAGGGCTTCCGTTGCCAGGCTTAGTGAATCCGGAAAACAATCCGCTGGTTTTCGGGCTTTCTCAACTCTTCCTTACAATACCCGTCCTAATAGCGGGCAACCGCTTCTACCTGGTAGGTTTCAGGGCCATCTTCAAAGCACATCCCAACATGGACTCGCTAATCGTCATCGGAACCAACACAGCATTTCTATACGGCATCTATGCCATTATCAGGATAGCTGCCGGTGAAGCCATATACGCAGAAAATCTCTACTTTGAAACCGCCAGCGTGATAATCACTCTGATACTCTTGGGTAAATACCTGGAAACAATCTCAAAGAAGAAGACTTCCCAGGCGATAAAAACACTCATCGGCCTTCAACCGAAAACCGCGATAGTATTGGAAGGTAACTCAGAAACCATTGTCCTCATTGAAGATGTGAAACCGGGCGATGTAATCCTGGTGAAACCAGGCGCCAAAATACCCGTCGATGGCATAGTTATCAATGGAAATACCAGTGTCGATCAGTCAATGATTAGCGGTGAAAGTCTTCCCATAGAAAAAAGTGTCGGGGATTTGGTTATCGGCGCGAGTATCAACAAGAATGGTACAATACAATTCCGTGCAAGCAAGGTTGGTGAGGATACCGCACTCTCTCAGATTATCAAACTTGTAGAAGAGGCTCAAAGTTCAAAAGCACCTATCTCCAGAATTGCCGATGCCATCTCGGCTTACTTCGTCCCCATCGTAATCGGGATAGCCATATTATCAGGCGCAGTATGGTTTCTTTCCGGTGAATCTCTAGAATTTGCCCTTACGGTTCTTATTTCCGTGCTGGTAATTGCATGCCCCTGTGCCCTGGGTTTGGCAACTCCAACTGCGATAATGGTTGGAACAGGCAAAGGAGCAGAATTGGGCGTTCTAATAAAAGGAGGACGTCCACTGGAAACCGCTCACAAAATAGACACAGTAGTTTTTGATAAAACCGGCACTATCACCAAAGGTCAGCCGAAGCTTACCGACATATTGAGCACAAGCAGCATCAGTGAAGAGGAAATATTAACCTTATGCGCCTCCGGCGAGAAAAACTCGGAACACCCAATAGGCAATGCGGTAGTAAGGGCTGCCGAAGAAAAAGGAATAAGACTAAAGGAAATTCAAGAATTCCAGGCAGTCCCCGGGAAGGGTGTGAAATACAAAACCGAAAACAAAGAAGTCTTTTTTGGAAACCAGGCCCTGCTTGATGCAATAGGAATCAAACTCGATAAGACGAAACAATCTGAGCAGCTCGCTGAGGATGGAAAAACTCCCATGTACGCAGTTATAGACCGCAAAATGGCGGGAATCATCGCCGTTGCCGACACCATAAAGGAAACAAGCGCGAAGGCAATCGCAAAGCTTCGTGAAATGGGAATGAGAATAGTGATGATAACGGGTGATAACCGCCGAACCGCCACTGCAATTGCACGCCAAGTCAATATCGATAAGGTGTTATCGGAAATACTGCCTCAGGATAAAGCTCACGAGGTTAAGAAACTCCAGAAAAGCGAATCTACGGTTGCGATGGTTGGCGATGGAATCAACGACGCCCCCGCACTCGCGATATCGGACGTGGGAATAGCGATAGGTACGGGAACAGACGTGGCTATGGAATCAGCCGATATAGTACTGATGAATAGCAGCCTGCTGGATGTAGTTACAGCAATCAAGCTCAGTCAGGCTACAATGCGAAATATCAAACAAAACCTTTTCTGGGCCTTCGCATACAACATCCTGGGAATTCCAATAGCGGCAGGGGTTCTATTTGCATTTGGGGGACCACTTCTAAGCCCAATGATAGCCGCCGCGGCAATGGCATTCAGCTCTCTTTCCGTAGTCTTCAATGCCTTAAGACTCAGAAAGTTCAAAATGGGAAATGGGATAAGATAAACTGCTGAACTTTCGATCCGCTGAAGCTGGCACTCGAGCAAAACTGCAGTCACCATGATAATAATCGCTGTGGAAATAGAACCAGATTCAGGATTCCCCAGCCATGCTTGCAAGATTTGAAACCGTGTTCATATTGCGCATGGTTCCACATCCTGGTGGGAAGTTTGAGTTTTGAGGAGGCCATTCCAGCTTTGAAGTGGATATAAACTTCTCTTTCCCCCATCCGGATTTCCTCCGTGCTTGAAGGATGAAAAAGTCTATCGTTAATGGGACTGGTTTGGAAAAATACACCCACCCCGGATAACTTGCTTGTTGAAAAGGGATTTGCGTCCAGCACGGCCTTCAGTTCCTTTGCAGTTCGAAGAACAACCTCGGTTTTTATTTCTAATTTATCCGCTAGAGCTTCTTCCAGGGCTCTTCGGATTGCAGTTTCAGCGAGATTGCTATCGAAAACAATATTCCCACTCTGAATGTAGGTACGCACATTCTCAAGGCCAAGTTCAATACACAAGTCCGACAGAGTTTTCATGGAAAGCTTGCCTGTACCGCCAACATTCACAGCCCTGAGAAGAGCTATGTATCTAGTCACTGCCTTGTTCCGTCAACAGAAGCACCCCCTTATGGGAGCCAGTTTTTGATTTAAGCCACCCAAACCTGGGGAAGAGTCCTTTTTGTACTGAATTTGAGTATCCAAAAAACTATTCTATCTGATTTTATGATTGTTGATCAATCTGCGATTTCCTTCTCAAGCGGTGCGATATCGCACCGTTAGAAACAAAACCGAAGAAAAAACGTGTCAGTCAATTAACTCAATTTCAAGCGGTGCGACGCGGTAGGACTGTCCTGCCGGTTGTGGATTCGGCAGTGTCAGTCAATTAACTCAATTTCAAGCGGTGCGACACCGGCGCAGTTGTCTCGTTGCCTCGCACTATATGTGTCAGTCAATTAACTCAATTTCAAGCGGTGCGATCACATGCAACAGTGCGGGCACAACGCTTATCGCCGGTGTCAGTCAATTAACTCAATTTCAAGCGGTGCGATGACTGCGTGAGGGAAAGGAGATACACAGCGATGGTAGTGTCAGTCAATTAACTCAATTTCAAGCGGTGCGATCTGAAAACCAAGCGCGAAGAAATTCGCAAAATGAATGTGTCAGTCAATTAACTCAATTTCAAGCGGTGCGATCTGGTTAAGCGTATCCATCTCAGACGGAGTCACCCGGTGTCAGTCAATTAACTCAATTTCAAGCGGTGCGATGCTGATCCGTGGGGCGACTGGTCAAGTGGATATATGTGTCAGTCAATTAACTCAATTTCAAGCGGTGCGATATTTTGGGCGAGATCGGCCCGATAAAAAGCTTAATTGTGTCAGTCAATTAACTCAATTTCAAGCGGTGCGATGAGTAGAGCGCCGGACGGCTGACAGCATACGTCGGAGTGTCAGTCAATTAACTCAATTTCAAGCGGTGCGATCCCGTATCGATTACCGATTGCACCTTGCGCGACTGTGTCAGTCAATTAACTCAATTTCAAGCGGTGCGATATAAGCGCGTGGGTCGACTAGATGTAAGTCTGTCGGTGTCAGTCAATTAACTCAATTTCAAGCGGTGCGATTCATGTACTATATCGGTAACAAGATCAAATATACGTGTCAGTCAATTAACTCAATTTCAAGCGGTGCGATCTTGGATTGCTGATCATGTTAGCCGCGCATAATTGGTGTCAGTCAATTAACTCAATTTCAAGCGGTGCGATGATCAATCAAATAACAACAGCTTCATATCTAAACAGTGTCAGTCAATTAACTCAATTTCAAGCGGTGCGATGATTTGCCAAAACCGGGGGAATGGCGGAATCTTCAGTGTCAGTCAATTAACTCAATTTCAAGCGGTGCGATAGCATAACACTATATATATCTATTTATCGGCCTAGTGTCAGTCAATTAACTCAATTTCAAGCGGTGCGATCATATCGGAGCGGCACTAACAAAAAACGCACTTTCAAGTGTCAGTCAATTAACTCAATTTCAAGCGGTGCGATAATTTAGAAGTCCGACATAGAAATAGGGGTGAATGGTGTCAGTCAATTAACTCAATTTCAAGCGGTGCGATATATCCAGGTCCTGGCGCTCTGCCTCGCAAACCCGCGTGTCAGTCAATTAACTCAATTTCAAGCGGTGCGATGACGGGGAACCCTGAAAAAAAACCAAAAAAATCAGTGTCAGTCAATTAACTCAATTTCAAGCGGTGCGATGAGGCGGTCTTAGGCTGGCGAATTCAAGACATTGCGTGTCAGTCAATTAACTCAATTTCAAGCGGTGCGATGAGATGAAGTTGCAAGTATCCCATTGGAAAAGCTAAGTGTCAGTCAATTAACTCAATTTCAAGCGGTGCGATGTTTTGAGCCGGATTCAAGGAGTGCGACAATTCACTGTGTCAGTCAATTAACTCAATTTCAAGCGGTGCGATGGCAAGTCAAATCCCTCAAGCACTAACTTGCACGTGAGTGTCAGTCAATTAACTCAATTTCAAGCGGTGCGATGGACTTCAAAGTCTTCAGCGTCAAATCCGTCTTCAGTGTCAGTCAATTAACTCAATTTCAAGCGGTGCGATAAAAAGACCTTAAAAGAGATAAATTATTAAATTAGTGTCAGTCAATTAACTCAATTTCAAGCGGTGCGATCAATAAGTCACAGGAAAAGTATATCGAGAACCATTTTGTGTCAGTCAATTAACTCAATTTCAAGCGGTGCGATGCCGATACGCTGGTCTCGGCCTCGATGTATACAGTGAGTGTCAGTCAATTAACTCAATTTCAAGCGGTGCGATGTTTTTTTTCATCAAAATATTACCCCTGTCTTAAGTGTCAGTCAATTAACTCAATTTCAAGCGGTGCGATCCAGGAAAATCGATTTGCCCGCGCCGGTTGGTCCGAGTGTCAGTCAATTAACTCAATTTCAAGCGGTGCGATGGCAAAAAGTTGGACGCCTGACGAGGGTGTCGCCAGGGTGTCAGTCAATTAACTCAATTTCAAGCGGTGCGATAATAACACACGGTTAGTTAATACAGGCGCATTCTAGTGTCAGTCAATTAACTCAATTTCAAGCGGTGCGATCCCATAACTCCCGTAACTATCACCGTAAGTTCCTGCGTGTCAGTCAATTAACTCAATTTCAAGCGGTGCGATACCGGGCTTCTAATTCCTTAGCTGCCCAGTCTTTCAGGGCAGATTCGCGAGCCCTTCCACCAAAACAGCACTTCGCACTACTCGCAAAGCTCATTTCAGTTAGGCTAAGTCCTTTAGAGTAAAGGTTTACGAGCACACCCCGCCTCCCCATGCACAAGCTCAGCACTCGCAATGTCAAAGAGCGCTTGATACGAAATAATTGACTTCACGGTGCCAAAAGCCCATTGAAGGGGAAGACACATGCCGTGAAAGAAACAGTTCCTATAGAACTGAAGATAAATGTACATGCTCTCAAGTTTTTTGTCAAGGCTAGATGATAACAATGCGCTCATTTTGCATATTGAGAGACTGCCCTATAACCGTTGTGGCCGCTCTTGCGGCCTTCTCGTTCGTACCCATGCTTATTATCAACACCTGATCTTCCTTTAGGTTTATCTCTTCTTCAATGTCTGATTGAAGCCTCACTCGGTCTATATCTTTTAAAACACAGAAAAATATCGAGTACTGCCAGTGTTCGCCGTATCCCTTCATTAACCTGAACACCTGTCGAAGCCGTTTGGGGTTCCGTATGTCATAACAAACCAGATAGGAGCCTCTCATTTCAATTCTCCTGCTTATCGCGTGGTTAGAAAGGCCAATGTCGGCACCTCTCCTATCAGCCACGCTGCAATCATACGTGCATGAAGTACAAGCATCCTCCTGTAACTAAGGCGATAACCGAAAACCGTATGGGTTATCTGTGTATCCATTCTTCTGGCATAGGCCTTGAAGAAAGCCTTTCGGCCCGAATTTGTAAGGGCACAGCCTGCTGAAGATTTCATGAAATGCCCTTCAGTCAGTTCCCCGCGGTTAAACGCAGAGATGGCAACAGAATCGCCAACCAGGGGGCGGAAAGGCTCCATCAAATCCAAGGCCAGGGCAGGCCGTCCTGGACGGGAGACATGATATGCCCCGATGGAAGGCTCCAGCCTGGCCAATCGCAGTGCGGCGACACACTCATGTGTAAGCATGGTGTATGCAAAGGAAAGGCATGCATTTATCGGATCGGGGGGAGGGCGGCGCTGTCTGCCGTTTGCGCTGAACTCCAGCGCGGATTGGCCGTTGAACATGCCTGCGAAGTGCTGAAAATATACGGCGGCCGCCTGGCCCTCGTATCCGCGGATACTATCGATAGAGTTTGCTCCTTGAACTTGCTCTACATTTCTCTTCATTCCCGCCAAAACATCTTTAGAGAGCTGTCCGTGATTACGCATAAGAAGAGAACGCTGGTTCAATATCTTCGCCGCCACAAGCGCCCTGGAAAGCTCGATACATACCTTGGTATCGTCAAGTTTCCTTATCTGTGCCTTTCTAATCTCGGCGCTTACGGAATCCAGGGGGTCTACCATTGCTACCATCCTTCCGGCAGAAGAAAGATATGCAATCGGTATGCACCTGTCTGCAAGGGCATGGAGGGCTTGCGTGGATATCTGCACCGAGCCCAGCACAGACAGGCTCTCCATTGTTAGAAGTGGCACCTCCTTGATGGTTAAGCCGTCCTTATCGGTAACCTTCATGGTTTTTCCCCTTATTCCTATTCTCGCTCCATTAGACTGTGCAACAACATGAATTCCATCGTCTCTTGGAGGCCATATTTTCCGAGGCTTCATCTCTACTGCTTCTTCCAGAGCCCTTTGATTGTTCACTTCGTCGGGAAGGCATATAGGCTGGAGCGAGCAACGGAGACACCGCGCGTCGTTTAAGAGCGGCATGGGACGCGGCCCCTGGGCGCAGGACTTCGCGGCTTCGAGCGTTATGAGAGCCTCGGATATGAAGGCATCATTAACATCTATTTCCAGTCTGCGTTTCTCGAAGGCATAGTACAGTATTGCTCTTTCAACTTCATATCCTGCTTCTTTGAGAAGGATTGCATGAAAGGCAAGCTGCACCCTGTCCGTGGGCCAGGCCTCATATGAATAAAGCGGCATCACATCCAGGTTTGGGGGCTCATCAGGATTTTCTGGAGGCGGAGCCATTGTCACTTTCCTGGGCCGCCCCTTGCGATATTCAATGGGAACAGCAGTATTACCCGAAATCTCGGCAAGGTCCATGGTGGCCGTGAGGCCAAGTTTTTGGCTCGTGAGCGCTAAACTGCGCACAACCCTGTCGGACTCTGAATCGTCCTTTTTCGGGATGCTGCCCGGGTGATGTACCCTGCGATGCACGAGCTTGCCCTGCTCAGTGTCAGCGTTTGGCAGATATACACCCTCCACCTCCATCAGATAGAAAAGCCGGGGGCAGTAGGCGAACTCCGCAACATTTCTGGCTGGCCACAGATACTCGTCGGACATCTAAATCAGCCCATTTGCCGTTTCAACCTCTTTATTACGTGGTACTCAACCATGTTCCAGTACTTTGCAGTGCGCTCCCACTCATCCCTTTCCAAGGGACTGCAAGCTGGGTTGCGCCAGAGATTGATTATTTCTTTTTTGCCACTTCTTTTTTTGCCGGTAGCTTCTTTCGCATCGTCCGGATTAGGCATTGGCGTTGTGATATTCTCGAATGCCCGAGAGCCCCCAATCTTATCCTTGATAGGCACGAAATCTTTGGAGCTGCAGGGCACATACCACCAGCTACCCGACCAGTCGGGATCGGTAATCGCCTTGAGACCGATGTTGGCGGCCGCATTCAAATCAGCCTGGAGCCCCTTTGAGGCCGGAGAATTGCTATTGGCAGATACGAATATCTCACCGCCTTTCCGGGGAATGCGCAAGAGGGCTGTCTCTTCACCCCTGCTTTTCCATCTCTCCTTAAGATCGATAAGGTATTGCTCATAGGCACTAGCCTTGTTTTTACTGTCCTTTTCTTCAGCACGCGCAACTTCTCTTTGCCGGAAAGGAGTCTTGAAGAACTTCTCCACCGATACTTCCTCGCAGCGTATGCCCGGGGAGCCTGTGCGGGAATCCTGCCTCGATGTATAACTAGGCGGAACTTCCCACAAAAACAGACCATGGAGGCTGCAGCTCTCGGAAAGATATTTCTTCACCTTTCCTGAACACCATGTCATCAGCTGACGGTTTTCACGTCGGGTTCGAGTCTCTTCAGGGCGATAATTGGTAAGATTTTCTATCACCACGGCATGGCAGGGTGCATCCACTCGCTCATAATGGCGCTTGGGGTCCTTGCTTTTCTTTGGAATCTTTACACGGCCCACGCCAAGCGCCGCTTCCACGATGCGGCTTGCAAGCTGCTTGACACGCTGCTCCCGCATGTTTTCCAAATCGTTAAGGATGTGCCCACCAAAGTTCATAACCGCGGTGAGCGGCTTGTCCTTATCCATCTGTATGCCCTTTGGGGTGATACGGGTGAAGTAGGCCTTCTGCGCTTGATAGAGGGATTGTATGGTGGTGAGACGATCTAGCGAGAGCCCTCCGACATTGCGTATCAATTCGCTCTTTCCCCTAACCCCCCTCGGCAGTATCCAGTCACGAAGCCAGCGGAGCGTCTTTTGCCATTCTTTATCGTCTTGTTTCCACCGCTCACACCACTGATCGGACAACTTTTTTGCGCCTGAAGTAAGTAATCTCTCTGCCACTGGTTTCAGTTTCTCTTTAAGTTCCTTCTTCTTTCTCTTCCTTTCCTTAGGTGCAATGCCAGTTCCCGCAATGTCCGGCAATTCCTCGACGGACAACTCCGGTTCAATGTGTATCTTCCACCAGTCGAGGGCCTCTGTATCTTTCCATTCTCCTCCGTTCGCCAGTTCATACCAGAACGCAAGGGCATCGGCGATGATTTCCTTGCGACCCTCGTTGTTCAGTGTATCCATTTGCCCACCAGGTACAGTCTTCTCCCTTGCTACGAGAAAATTTGCTATCCTCGCCCGATTACCGTGACGACGAAGGCCTTTCCGTACTGTGTCCACTGTACGGGACATGAGCTTATCTACCAGAAGAGATTCACGGGAGGTGATTTCATCGTCTTCGCTATTCTCTTGCGCCTCATCAGGTTCCCAGCCCCACTGATTGAGTTCTCCAAGTAATTGCCGCTGTCTCGGAGTCCCACTGTCACTGCCCCAACCTGACTTAGTCAATCTGTCTACTAGCGGCGTTTTCCTGCCAAGCGCTCTTTCCAGCTCATGCACCTCCCATATCTCATCGGCGGTGGCCATGCGTGCCTTTCGCTCCTCGCCCTGAAGCTTTATAAGAAATTGACGTTCAAGCCGCGCCCAGGGAGTGGGATGGATGGAATCGTCAGAAAGCTCGTCTGCTCCTATGCGACGATAAATCACCCTCTTGCCCCTATTTGATTTGATATGATGGTACATAGCATCGGGGGCAGGTTTGTCGTAGCCTCCTTCTGCACATGCGTCCTCTAGCTGCCTTGATGACAGTGTTTCCCACACCGCACATGCCGCCGCATGGCGATGTCCCAGGTCCATCGAGAGAACGCGAAGCCCAGGAAGGCGGGAGAGAATAAGACGCGCACGGCCTTTTCGATTCTTGTTTTCAATGGAAAACACCTCATCTAGAATGGGCTCCCCTTTACTCGTAAATGTAAATGGACGCTTGTCTTCAGAATTATCGACATAGCTAATCCATGGACCCTGAAGCTTTAGTTTCGGTGAGAAGGTGATAAACCATTTGAGGTTTTTCTTCATGGAGTTAGCTTTTTCATCCCATCCCCGTGTTTTTACTCGTCTCGCAATCCGGCTTAGTTCTTTACGCGATGCCTGCAGCCTTCCGTTCCAGTGTTTTTGAGCGAAGACTGAGCTAGCGCTTACCGGAGTTTCCCAGCCAGCGCCGACTGCTGCTCGCCCTAACCGGCTGGCTCTGCTTACTTCTTTCTTCCCATCTTCCTTCCCATCTAGCTGCTTGACAGCAAGATCTTTTTCAAGAAGCTTGGATTGCCAGCGAAGAGATACATTTTCAATTTTGCTTCCGGTCCATAAATCCATTTTCAAGCCATGGACATCGGCAGTTTCGATTGTTTTTTTGTTTTGTTTCGCTTTTTTGCCAGTCCTGTTAACCTCATGAACATCAAATCTAATTTCCCACCTTGAATTCCCATAATCGCAAAAAACGGGATGGAGCAGAGGGTCGGGATGTCGGTAGGCAGGCACCTTGAATCGCCTTTTATCAAATTCTGCCTTAGTTGCGGCAACGTAGTTAAGCAATATATTGGCATCGGGCTTCCCATCAACCTGCCACACGCATCTGACATCCTCGGAAGCGAGTGCCCTGAATAAATTTATATCGCCGAATTGATCGATTCCCAGATTGTCCTGCAGAGCCCCTGCTGCAGCAATGCGATCCTCTTCTGTTTTGCAATTCTTCCAGGCTTTTACCACAGTTTCCCATTCTGTTACGGCACGCTTACTGATGAGATAGCCCTCAATCGCGCCCGAAGATTTAGAGCGATCTTCGCGATAAGTCTCAAGCCACTGTCGCGCATTCTCGGGCACTTCGTTTATTTTCTGTGAATCCTCCTCAAAATTCCTGCGCCTTGCCTCGGCAAGCTTAATCCATGTGTGGCCAGCGGAAATTCTGCGAGCGGCGTGATCTAGCATAACGGCAAATTCCCAGTGTCTGGCAGGGCCTTTCTCTTGAAGATAGGTGAATTTGCCATCTAAAGTTTCCTCAATGGACTTAAGAATCCTATCCGACCATTCTCTTCTACCCTTCCCTCCTATTTCCTTTTTGCAATAATTTCTATTTCCTTCGGCTTTTGCCTTCAGAATAGCGAGATTCTCTTTACTAACCTCCCCCTCTCCGATTTCCTCAAGAAAATTCCGTGTTCCGCTCTTGGAACCAGAATTTTTAATAAGATTCAGAATACCCTGAAGGCTATCCTCTTTCAGGGCAGATGCAAGATTAGCAAGAGTTCTTGGTTCACTCTTCCTGGGCTCTTCCGCCCATTTGACGATTTCGGAATACACCTTTGACAATTTGCTGAAGTCGGTACCCTTGCCCTTACCAAAACGTTTACTTAGCCATCCACCTGCCTTCCTAGCAAGGTCTTTGGGTTCCTCTTTTTTCGTTTTACCATTCTTCTCGTCTATTGTGCGAGGCGCTAGATAAGCCTCTTTTTTTCCGAAGAATCTACCCAGAACATCCCAAATCTCCTCGCGGGTTAGCGAATCGCCAATTTTTCTAACCGCATCATCAAAAGCCCTGCTCCTGTTAACCCATACCGCATCATCCCTGATGGAGGAGGTGAGAGAGTCTTTGCAGTCATTCACCCAGCTCTCAACTTCTTCATCTTCTAGATTTCGGGATTTCAGAATGGCCTCCAGAGCTTCCTTAGTTCTGTGCTTGTCCTCGCCATCTTTTTCGACGATGTACTTCTCCGGAGCAAAATCCTTGGATTCCACCGACAACCAGGAAAGAGCGAGTAGTATGCGCCGCCTTTTCTTTCCTTCTTCCCCGGTCTCCTTATCATTCAGATTCTCAAGTTTGTGGCTGATTCCTCCCCGCAGCGTAAGCAGCCAGTCTCCGAAGGCCCTGGCTCCCTTGTTCACAATCTCGTGCGTGTCCCAGAGCTTCTCGGCCCAAGACTTATCCCCCTGGGCTGCGCTCTTCAAACGGAGAGTATAAGCTCTCTGCGTAGGCGAAGAACTAGTCATATTTTCCTCCTCCTTTTTTATATCCCCTCTGCCTGTGTTTTCAAGCGATGCTCCACCGCCTTAACTTGAAGCAAGTCACGCGCGGCGCCAGAAAGACGGCGTTAAAAGGATTAGCACAGTATACACCTCAAGCCTACCCGCCAGCATAGCGACGCTTAGAACCCATTTAACGAAGGGGGGATAAAAGGCATAATTCATCGTGGGACCAATCGAAGCAAATCCTGGGCCAATATTTCCAACGGTAACCAGGGCGGTTGAGAATGCCGTGGTTATGTCCCCCGCACCGAAGATGCTCACCACCACGGTAACAAACAACAGGCAGAGTAGATAGAGGACAAAAAACCCACTAACCGAATAAAGGAAATTTTTCTTAATCGGCTCGCCATTGATATGAACTCGAAAAATTCCCCTCGGCCGCGACATATACCTCATTTCCTTCAGGGCAAGCTTAA
The DNA here is from genome assembly GCA_900608495.1 of Olavius algarvensis spirochete endosymbiont. Lineage (GTDB taxonomy): Bacteria > Spirochaetota > Spirochaetia > DSM-2461 > DSM-2461 > UBA2779. The sequence goes on along the minus strand of UWYT01000181.1, from coordinate 16,627 downwards.
CTAGCGTAACAACACGAATAACCTTAGGACCCCCGCCAGTTGAACCGGAACACCCTCCTACAAACATCAGCAGCAGCAGTACTCCCTTCGCCGCCATCGGCCACATATCAAAATCGGCGGTGGCAAAACCAGTTGTTGTAATAATGGATACCGCCTGAAATCCCGCATACCGAAGTGATTTACCAAAATCGCCATAAACCTTCAGAAGTACCAGGGTAATGATTAGTACTGAAGAAATGATGACAAGAACATAGGTTTTGAATTCCGTATTGCGGAAGATATCCCTCAAATTCCCCCGCGACAATTTATAGAAGAGAGCAAAATTTGTCCCCGCAATTATCATAAAAGCGATGATAACCCAGTCGATAAACCCTGAATTATATGCTCCAACACTGGCATCTCTCGTCGAAAATCCTCCCGTAGCCAGGGTTCCAAAGGTGTGTGTAAGCGCATCGAAAAGATTCATGCCTCCCGCCATCAGCAACACGGTTTCAAGGACGGTGAACCCCAAATACAGGAACCAGAGGATTTTCGCTGTCTGCGTTATCCTTGGAGCTATTTTATCCAAAGTTGGGCCTGGTGATTCCGCTCTAACCAACTGAACACCGCCAACCCCCAGGAATGGCAAGATGGCCACTGTCAATACAACAATGCCCATACCACCAAGCCAATGAGTCAAAGAACGCCAGAATAAAATCGATTTAGGAGCTGTTTCGATTGCGGTTAAAACAGATGCACCGGTGGTAGTGAAGCCGCTGATAGTTTCGAAAAAAGCATCTGTGTACGATGTAATTGCTCCGGAAAGTACAAAGGGAATTGCCCCAACCGCGGAAACCGCAATCCAGCTTGCAGTTACCATCAGGAAGCCTTCCCTTGTTCGTAATTGGTGTCTCAAGCCATTCTTCGATCTAGTCAACCACCATAGAAGCGAGCAAAAAACGACTGTACAGACGATGGTGATCCCGAATGCCCGCGTTGATGCCATATTGTCGTTGTATATGGCAATCCCCAGAGGCGCCAGCATGAAAAAAGATATGATTAGCAGGAGCAAACTCACTACATGTAGAACCGGAATAAATCGGATCATAGTCCGGTAACAGCTTCCTCCAGCCTCCTGGTTTCCTCTCTAAGGGTGATAATAATCACTCTTTCCCCATCGTTTAATTGCAGATTTCCGTCGGGAAGAGAGTATTCCGAGCCACGCTTAACCATTAGAATCAAGCTGTTTTTAGGAAGCCTGCAATTCTTTATAGCTTTGCCGACTAAGGGTGAATCACTATCTAGAAGGAAGTCTATTATCTCAAAATCGCTGCCCGCAATAGTGTGAATACTGCGGATGTTTCCCTTCCTTAGAATCCTGAGTATTCCTTCAACCATCGTATCGGAAACACTAACCGTAACATCCACACCCATCTCTCTTGCCATTTCCACATAGGAGCTCATTCTAACAAGAGCGATTGTTCTAAAGACACCCTGGTTCTTTGCATACAAGGCGCTAATCAGGTTTAATTCCTGATTACCCGTGGCGCTTACCAGAAGATCGCAACCTTCCAGAAGACCCGCCTCCGAAATTTCTTCGTCGGAGATATCGGCATTGGTTATCAGGGCCGAAGGGTATCTATCCGCCAGCTCACGGCCCACCGCATAGTCGCGCTCAATAAAATGAACACTGCGTGCGGGAGATTTCTTCCGGAAGCGATCGATTAGCCGAATCCAGGTTCCGGCGTTGCTCAAAGCTTCCCCATCATCCCTTTCAAGAAGATAATCCGCCACATAGCGGCCGATGCGTCCGCCCCCAACAATCACTATTCTCTTTAGCTCACTCTTTTCACTCTTTCGCAAACCAGATGCAAGAATCAACTCATCAGTATCTTGCGGCATCGCAATAACATATAAGATGTCGTTTTCAAGAATTCTGGTATCGCCATCAGGGATTGATGAATCATTATTGCGAATAATCAGAGGTACCAGGAAATTCCCGGTAAGGTTCATCCTTATTTCCCTGATTGACCTGCCAATAAATGGACATTCTGGAAGAATGGAAACAGAGGTTAATGTCAAACCCGAATCAGAGAATTGATTCACGGTTCCAACTGCCCCGCGCTCTATCGAGCGAATAACCGCGCGTGCCGCTTCGATTTCCGGATTTATGATATGATCGATGCCGTAGAGGCGCTGCCGTACCATGCGCGTACCCGTGTAGGCAACATTTCTAACCCGGGCCACCGTAACCGGTTCAGGGTATTCAGCGGCAACCAGGCTGCAGGCTATCATATTTATTTCGTCGGACTTGGTTACACTGACAAAATAGTTGGCGTTTTCAATCCCCGCCTCACGAAGAATCGGAAGGTTGTTCCCTTCGCCGGTAATCACCCTGCAATCCAAACGGTCGGCTATCCGTAATCCCTCTTCCGGATTTTTCTCGATTATTGTTATTTTCCTGCCCTCGTTAATCAGTTGATGTGCAAGCTGCCATCCAACCCTTCCGGCGCCAAGAATAATAACATCCACGATATTTACATTTGGTTCACTTAGCGGTTAAGCACTGCCTGAGCCGCAGCCAGTCTGGCGATAGGCACGCGATATGGTGAACAGGAGACATAGTTGAGTCCGGCCTTGTAACAAAATGCTATGGAAGACGGATCGCCTCCATGCTCGCCGCAAATACCGGCTTTCAACGTCGGCTTCACATTGCGCCCCTTACGCACGCCCATTTCCACCAATTGGCCAACCCCGGAAGCATCGAGCGTTTGAAACGGATCGAACTTCAAAATCTTCTTCTCGATGTACTCTGGCACGAAGGTTCCCACATCATCCCTGCTGAAGCCGAAAGTCATCTGAGTTAAATCGTTCGTACCAAAGGAATAGAAATCTGCATGAGGTGCTATCAAATCGGCTGTTAGCGCCGCCCTGGGAATTTCGATCATCGTGCCGATAAGGTAGTCAATTCCAACATCCACACCATCCATCACCCGGTTTATAACCTTCTGTGCATTTGTTCTTAAAACTTCAAGCTCTGCGGTACTCCCTATAAGCGGAATCATTATCTCGGGCCGAACATCAATCCCCATCCTCGCCTCCGCAACAGCGGCAGTCATGATTGCCTCAACCTGCATATCGTAAATCTCAGGGTAGGTTATACCCAATCGACAGCCTCTATGGCCCAGCATTGGATTAAGCTCTTTCAGCTCCATAACTCGCTTAAGCAGTTTTTCGACATTTGCTCCCAGCTCTTTGGCCAATTCACGCACTTCTGTCTCAGAATGAGGTACAAACTCGTGCAATGGCGGGTCTAGCAAGCGGATGGTAACCGGTTTTCCATCCATCACCCTGAATATACCCCTGAAGTCTTCAATCTGCAGCTTCAGAATCGGCTTAAGAGCATCCACCCGCTCTTGCAAACTATCCGCAATAATCATGCTGCGAAAAGAAGTGAGCTTAGCCTCCTCAAAAAACATATGCTCGGTTCGCGTGAGTCCTATCCCTTCCGCTCCAAAATCCACCGCCAACCTTGCATCCTGAGGTAAATCCGCGTTGGTTCTAACCATAAACCCATCTTCGATGCCGACCCTCTTTGCCTTATGCCTGATTTCATCCGCCCAGGATAGCAACTCATTTAGTTCACCGCTCAGCGAGGGCTTCTCAAGCTCAATCGTTCCCGCATATACCTCTCCATCTGAGCCGTCCAGGGTAATAAAATCGCCCTCCCTATAAATTTTGCCACCAATGCTGAAGGTTTTTGTGCTCTCATCAATCACAACGTCCTTACAACCCGCAACACAGGGTTTTCCCATGCCCCTGGCAACTACCGCTGCATGACTGGTCATACCGCCGGTTGAAGTGAGAATGCCTTCCGCAACATTCATCCCGCCAATATCTTCGGGGCTGGTTTCGCGCCGTACCAGCACTACTTTTTCACCTCGACTGGCCCATAGCTCCGCCTCTTCGGCGTTAAACACAACCTTTCCGACAGCAGCGCCGGGGGAGGCTTCCAGGCCTCTGGCAATAGGCTCTAAATTTTTCTTCGCTTTCGGTGAAATCATGGGATGCAGCAGTTGGTCTAACTGTTCCGCGGTAATACGACTTATCGCATCGTTCCTGCCAATCATTCCTTCATTGACTAAATCCACCGCCACCTTCACCGCAGCTCTGCCAGTTCTCTTCCCATTCCGGGTCTGGAGCAAAAACAACCGTCCCTCCTGGATGGTAAACTCCATATCCTGCATATCTCTGTAATGCCCTTCGAGCCGTTCCTTGATATCAACCAGTTGCTTATAAACCTCAGGGTTGGCGCTTTCAAGCGAGCTTAGTGGCTCAGGCGTACGAATGCCCGCAACAACATCTTCACCCTGGGCATTCATCAGGTATTCTCCATAAAAATAATTCTCACCAGTCGAGGGGTCCCGACTGAAACACACCCCGGTACCCGAAGTATCAGACCAGTTTCCGTAAACCATTGACTGGACATTTACCGCTGTTCCCAGAAGATCTCCAATCTTGTTTATGCTGCGATATTTAAGTGCTCTGTCATTGTTCCAAGAGCCGAAAACCGCATCGATGGCTCCCCATAGTTGTTCGATAGGATCCTGCGGAAATTCCTTGTCAACCGTCCTTTCATAAACAGACATATAGCTATCGACAACCTTCTTCAAATCGTCTGCATTCAGTTCGGTATCGGCCCCAACACCCTTTTCTCTCTTAATCGCATTGAGCGCATTCTCAAAGGCTTCGTGCGGTACACCCATAACCACATCGCCATACATCTGGATAAATCGCCGGTATGCATCCCATGCAAAACGCGTATTGCCTGTATTTTTTGCAATTCCCTCTACCGCCGAAGAGTTTAGTCCGAGGTTCAATACCGTATCCATCATACCCGGCATGGAAATCGCGGCACCCGAGCGAACTGATACCAGAAGTGGATCTTCCCGGTTGCCAAGCTTTTTCCCCATTTCTTTTTCCAGGCGATCGAGATTTTCCGCAACCTGTTTTCTCACCTCGTCAGGATAAGTTCGATCGCTTCTATAATAAAGAGAGCAAACCCCTGTTGAAATAGTGAAGCCCGGGGGGACTGGAATACCCAGATTGGTCATCTCCGCTAAATTTGCACCCTTACCTCCCAGAAGCTCCTTCATTTCGGCTCTACCCTCGGCCTTGTCGGTACCGAAATAGTAAACATACTGTTCGCTCATAGCTTCCCACCTATACAAAAGTTAGATGTCTAAAGCTAGTTGATAAACAGGCCCATGTCAATGAAATAGTGCCAAAAAGGTTCGCCTTGCTAAGATGAAGGGCATCAGCGCATCGCCTGCACCTTGCTCCTAAGCCGCGATATAGTCTTGCAAATACTGGCTCCTGGACGGATGTCGCAACCTGTGTAAAGCCTTCTTCTCAATTTGTCTAATCCGCTCTTTCGTGAGACCATAGACATCCCCAATATCTTTGAGTGAGAGGGCTCTTCGGCCACCAAGTCCGAAACGAAGTCTGATAATCTCAGCCTCCTTAATACTGAGCGTATCAAGAATTGACTCAATATCATCCGAAAGCGAACTCATCAGAACCAGTTCATCGGGACTGTCGCGGAATTCATCTTCAATGAAATCACCCAAAGCGAAAGAGTCACTTTCCTCATAAACCGGCGACTCCAGAGAAATCGGATCCTTACTTATTGCCAGAAGGTCGCTTACATCCCTGACTTTGATGCCAGTGATATTCGCAATCTCCTGATTGCTCGGATCGTCTCCATCCTCGGTTAGGATTGTCTTCCGAGTTTTTTCAATTTGAACCAGTTCATTCACTCGATTTAGGGGGAGTCGAATCATTCTGGATTTCTCGTATATTGCCTTCAATATGGCCTGCCTAATCCACCAAACCGCGTAGGAAATGAAATGGTACCCCTTATCAGGATCGTAATGCCCAATCGCATTCATCAACCCTATATTCCCCTCGCTTACAATGTCTTCTAAGGGCAGTCCCTGGTTTTGATATTTCTTCGCCACATTGATAACAAATCTCAAATTCGCTTCCACGAGCCGAGCCTTGGCAACCTTATCACCGGTAAGCGCTTTTCTGGATATTGCATCTTCCTGCTCCCGGGTTAAAAGCGGAATCTTGTTAATCTCCTTCAGGTACGTCGAAAGTATGGATTCTTCATCATGTGTCATAAGATCCCCTAACAGAAGCTTCACGAGTAATAGTCATGTCATAACATGAGCAATAATCATGCCATAAACTGAGTAAGAGTACGATATGTCTTATGCTATATAGATTTAACTCTTTTCAGCAATGATAATGCAGCCCTGCTGGGCCTGCTTCTCCAACTCATGGGAAGAGCAAAACCTGGTGCTTCCGAGTAAAAATGACCCATATTGTAATCTCGGAGGATATTGAGTGGCAAATTGACCCACTTCACGTATTAAATCCCCTCATGTCGGTTCAATCGGATCAAGTGGGCATCATTCGCCGAAGTCAAGTCCGCCTACAGGAACTCAAACCAGGGCCGATCTCGCCAACATTTTCACTTGACCCCCGTTCCTTGCATTCCGTATATTCTTCAACGAGTGATTTCATAACTCAAGCTAATTGAGAGTTAATTGAGAATCACTAAATAATTTGATTTCGTGAGGGTTCAAGATGACAGTCAAACCTCTGCAGGATCGGGTCTTGATTAAGGTGATGGAGGCGGAGACAAAAACCGCTTCAGGCATTTACATCCCGGATACCGCCCAAGAGAAAACACAGACAGGTACGGTTATTGCCGTCGGCGACGATGAAGAGTCGATTACTGTCAAAGCTGGAGACAAGGTGATGTACGATAAATATGCTGGCACAACAATCAGCATTGACAGTGTTGATCATCTCATTGTCAAGTCTTCGGACATTTTGGCCGTAGTAAACTAGAGTCGCCTGTTGCGGTAGAAAAGGACCCTCCTGTCGGACGGTCCTTTTCTCAGTTGAAGTAACAAGAGTCTGACGAGAAGCAGTTTTCATCACTGGCAATTACTACCAGGCTGCACCATATCACTTGAGTCTATTTCAAAGCCTTCACGTACTGGAGGCGGTGGTAGTAATCACCACGTTTTTTGAAACTGAGCAAGCCATGAAAATCTGAAATGGTGGAATAGTTGTGCATTTCCATCCACGTTTCCAAGTTTTTCTTAATTGCAGCCATTGCGCCAAGACCTTCGCGATATAAAACACTACAGAGTTGCACCGAATCACTGCCGGCAAGTAAGGCCTTTATCACATTGGGGGCCCCATGTATGCCAGTTGAGGCAGCAATATCGAGGCTGGTTAGATTGGAGACTATGCCAATCCACCTGAGTACGGGGGCGAACTCTTCCTGAACAGAGAGGAAGTTGCCGGATATGAATTCAACCTTTTCGATGTCTATGTCCAATCTATAGTAGCGGTTGAAGAGGGTTAAACCGTCGGCGCCAGCCTGATGCAGCCTTACGGCAAGTTGCGGCAGCGCAGAAAAATGCTGGCCGATTTTCACGGCTATGGGTATCTTCACCACTTTGCGCGCAAGTTCTACTAGAGCCACCAGATCGTCCTCCAGTTGAGCGCTTTCCATCTCAGGGTTTGTGGCCAACGGTGCAATATTCAACTCAATTGCGTTCGCACCTACCTTTTCTATGCGCCTGGCATAGTCTACCCACCAGTTCGCAGAGTAACAGTTCAGGCTGGCAATTATCGGCACATCCACCAGTTGAACGCTGCTCTCAACGAAACTAAGGTATTCGTCTGGTTCGAGAAGCATGCCCATTTGTTGCAAATAGGATTCAGCCTCAGGATGGGATTCGCTTATTTCGGGTTTCGTCCTCCCGACTGCTGCAGCAATGTCTTCTTCAAACAAAGACTTAAGCACAACGGCTCCGGCACCCGCCTCCACCGCCTTCTTCACCCCCTCCACACTCGCGCTCAAACCTGATGATGATACAACTAAGGGATTGGGCATTCGAAGCCCCATGAAACTAGTCGATAGATCCATGGCTACCGATAATACTCCTTTGGGCTCAAAAATGCCATGGTCTTCCCCTAACAAACTTACGCTATTCGAGTTAGATGCTCAAGCCAGCGTTCCCACCTGAAAAGAGGCGCTGCTTACCGCGGATCGCAACCGCAGGGCCAGAAATACGAACCTGCATCCTACTCAAATTCCTACCGAAGCTCAGAATTCAAGGATGGATTCCGAGTTACTTGCGGCTCTTACCTGAGGGATGTTCCAAATTCTTAACTTGAGGAACTACAAGTCCTTCTTGACCTGCCAGCTTGTAACGGATATTTTCTTGCTCGAGCCTCAATATCGGACACCACCCCCCATAAGGAGTCAACCAGTATGAAATCGAAAATTCCAGTTGCCATCCTCGGCGCCACCGGAACAGTTGGTCAGAAATTCATTCTGATACTCCAAAACCATCCCTGGTTCGAAATAGATGAACTTGTGGCCTCGCCCCGCTCTGCCAACAGAACTTACAAGGATGCCTGTGCTTGGAAACAAGATAGACCAATTCCGAGCTATCTGCGCGATAAACTGCTGCTCCAGGCTGGCGCAAGGTTGTCGAGTCGGATTCTCTTCTCCGGAATGGATTCGTCAGTCGCCGGACCCATTGAGGAAGATTACGCCTCAAGGGGGCACATCGTGATATCCAATTCGAAGAATCATCGAATGGACTCCGATGTCCCAATCATAATTCCTGAAATCAATTCGGACCATTTTGCAATTACAAAGAAACAAAGATTTGCGGGGGCAATAATCACCAATTCCAACTGCGTAATTATGCCTGTAGCCATGATTCTTGCCCCACTTCATCAGGCATTCAAAGTTAAGTGGGTGCAGCTTTTTTCCATGCAAGCCATAAGTGGAGCCGGTTATCCCGGGGTTTCATCTTACGATATCCTGGGCAACATATTGCCCTTTATCGAGGGAGAAGAACCCAAGGTGGAAATCGAATCGCAAAAAATACTCGGCCGCTTGGAAGAGGATAGCATAAAGCCGGCGGATTTCGTAGTCAGCGCCCAGTGCAACAGAGTTCCTTTGATAGAGGGTCATACCATCAACTTGAGCATAAAGTTCGAAAAGAAACCGAATCCACAACAAGTAAAAGATATCCTAGACACATGGAAGTCGCTTCCGCAGGAGAAAAAACTGCCAACGGCCCCTGGCAGGCCTATCATAGTATTTGAAGAAGAAAACAGACCTCAACCGGCCCGCGATATCTGGCTGGAAAACGGCATGGCCGCCTGTGCAGGCAGGATACGAGAATGCCCTGTCGGTGATATCAAGATGGTTGTATTGGGTCACAATACGGTCCGCGGCGCTGCAGGGGCAGCCATACTGAATGCCGAAGCTTATGTAAGCCTCGGTTATTTGCAATGATGGAAACTGGATGTAGATGGTGCTTTCGAAGTAAAGCTACAACTGGCATTCCCGGGCAGCAGCAGTAGAAACGCTCCGAAAAAACTACCCATATGGCCCCAAAAATGCCCGAAGCAGCGCCACGCCAAAATATAGAAAACCGCTGAAAACCGTTACCAACCCTGAAAAAATAATTCGATTTATCTTCAAGTTGGTTCGAAATGGAAGTGTCACCGCATAACTGACAGTTGCAATCAACCCTGAAATCGCACAAATGGCCAGCGTCCAGGACTCAATCTCGAAAAGAAAGAATAGAGTGTTATCGGAAAATCTCTGGCGATTCCCAACAATATAGAAATACAGAACCAGTAAGGAAAAAACAAATAACAAGGCTGTAAGTCTTCCAAAGATGCTTGGAAACCAAATCCGCCGAAGGCGCCAGGTGGTCCTGTTTCTCAAAACAGCACTCTCACAAACTCAAAGCTCCTAATAGAAGTTGCTAAACACACCTACTCATATTATCATGCCCGACAATGCAGGGAATACAAAAATTCGAAATAAAACCAAAACTCACCAGACTCAACCCCATACCTACCCACCTCAAATCAAAACTGAAGTTCCCAAGTCCAATACGCGCGGTACTATTCGATATATACGGGACTCTGCTGATATCAAGCAGTGGTGACATAAGCCACGCCAGTTTATTCTCCGACAGAAGCGAGAGCAGCCACACCAGGGCCATCAAAATCGGGCAACTTTTCAGAAAATGCGGCTACAAACCTTCAAGGCAGCTAAGTGTCCATTTAATAAGCGGCACACTGAGACAGAAAATCACCGAACGCCATAAGCAACTGCGTGTCAAAGGCATGGAGCATCCCGAAGTCGACATCCGCGATATCTGGGAAGAAAGCCTGAACACTTTTTGGAAAGGCAAGTTGCTCCTCGAGCCTCCCTCTCCCTTTTTCATTGAGCCGCTGGCGCTACAATACGAGCTTGCCGTTAATCCAGTATGGCCCATGCCTGGCTTCCCGAATATTATCCGTGAGCTTCGCGATAGTGGGTTAAGAATTGGAATAGTTTCCAACGCCCAATTCTACACTCCCCTGATTCTCCAGGCGATATGCAACAAACAAATCTCACAAATCGGATTCGAAGAGAATTTATGTTCCTGGTCGTACAAACTTTCTGAAGCCAAACCTTCCATCAACATGTTTAAAACGCCGTTAACCCAGCTTACTGAAGATCAAATAGGAGTAAGTGAGGTATTATACGTAGGAAACGACATGTTAAACGACATAGCAAGTGCATCCAGAGCTGGCTGCAAAACTGCACTATTCGCAGGAGATAAACGCTCTCTAAGGCTTCGTGAAAGTAGCCCAGAAGCAAACATCGAACCCGACATGGTAGTCACCAGACTCTCAGAGCTCAAAATACTAAAACAAAATAAAGGAGCAAAGAATGATTGAAAAGAAGGAACAATTAAAGAGGAAGAAACCGAGAAATTCTGCGGGTGGTTTTTTTGCGACTCTCTTAATACTCATAATAGCCGGAGGCGCCGTGTTCTGCATTGGCTGGATGCAGCTTCGTCTTAATGAAGGTGAATACGCGGTGGTATACAAAAAGTCCTATGGCTACGAAGCGGAACTGATTGAAAACGAAGAATTCAAATGGAGATGGGAGGCCCTGTTTCCAACCTACCTCACTCTTCACAAATTTAATCTAAAACCACAAACCACAGATATAAGGCTAAGTGGCATCTTGCCCTCAGGCAAGATTTACAACACGATTATTGGTGATGACATCGATTTCAACTGGGAAATCGAAGCAAGCATTAACTACCATGTTAACCTGGATAGCCTGGTATCACTTGTGGAAAGTGGTTTCGATGATTTGGATTCCTTCTACAATGATTTTGAAGCTAAACTCAATTCGGCTGTCCTGGATATAATCAATCAAATCATGACAGCCGATCCGGAGACAGTGGGAGAACAAAATTGGCTTTCCGAAGCCATTAAGAACAGCGCAATCGATGAGAGGGTAGACATCATTGGAGTAAACATCTTCAATTGGGAGTATCCCGACTTGGCTCTCTACTCCGAAGCCCGCCGTCTCACGCTCGAAACCATGAGGGATCGTCAGGCAGTAATAAGCGAAATCGAGAACCTCGCCGCCAGATTGGAAAGCACTCAAGAGATTCGACTGAAGCTGCTGAAAAGCTATGGGCAACTTCTTGATGAATACCCCATCCTGATAGATTTTTTTGAATTAGAGGGATTTCCTATCGAATCTATATTACCAACGGTGATAGAGTAGCTGCTCAATAGGTCGTATCAGAATAAACCGCCCGCTTTCCACCATAAGCTTAACCGAAGCAGCTTCGAAACGATTGCTCAAACTGAACGCACCCGAGTTCCAATCCACAACATCCAACTCCCAAGTCAAACCCATCGATTTAACCATCCAGGGCCCGTTCCCAATTGGGAAAAATGATATCGTAGAACCAACATCACCCACCAATTCCGTATTTTCCTCAATGCTTTCAGTCATATCCCTGGCAGTAAACCAGACACCTAGCAGGTTCTCTCTGGAAAACAACTTCAGCAGCGCCAAAGTATGATCCAACCTACCCTCCCCACCTCCAATTAGCACAACAGATTCGCACCCGCGCTCTATCAGCCATGAAATCCCAAGCTCAGTATCAGATTCATTCTTATCTCTCTCTGCAATCTCAACAGTAGAATAGTTTTCAAGAAGTTTCGAATCCGATATTGAATCCATATCCCCAACTATTCCCTGAGGTTCAATGCCTGCCGACAATGCCATATCCAGGCCCGAATCCGCCGCACAAATCAAGTCGTCTGATTTCACTATGCATCTAATCTGTGCAGAAGAAGGCCCGGCTCCTCCAATTAAGAGAACTCCACGTTGCATCAATCTCTCCTTCCCTCGAATACCCAGAGCAGCCCAAAATCGGCTGAAAATCATCCCAGAACAATCAATTCCCACCAAGAAATTCAAATCGCCTCAGGTTCCACCGATAAGAATAGTATGTGGATAAGGATGTCCACCAGAATCACAACTGGTCAACATCAAGGAGGATGTAATGATCATTAATCACAACATGAGCGCAATTTTTGCAACAAATCGGAGTAAAATCAACGATTCGAACACTCAAAAGAGCATGGAGAAGCTTTCCTCCGGACTACGCATCACCCGAGCAAGGGATGATGCATCCGGACTCGCCGTTTCTGAAAAGATGAGAGCTCAAATACGCGGACTGCGGCAGGGAAGTAGAAATGCGGCAGACGGTATTTCGTTCATCCAGACAACCGAGGGATATCTCCAGGAGAGCTCTGAGGTGCTCCAGAGAATTCGTGAACTTTCCATTCAGGCATCGAACGGAATTTACACCGCGGAAGATAGGATGCAAATCCAAGTTGAAGTTTCTCAGTTAGTCGATGAAGTAGACCGCATTGCATCGCATGCTCAGTTCAACGGAATGAACATGCTTACAGGTCGCTTTGCCCGATTTGACGGTCTCAACGTTGTTACCGCCTCCATGTGGTTGCACATCGGTGCTAACATGGATCAGAGGGAACAAGTTTTCGTTGGAACGATGACCGCGGAAGCCCTCGGCATAAGACAGATTGGCACAGGGCAGATGATTTCCTTATCCACCCCCGAACAAGCCAATAGAAACATCGGCGTTGTTGACGCAGCACTACTGTTAGTCAACAAACAACGGGCCGATTTGGGTGCTTACCATAATCGTCTTGAGCATGCCATCAAGGGATTGGATGTGGGAGCCGTCAATATGCAAGCTTCAGAATCCCGAATTAGGGATTTGAATATGGCAAAGGAAACTGTGGAGCTAACGAAACATCAGATATTGCATCAGGCTTCCAACGCCATGTTGGCTCAGGCCAATCAACAGGGTCAATTGGTCCTCCAATTATTGCAGTAAAATCCCGAGAGCTATACTTATCCAATTCATGATAATCAAACCCGGCTTCAGGGTCGGGTTTTTCCTGCTGCGATCATCTAAAACAGAGAGAAGCTGGCTAGTCCCAAATTTCCCCCTCCCCTTGACCCTCTGCAGCATCCTTCACTAGTTTTCAAAAGCATGGAGTCACCGCCGATACATATACCCAAAATTCTAAGAGGAGCCGCAAAAATCTTTGCAGACGCATCCTTTCAGTGCTGGCTCGTCGGCGGTGCCATTCGGGATGGGTTACTAGGTCGTAAATCATACGACTACGATTTGGCAACCGATGCAGAACCAGAAGATGTAATCAAGCTCTTCCGTAGAACAATACCCACCGGTATAAAACACGGCACCGTATCTATCATCCTCGGAAAGTATCGATTCGAAACCACTAGTTTTCGTCAAGATGGGCCCTATTCGGATGGTAGACGCCCCGATAAGGTGTTATTCTCCGAAAGCATTGACAGCGATCTTGCCAGACGAGATTTCACCGTAAACGCTATAGCCTGGGATTTAGTCAACAACAAATTACTCGATCCTCACAGGGGCAGAGAGGATCTGGATAAGCGGTTGATAAGGGCAATCGGTAATCCACGGGTGCGTCTTCAGGAAGATGGACTTAGATCCATACGAGCATGCAGACTCGCATCCCAACTAGGATTTCGCATCCATCCAGCGACACTGAATGCCATAAGTGAAACATGTTCCAACATCAGCACTCTTTCTGTCGAGCGAATTTGGGAGGAACTCAAGAAGATTCTTCAAACCGAAAAACCATCCGTGTCGTTCCTGCTATTCAAGCAGACCGGCCTAATCAAAGTACTCTTTCCCGAGTTTGATATCCACCTGAATCCTCCGTTGGGAAAAGGAATTGATTCTTTTTCCATCAGTCTAAGGGCATGCGATTTGGCAAATCCAGCAAACCTCTTTCTGCGCCTGGCCGCACTCTTTCACAGACTTGGCTACTTTGCTCAGCCAGCAAAAAACGAGGCCTCAGCATTTCTTCGAAGTGCCAATATAGCCCGATCTATCCTAAGGCGTTACAAGGCATCCAACACCGAAAGCGACAGTACAATCAACATGCTCAGCAAACTGGATTTCCAATACAACGATGATTGGAGGGATGCCGATGTACGACGCTTTGTTTCCCGTGTAGGTGTTGGGCAAGTGCACAATCTTATCAAATTGAAATGCGTGATAACCCATGCCAACCTGCCTAGTGGCGCCACTATCTCCTCCAAGTCCCCTAGTGGTGTTCCAAAAAACCGGACAACTTCATCTGGAGAAATAGGACAACTTCAAAACCTGATCAAGCGCGTGAACCTGGTAATCGAATCGAACACTCCATTAACTATTGGTGCACTAGCAATAAACGGCAATCAAATAATGGACAATTGCCGGATTGAGACTGGACCAAAGCTGGGGGAATTATTGAAATTTCTTTTAAAATGCGTCTTGGAAAACCCAAAGGAAAACAACCACGATCAGCTGCTATCGCGCAGTCGAGGTTGGTTGAACGAGCATCCCTAGTTCCAATTCGTGTGGAGAGGCTCAGAATAACTTGATGCGCTTCTAAGTAGTCATCTCCTCATAGGCTGATCTTGCAGCCTCCTGCTCCGCAGATTTCTTGTTTGCACCCTTCCCGGGTCCATAGTTCTCACCGTTGATTTGCACGGTCATCCAAAAAGTTTTTTGATGATCGGGTCCAGACTTATGGTCCAGCACATATTTGGGATAGCTATGAAAACGTTTTTGAACCAGTTCCTGCAGCAGGGTTTTGTAGTCCTTACGATGTCTATCCGCAAGCACCAAATCAACCGGGCTGTTTATGTTCTTCAGAATAAATTTCGCAGCCTTGCCATAGCCCGAATCCAAATACAGAGCACCAACCAGAGCCTCAAAGCAATCACAAAGCAGAGTTCTTTTCTTTCTGCCACCGGAAGCTTCTTCACCTCTGCCAAGATGCACAACCGAATCAACAGCCAGTTTCAAGGCAATGTCAGCAAGTGTATCTTCGCTAACTACATGTGCCTTTATTCTGGCTAAATCTCCCTCGGAACGATCCGGAAGCAAGCGTATGAGATAATCGGCCACAGTCATGCCGATAACAGAATCCCCTAAAAACTCAAGGGTTTCATTATTGCTGATATCAGCGGAAGTCTCGTGAACAAAAGACCGATGGCAAAAGGCAAGGTCCAAATTTTCAAGTCTTTTGAATCTCAGTCCCGCCCTCTTCTGAAATAGAAGCAATTCTTTGCGCCGCGCGCGTGAAATATCAGGAGTTCGTAAAGGAATCTGCACTATTCTTTGGTTTTTAGCTCCTCCTCGATATATGCCAAAGCATCTTGAACCTTTTCAAACTCAGTCGCTTTCTCGTCGGGTACGGAAACGCCTAATTCCGAATCTATGGCATAAAGCAACTCATAGGTATCCAGACTATCGGCGCCAAGATCCTCACGAAACCGAGAGTCCATGGCAATCTTATCCTTATCAACCTCGAGTCTATCGGCGATAAGATCCTTAAGTTTTTCAAACAATTCGGTGCTCATATACTACTCCTTAATCAGCTTACAACCTTAGGTTCGATGATCTGACTGCCCTTATAAAATCCGCATTTTGGACAAATACGGTGACGCACAACTTTGTTTCCACAGTTGAAGCACGTAATAAGACTGGGTACAGAAATTCTCATGTTTATCGAACGCCTCCGGCGGCTCCTGGCCTTTGAAGTTCGGAATTTTGGTACCGCCATATGCTTCCTCGCTGAAATCGTTTTTCGGGTGATTATACTATACTGGTTCCAATACCCGTCAAGTCCCCGACGGTTGTAAAGGAAAGGAATTAAGCAAGCTGTCTCAAATTTGAGAAATTATAATACTGAGGAGCGATGTGATGCGGGATGATCTACATTCTTTCACCCTAATCCTGCTCGTTTGGCTCAAGATAGCCCCTAACGAAGAAACTGCCTGTTTGGTTCTTTCCAGGGCGTCCTGTACTCTAACTCCCGTATATGCGGTTGTTGAATGTATCTCTCACATAGACATTGCCGGATATGTCAACGGTCACTTCATGAGGACCTGTAGAACTGTGCCGTGCTACTGGCGTCATCCGGCTCTTCCTGGAAACAGAGCTCGACGAAGACTTTCCGAAGCTCACCCGCAAGCTTCCGGTTTATGAAGATGATGCTGCTGCAGGCGTTGACTATGACGCCCAAGGGGGCGAGTTGGGGGCTTCCTTTCTAACTGACGCCCAAAGGATAGACAGAATGCGTGTGCATTCTG